>NZ_JAGIQD010000024.1:37712-101093 GCF_017815045.1 Burkholderia sp. CpTa8-5
CGCCGACGACAGGCCGGTCGACGTGGAGGTCGACAACGACGTCACCGAGCTATCGGTCGAGCTGAGGCCCGTCGACAGCGAATTGATACCCGTCGAGGTCGAGGTCGAGAGCGACGTGATAGAGCTGTTAGCTGACGAGAGGCCGGTCGAAGTCGAAGTGGAGAGCGACGTGATCGAGCTATTCGCCGACGAGAGACCTGTCGAGGTCGAAGTGGACAGCGACGTGATGGAGCTATTCGCCGACGACAAGCCGGTGGACGTGGAAGTCGACAGCGACGTCACCGAGCTATCGGTCGAGCTAAGGCCCGTCGACAGCGAGCTGATGCCGGTCGAGGTCGACGTGGACAGAGAGGTGATCGAGCTATTCGCCGACGACAAGCCGGTGGACGTGGAAGTCGACAGCGACGTCACCGAGCTGTTGGTCGAGCTGAGGCCGGTCGACAGCGAATTGATACCCGTCGAGGTCGAAGTCGACAGTGAGGTGATCGAGCTGTTGGCGGACGACAGACCCGTCGAAGTCGAAGTCGAGAGCGATGTGATGGAGCTGTTAGCCGACGAGAGGCCGGTCGAAGTCGAAGTCGAGAGCGACGTAATCGAGCTATTCGCCGACGAGAGGCCCGTCGAGGTCGAAGTCGAGAGCGACGTGATCGAGCTATTGGCCGACGACAGGCCGGTCGAGGTCGACGTGGACAGCGAGGTGATCGAGCTATTAGCCGACGACAGGCCGGTCGAAGTCGAAGTGGACAGCGAGGTGATCGAGCTATTCGCCGACGACAGCCCCGTCGAAGTCGACGTCGACAGCGACGAAATGGCGCTGGTCGCGGTACCGACTTGTTGGGCGACGGAATAAAGCTGGCTGCCGTTGATCGCGTCCGTACTGGTCTCGGTTACTTGGCCGGCGGCGACGTTGGTGATCTGCCGTTCTTTGTTGAAGTCGCCGACGCTGACGGTGCCGACCGGCGTGGCGCCAGCGAATCCGCCGAACGTTACGCCGTTGACGGTCGCGCTGCTCGTCGGGCTGGCCGGGGCAGTCACCGAGTTCGCGCCGAGCGCGACGGAGTTGTTCGTGCCGGCGACGGCACCGGTGCCGATGGCGACGGCGTCGGTGCCCGTCGCGGTGCTGTCGGCGCCGGTCGAGTTTGCGTGGAAGTACTTGATGCCCTGGCTGTTGATGTTGTTGATCGCCGAGCCCACGCTGTTGGCCGTCGACGTCGTGCCGTTCGCGTTGTACGTGGTGTACGCCGGAGCCGAGACCGTGCCCGTCGTCGGGTCGTACGTCGAACCACCGCCAAGTGCGGACGCGCTGCTGTTACCCAGGTTGTCTGTCTTCGTCGAGACCGAGCTGAGGCCGGTGGAGAGCGAGTTGATGCCGGTCGAGGTTGAGGTCGACAGCGAAGTGATCGAGCTGTTAGCCGAGCTGAGGCCAGTGGACAGCGAGTTGATGCCAGTCGAAGTCGACGTCGACAGCGAAGCGATCGAACTATTCGCCGACGAGAGCCCCGTCGACGTGGACGACGAAAGCGACGTAACCGAACTGTTTGCCGAACTGAGGCCGGTGGACAGCGAATTGATGCTGGTCGAAGTCGACGTCGACAGCGAAGCGATCGAACTATTCGCCGACGAGAGCCCCGTCGACGTGGAAGACGACAGCGACGTAACCGAACTGTTTGCCGAGCTGAGGCCAGTGGACAGCGAGTTGATGCCAGTCGAGGTCGACGTCGACAGCGAAGTGATCGAGCTATTCGCCGACGAGAGCCCCGTCGACGTGGACGACGAAAGCGACGTAACCGAACTGTTTGCCGAGCTGAGGCCGGTGGACAGCGAGTTGATACCAGTCGAAGTCGACGTCGACAGCGAAGCGATCGAACTATTCGCCGACGAGAGCCCCGTCGACGTGGACGACGAAAGCGACGTAACCGAACTGTTTGCCGAGCTGAGGCCGGTGGACAGCGAGTTGATACCAGTCGAAGTCGACGTCGACAGCGAAGCGATCGAACTATTCGCCGACGAGAGCCCCGTCGACGTGGACGACGAAAGCGACGTAACCGAACTGTTTGCCGAGCTGAGGCCGGTGGAGAGCGAGTTGATGCCGGTCGAGGTCGACGTCGACAGCGAAGTGATCGAGCTGTTAGCCGACGACAGGCCCGTCGACGTGGAAGTCGACAAGCTGACGATGCTCGACGTCGTGGTGCTGGCCACCGCGTAAAGCTGGCTGCCGTTGATTGCGTCCGTGCTGCTTGCACTGATCAAGCCGGCCGCCACATTTTGGATGCGGCGCTCGGAACCGGCGGCGCCCACACTCACAACACCAGTGGCCGAATTCGCGCCGGCATAGGTCCCGAATGTCTGACTTCCGATCGTCGTGCTGCTGACGGCACCGGTGCCGCCCGTCGCTGTACCGGCGGCGGCGGTCGTGGTCGCACCTGAGCCGAGCGCAACCGAGCCCGTCACGTTCGCATTGGCGCCAGCCCCGAATGCCAGTGCATTCGTCGCGCCGGATACTGCGGTATCGCCGATCGCGATGCCGCCGGCCGCCGTGGTCGTACTGCTATTGCCCAGTGCAACCGAGCCCTGGCCGATCGCACTGTTGCTGTTGCCGATTGCCACGGCACCGTTCGCGGCTGTCGTTCCCGCCGCATTGCCTGCGGCGATGTTGTTTGCACCCAGCGTCACGGCGCCCGTGCCGTTCGCAATGTTCGGATCGCCGATCGCCACCGCGCCGTTACCGCTCGCGGTCTGTTGACTGCCGATCGCAACGGCGCCGACCCCGGACTTGACAGTCGAACGGTAACCAATCGCCGTTGAACCCAAACCGGCCGTCGACGAAACGCTCGAGGTGTCGCCGATTGCAACCGACGAATTCGCCCCCGCTGTTGAAGTACTTCCCAGTGCCACAGCGGCGGAACCCGCGGCGGTCGACTGATTGCCGGCAGCCAGCGTAGCGAAATTCGACGCGACAGTTCCGATACCCAGCGCCGTTGCGTTCGTGCCGCTTGCATTGGCGCCGAGGCCAAATGCCGATGCTTGTCCGGCCGACGCGCTGGCTGACGCGCCAACGGCGGTTGCATTACCGGCCGTTGCGGCCGCCTTGTTGCCGAGCGCGACCCCGTTCCCCCCCGTCGCAATGGCCGTCACACCGATGGCGGTGTCTTGCGCACCACTGGCAGTGGCTTGATTGCCGATAGCCGTTGCATCCGTGTTCGACGCAACCGCACCGAAGCCGCCCGCGTAACTTGTGGCTCCGGTGGCGCTTGCGTTGAAGCCGGTTGCCATGCTGTTGGCCCCGGATGCCTTGGCGCTGCCACCCAGTGCAATTGCATTGGCGCCTGTCGAAGATGCTGCAGCCCCGACTGCGACGTTATTCGTTATCGAGGTGTTCCCCGCGACACCCGCAACCGCGCCGTCGCCTTGGGCGATGCCGTACGCACCGTTGACGGTTGCGCCGCGGCCGACTGCAATGCCCGACGTGGCGGCCGATGCGACGGACGACTGCCCGCCGATCGCGATGCCGTCCGACGCGGCGGACTGCGAGCCCTTCGTTGCGTTGCTGCCGATGGCGACTGCGCCTGCGCCCGATGCGATGGTCGAGTTTGCCTGCGACAGCGGCGTCGTTCCGTTGCCGCCCGCGCCGCCGATCGCGACGGAGTTCAGTGCGTTCGCCGTCGAGCCGAAGCCGAGTGCGGTCGCGCCAGCGCCGCTGGCGGTGGTTTCGAGGCCGGCCGCGACGCCCCAGAGGCCGGCCGACGATTGCATGCCGGTGGCGACGGCGCCGTTGCCGGTCGCCTGCGCGAACGAGCCGTACACCGTGACACCGGTCCAACCGTTGCCGTTGGCGTTACACCCGGCGACGACCGAATACGTTCCGGAGCCGTCGCCGGCCTGGTTTTGCGTACCGCCCGGGTTGACGCGGCCGACCGCACTGTTGCTTCCGGTGAAGCAGGTTTGCTGGGTGTTGAGCGTATTGGCTTCGGCCAATCCGGGCAGGCTGATCGCCAGCGCCGCGACGGCGGCGACCACGACGGCCGACTTGTTCGGCTTGCCCCGTGCCGAATCGATTTCCGATGCTGCAACCCAGGCGCCGAGCGCTTCGTTCCAGATCGAGCGGTATGTGCGGTTCATGTCCTGCTACCTCCAAATGTGCACGCCACACACCGGTCTCTTTTGTTAGAGGATTGCTCCGTGCGTTCGCGCGAATCTCAAAATTGATGGGCGGAGTTTATTGGAGGCGGATTTTGTAGATTGACAAACAGTGATAAATGAAGTGTTTTTAAAGTTAAAAAATGGTTAATACATCACGTTTTGACGTGCTGCGGAGAAACGAATGTCAAAGATATGAGGATGGGCCGGGCAGGGTTCGTGTTACTGTTGGCGTTGCGACAATTATCCATATAAATCAATGGCTTATGATGGTTGTGTGCGATAGGCAACACGATCGATCCACCTAAAAGTAAGACGAAACGGAGCGCAAACGTTTGCGCACCATTGAATACTTTCATGTTTGTAATGTTTGAGGGTGGGGCCGTGTATAATGTTATTGATATTTTATTAACTTATTAATATTTTGGTTTGTGTTGAATTTGTGTTTGTATTTACTAGTTATCTGGTAATTGAATTTGTCTGATGTCGGGTGCATTGGTTTGTGCTGATCTGCGCATTTCGCGTGGCGCCGGAGCCCGAGGGACGGGCGTTGCGGGCTGCCCGGGCCGTGGAAGTTGTAAAAAAGTGCTACAGACACGCAGACGAAACAATTCGCGTCAATTTATCGGTTTTGTCCTATTGACGATCGCGTTGGCGTCGGTGTTGAGGCGGAATCGGCGCGCATACCGGAAGTCGAGCGGGCGCGCACGCGGCGGGTGTTCCGTGCGGCGTCGACAGGCTGTCGAAGATCGAGCGTTGGCGGGAGCGGCGGTGTCTGAAATGTCAGATCCGGCGTGCGGCAATGTGTCTGCCGTGCCGCTGGCGCTCGATGTGTCGAGGAAAAAGAGGGAGGGAGCGAATGTATCGGGCGCGCCACACTCGAACCACGGGCGGGGGCCGATCCGGGCGCTTGCCGCATGATCCGCGGCAAGCGCCCGACTTCACTTCTTCAGAAACCGCAGCGCGAGCCGCGCCATCCGCGGCACGAACATCGGACGCAGCAGACGCTTGTCGTAACCGGCCATCCGCCGGTCGTTCTCCACGAGACACAGCTCGATCAGTTCGCGCGGGTTCAGCGCATCGCCGATATCGGCGGTGCCGGTCGCCGGAAAATTCGCGTCACGCGCGGCGCCGTCGGCATCGATGCCGCGCGCGATATTCATGCGGTCACGAATCAGTTGCACCCACACGGCCGCGACGCGTGCGAAGAACCACGGCCGGCGCCACCACGGCATCGTGCGCCAGTACCATGCGTACCAGTTCACGAAGAACAGGATATGGCGGCCTTCTTCCTGGATCACGGGCTCGAAGGTCTCGACGAGCTCGGGCGGGAAATAGCCGGAGCGCTGCGCGGAGCGGAACAGGCCGAATGCGAAAAAGCTGTCGATGCATTCGCTGAAGCCCGTCATCATCCACGACCATTCGGGATCGGCGGGCGCCGGATAGGCCGGCTCGGGCGCGAGCCGGATACCGTACGCCTCGACGAGCTTCGACAGTACGACCTTGTGGCGGGCTTCCTCGCCGCCGTCCATCTCGAGCGCGCGGCGCAACAGCGGATCGTCGACCGTCGCGGCGTAGGTCGCGACGCGAATCGACGCGCGGCCTTCCGTTTGCACCGCGATGTCCCAGATCGGCAGCGACGTGAGCCGCCTGAGTTCTGCCGGCTGGAGCGCCGGCCAGTCGATTACCGCCGGCTTGTACGGATTGTGTGTGTCGAGCAGCATCCGACAGAACATCTGCTTGTGCGCATCGGAACCGATCCGGACCGGACCCTGCCTCTCGAAGGTCCAGTTGCGCATCGCGTGATCTGCGGCTGCATGCTCTTCCTGCAGCGTGTCGGTCATGGCTATTGTTATGCGATTACGGATCGAAAGATTCTGGCACAGCTTCCGTCATCGCGTATTTTCGGGCGGCCATGTGCACGCGGCCCGCGCGGGTCACGCGTTCGTGTCGACCCAGAGGCGGCCCCAGCGCGATGCGTACGCGAGGGCGTGCTCTTCCTCGAAGAAGAAATCGATGGCGTCGAACGACACGGAGCGCGGCGACGGCCCGCCGCTCGCGCGTTCGATCGTCAGGTTGGCGGCGAACAGCCCGTTCGGCAACCGGGCGGCAGCGGGAGCGACTTCATAGCCCTTGTAGCGGATCGTACGGTTCATGGCGTGCGCACAAAAAGTTCGGACTTTCAGCGTACGAAAACCTGCCGGCCGCGTGAACCAATCTTTCGGCCAATGCAAATCATGCGGTGGGCTGAATCGTTATCGGGGCGGTGCGCGGCAACGATGTGTTCGAGCGGCGAGACGGACGCGCCCGGCACATCGCCGTGCGTCGGAAGACGCGCCGCGCACCTGCGTCGAACCGTGTCGACCGAAGGGGCGCGGCGGAATGCGGAGCTTACTGGTTGGCGACCTTCAGCACGGGCGCGAGCGCATCGACCGAGGCCGCATGCGAGGCCGCACGATGCGACGCGAACGCGAGCGCGAATTCGGCGGCTTGCGCGCCGACCGTCTCGAGTTGCGCGCCGACCTTCGGATCCGAGCAGCTATCGGCGCTTTCGAAGCGCGTTTCCAGCGTGTTGACGGTTGCGCCGAACGGTGTCGGCCAGCCGCGCAGTGCGTGGACGATCGAGCGCAGCGACGTCAGCACGGTGCCGGCCGCCTGCCAGCCGTACGCGGTGACGATCAGGCCGACCGCGCGGCCGTCGAGATACGGGCGGCTGTCCGCGCGCAGTTCCTCGAGCGTGTCGAGCGCGTTCTTCACGAGGCCGGACACGCCGCCGTGATAGCCGGGCGTCGCGATGATGATCGCGTCGGCCTCGCGCACGGCGTCGATCAGCTCGCGTTGCGCGTCGGTCAGCGTTTTGTGTTCGGGTGCGTAGTGCGGCAGCGTATGCAGGAACGGGCCGTCGAACAGGCGCGTGCGCGCGCCGGCGGCTTGCGCGCCGCGCAGCGCGAACGACAGTGCGCGTTCGGTGGACGATGCGGCCCGGGTGGTCCCGCCGATGCCGACGACGAACGGGCGGCGGTGTTGATCGAATGCAGTCAAGGGGCGCTCCTGGGAGTGGCTTGCCCGGCTAAGCACAGGCTTAAAACCAGATGGTAACGACCCCGCCGCCACTCTGAAAACGACTTTTCGTTCTATCGATATGCCGCGCGGCGGGGCAATCGTGTGCGCGGCCGCGCAGATCGATAGCAGAAATGCTTGGTTGGGACGGTGCGCCGCGGTCGATAAGATGGGCTCGTCTCCTCCATGATGTCTCTACTGACATGGGTTGGCCCCGCCGCGCGGATGCTGGCGGGGCTTTTTTTCGTCCTCGGCCGGAAAACGGGGCGCGATGTGCGGCGATGCGCCTGTTTCGTCCGTTACTCGAACACCGGCCGGAAGAAGCTGCGCTCGTAGCTGACGATGCACCGTGTTTCCTCCGCGTAGCGGAATGCGGCCTGGCAGGCCGGATCGTCCTTCGAGCGTTCGCGGTAGCGCGCGTAGTCGGCGAGGCTCGGGAACGAGAACATCGCGAGCGCGATGTTGTTCGCGCCTTCGGACGGCAGGAAGTAGCCATGATGCGTGCCGCCGAACTGCTCGACGAGCGGAATCCACATCTTCCCGTAGGTTTCGAATTCGACGAGTTTGTACGGATCGACGACGTAGCGAAGGAAGCAGGTGATCATGGGCGCTCGCGATGCGGTGACGGAGCAGCGAGTCTGGAGCGTGGGGCGGTACGTGTCAACGCGCGTGCGCGCCGGGCGTCGATTTCATCGCTTGGTGCGTTGCTTGCGCGAGCAACGATCGGCGCTTCGATGCGTTCGCGCATGACGTCCGCACAGCTTCGAAACGCACCGTACTCGCCGTCTCCACCAGCCGTGTTACCCCGGATTTTTACGACATTTTTTCTTGCGACGGCGACCGGCGCGCTCCTAGACTTCGGGCATCTTCACCACGGAGCATGGCCATGTCGATACCCTGGAACGCGATCGCCGAACGCACCCCTGCCGCGCCGCCTTCCGCGTGCGCCGATCGGGTGATCGTCCGGCGTTTCGATCCGGCAATCGACAGCTATGCGCAACTCACGCCGATGCTGCATCGTGCGTTCGCGCGGCTCGGTGCGATGGGGCTCAACTGCACGTGCGTCGATCAGGACGAAGACGTCACGCGCCGTCGCGCGGAAGCGGGCGAGTGTTATGTCGCCGTATGCGGCGGGCGTGTCGTCGGCACGGCCACGCTGTATGCGACCGATCCGTCGTCGGCCTGCTCGCTGTATCGGCGCGAAGGCGTCGCGAGCGTGCGCCAGGTGGCGGTGGACCCGACTTGCCAGAGTCGCGGGATCGGCGCGTTGCTGCTGTCGTTCGCCGAGCAGTGGGCCGCGTTGCGCGGCTATGCGTTGCTCGCGCTGGATACGCCGCATCCGGCTTCGCACCTGCTGGCGTTCTACGGCGCGCAGGGCTTCGAGGTGGTCGACGTGATGCGCTTTGCCGGCAAGCGCTACGACAGCGCGATCCTGTGCAAGCGGCCCGTTGCACGTGCCGCGCGGCGCGTGTCGCCGGCGTCGCGGCTGGCGGCGCGTGTGGCGGCCGTGCGGTGGATCATGCATGCGTGGGCGCCGCGCGTCGTCGCGACGGGCCGGCGCGAGTCGGGCCTGCGTCGCGGCGGGGGTTTCGCGGCGCGCCGCGCGGCCGGGGCGGCCAGTTGCCGGTCGTCGCCGTGGCGACCGCGTCAGCACGGCCGCTTCGTGGCCAGAGAGCGGCGGGCGGGGTCCGATTCGCGCCGCTGACGCGTCGCATCGCCTTCACGTAAAGACGGGCGCGGGCACTCGATGAATCGGTGCGACCGCGCATGGCGATGGCCCAAGGAACCGGCCGGCGCGTCAAGCGGCTCGCAAATGCGTGTGGACGTCACTCGTCGCGGCTGCGCGTGTCGCCGCCGCCTTTCGCGACGCGCCACGCGATCGCGCCGAGCACGCCGACCGCAACGATCAGCGCGCCCCACAGCACGTAGCGACGCCCGGCGTCCGCATCGGCGGCTGCCACCGGCGCGACCGCCGACACGGGTAGCGCCGCGCCGACGCGGGCCGGCCGTATTTCGGGCGCCATACCGACCAGCAGCGCGTCGCGGTTCACGGCCGACGACATGAGCGATGCATCGCCCACGCCGAGCGTAAATGGCGGCGTGCCGCGCGCGACGAAGATCAGCGCGGCCGGATGCCAGCCGATCGCGACCGCCGGCCGGCCGCCGCCGAGCCCGCCGTTGCGCATGTCGACGACGATCCGCCACGCGCGATCCGTATTCGCCGCGAACTCGAACGGTGGATTGCGCTGCTCGCCGCCCTTGCCCTGCAGCCGGAACAGCACCGCGGCCGCGACGTCGCGCCACGGCGCTTGCGCATCGGCGCGGCTTTGCAGCGTCGCGCGCGCGACGGTGTTCGGCTGCGGCAGGTCGATGCGCACGCGGTCGACCGGATACGCGCCGTCGGTGTCGAACAGATACTCGCCCGGCGCAGCGCCGGCGCGTATCCGCACGGCGTCGCGCCACTGGCGCGGCACGGACGCCGTGTCGGCGCCGCGTGCGTCGCGCGGATGCGTGTCGGCGTCGATCGACGCGATCGCCGGCGCGCCGTCGAGCCAGTCCAGCCGCAGGTAGCGCGGCGTCGCACCGTCGAGTGCGATGCGCTCCTGCACCAGCAGGTCGTTGCCGCGGCCGACTTTCAGCAACTGCGTGCTGCCGAGCGGCCGCCAGTTGCGCAGGTCGTCGCTGGCTTCGACGGACACGCGCCCCTGGTAGCTGTCGTCGTTCACGTGCACGAGCAGCGCATCGATGCTGCCGTCGGTATGCGACAGGTCGACGAGGTCTGCGCCGTGCCGAGTGCGCGAAGGGGTGGCGACGGCCGCGCGCAGCGCGCCGTCCGGGCCGACCGTCACGCCGAGCGGTGCGTTGCCGTTCTCGGCGCGCGCGGGCGGCAGCGGGAACCAGTGCACCGGCGCGCGCGACGGCGGCACGGCGGGCGCGGCCGGCGCGTCGAGCGAATACGGCACCGGCTCGCCCGCGCCGTTGAAGATCCGCACGTCGCCGAGATCGTCGCGCCGGCTCGCCGCATACACAGGCTGCGGCACGGTGAGCTGGTAATACGCGGCGCTGCCGTCGAGGTCGAGCGCGAAGCGCTGCATGACGCGCCCGGCGTTCGATGCGCCGTCGGCCGCCGCGAACGACGCGAGCAGGCTCAGCCCGAGCAGGGCGGCGAGTCGTTTCATGGCTGGCCGTCCTGTTGCGCGGCGGCCTTCGGCGGCAGCGGCGAGAAATAGCCGATCAACAGCAGCAGCACGCCGATGCCGATGAACGACACGATGCGCTCGATGCCGGTGACGTGCGACAGGTCGAACAGGAACAGCTTGACGACCGTCAGCGCGAGCAGCGCGGCGCCGACGAACCACAGCGGGCGCAGCCCGCGGCGCGTGGCCCAGATCGCGATCGCGAGCGCGCAGACCGTCCAGTACACGGACACCGATGCCTGCACGAGCGTCGATTCGGCCATCGCGCCGAATGCGTACGGCACGCCGGCCCAGTGATGCAGCGTGCGCAGCAGGATCGCGTTCAGCCACAGGAAGCCGGTCGCGCCGGCCGCACTGAGCAGCTCGACGCGATACGCGCCGAACGACCAGCCGAGCTTGCGTGCGCGCACGAACCACGACGCGGCGAGCGCATAGACGACCGCGAGCACGAGATCGAGCGGGTTGAACAGCGGCACGCGCGCCCAGCTTCCGCCGTCCTGCGTGAAGTTCGCGTAGAAGGTCCACGCCCACATCACGACGATCAGCGGCAGCGACGCGAGCGCGCAGAGGCGGGCGATGCCGTCGCGGCGCGTGAGCCACATCCCGGCGAATGCGAACAGGCTCCAGCCGACCATGAACACCTGCTGGATGCCGAACGACGACAGCACGGTGTCGACGTCGTAGCCGAAGTGGAAGCGGTGATGCAGCGTGCGCAGCATCAGCGCGTTGAACCACAGGAACACGGTCGCGATCGCGAGATAGTCGACGACGCGCGGATGCCACGCGATGCCGAGCGTCTTGAGGCGACGCAGCCACGCGGCGAAGGCGACGAACACGAGACCTTGCGCGATGTCGAGCGGATTGAGCAGCGGCAGCCAGAAGAGCGGCGCTGCGTCGCCGTCGCTGACCGTGCTGGCGAGGCTCCACAGCCACAGCAGCGCGGCGAGCGGCGCCGCACCCCACACCTGGTATGCGCGCGGGAACGCCGCGACCGGCCAGCGCAGCCGGGAGCCGGGGCCCGACACGAGCAGGAGCAGCGTGCCGAAACCGTACGCCCATGCGCTCCAGCTCCATGCGCCTTCCGGGACGAACGCGCGCAGGCGCCAGAAACCTTCGAGCGACAGCAGCCCGCACACGGTCCAGAACGTCAGCGTATGCAGCGGCGCGAGGATGCGCGTTGCAACGGACGGCGTCGCGCCGTTCGCGGCAGCGGCGCCGGTCGTGCCGCGCGACTGGCGCCACAGCAGCCCAAGCCCCGCGCCGACGGCCACCGGCCACGCGAACGCGCCCATGCCCGACAGTGGCGCTTCGTGCGCATCGAACGCGCGCAGCGCGAGCAGCGCCAGCACCGGCGTGAGCGCGAGTGCGGGCCATTCGGCGAGCGGCCACGCGAGCCGGCGGCGTGCGACGTGCGCGAGCCACGCGGTACCGGCCGCGAACAGCGCGGTCGTATCGACGACGAAGCGATCGGCATGCAGATCGACGTGACGGCTCGCATGGACGAGGATCTCGTGCAGCCCGCCGCTGACCCACCACAGCAGCCCCCACGCGGCAGCCGCGACGCCGATCTCGGGCATCCACGCGTGCCATGCGCGCGCTTCGCCGCGCCCGTGCAGCCACCAGCCGGTGAACAGGCCGGCGAGCGCGATCAGCAGCATCGCGATGGTCGGGCCGTTGAGCACGGGCAGCGCGGTCGCGTCGGCCGGACTCAGCAGGCTCGTGAAGAACGCGCCGGCCGCGGCGACCTGCATCAGCAGCCCGAAGCCGAACGCGAGCAGGCGTTTCTGGCGCACGCCGAGCCATACGACGGCCGCGCCTTCGATGGCCCACGCGGCGCTGGTCGTCGGTCCCGAGAACGCGAGCGGCACCGCGAGCGTCGCGAAGATGACCGCGAGCGCGAGCATCGATTCGAACAGCAGCCCGAGGCGGTCGCGGCGCCGCGCGAGCCATGCGGCGATCGCGACGTAGAACGCCGACAGCGCGACCGCACTCCACGCGAGCGCGAACGGCATGCCTTTCACGAGCGCCGCCTGCAGCGCGGTCGCGACGATCGGCGTGCCGAACACGAGCGTGCCGTCCACGTAGTGTCGCAGCGCGAGTTCGCGTTTCACCGCATACAGCAGCGCGATGCCGACGTACATCAGGAAGAACAGGATCAGGAACGGCTCGGTGCTCGCGAACAGCGCGGGGCGATAGGCGGTCACGCCCCACGCGGAGCCGATCGTGAACGTGAACACGAAGCCGAGCAGGTTCAGCGGGCGCCAGGCCTTGAACCACGCGATCGCGAAGATGCCCGCGTTCAGCAGTGCGTAATAGCTGAACAGCGCGACGTGGTTGCCCTGGCCGGTCGACAGCAGGATCGGCGCGAGAAAGCCGCCCGCACTGCCCATGAACGCGAGCGGCAGCGCGTTCTGCCGCACCGCGAGGAACGCGCTCAGCGCGCAGACCGCGACCATCAGCGGGAACGCGGCGCCGATGGGCAGTAGTGCGTAAAGCTTGGTCGCGGCGAAGATGGTCAGGTACAGGATGCCGACGCCGCCGCCTTGCAGCACGAGGCCGTAGGCGGCGCGGCGCGGCCGCACGCGCCAGCCGATCGCGAGCAGCGCGGCCGCGGCGAGCGCCGTGCCCGCGAGGCGGAATTCGATCGGCAGCATCGCGTTGTCGGCCGCGTACTTGAGCAGGAACGCGACGCCGAAGAACAGCACGATGATCCCGACACGCACGACCGTATTGCCGCCGAGCAGCCAGTCGCGCGCGGCGCCGAACGCGCGTTCGGCGAGGCCGGGTTCGCGCGGCGCGGGCGGTTGCGGTGGGGCAGGGCGGATCGGGGTGGCTTGTGCGGTGGCTGCGGCGTGAGCGGACGCAGCCGAGGTGCGTGCTGCGGTGGCCGGTGTGGGCGGTGTCGCGGGCGTCGTCGTCGAAATGGATGCCGGTGTGTCGGCGCGCACGGCGACAGGTTGTTGCGCGGGCGGTGTCGGGAAGTACCCCGGCAGCGGCGCGGACGCAGCGTCGGCCGAAGCCGTTTGCGCGATGCCGCCGGAGGTCGCCCCACCGGCCTTCGCGCCCGCCAGTTGAGCGCGCAGCGCGTCGAGTTCGCGTGTGAGTGTGTCGACGGTTGCTTCGAGGCGCGCGACACGATCGGCGAGCGGTAACGGAGTGGGCGACGTCGTCGCGGCGATCGCGAATGCGTCGGGCGCGGCGCGCGGCTTCTGCAGCTTGCGTTGCCGCAGCGCGTGTCCGAGCCAGAACCCGCCGGCGGCCCCGAGCAGCGAGCCGCTCGCGGCAGAGAAATCCCCGATCAACGCGGCGATGCCGCCCACGATGAAGCCGATTACGGCGAATGCCCAGTTCAACGCCTTGCTCCCTCTCACTATCGTTATCGTCCTTCGATCGCGGATCACACCGGATCGAGGCAGTTTCAGCACGGCCGGCAGGCGAACCGGCATGCGCGCGCCGTGCGGCCGGGTCCTCGTGCGCAAGGCCCGCGGCAACGTCGCGATCGGCGTGTTTGCGGGAATGTATCACAGCGCGCATGCTCCTATTTCCGGGGTTGGCGCGGTATCGCGGCGTGCGCCGTCCGGTGTCGCCATCCGGCTTTTTGCACGGTCATGCTTTTTACTGACGCATGCGGTGGTCGCTTTCGTCTGAATAGATCGACGCCGGAACGGACGTCAACTTGTCGCAAAGCGACGCGTGCCCGATACGGTCTGGCGCAAAACCTCATGCGCCATCCGCCGCGCTGCTGCGCACAAGTCCGGCGGGGGATGCCCGTCATTGCTGGCCGTGCGCGTATTGCGCCGCCGCAATCGGCGGCGCGGCCCGCCGGGCGGGGCTGGCGGGTGTGTCGTATTTGCGCAAGCGTTTGTCGTAATTCGTCGGCAGGCCGGGGTTTTTTCTGGCAACTATGTAGGCACGCTATGACAAGCGCGAGTCCCCGCTACACGAGGAGAAGGTTTCGATGGATGCCCCCAAGGTTGTGGTCGAAGGTCTGTGCAAGGTATTTGGAAGTAACCCGCAGCAGGCGCTCGACATGCTCGCCGCCGGCGCGACGAAGGACGATGTGCTCAAGCGCACCGGCCAGGTCGTCGGCGTGCACAACGTCTCCTTCGATGTGCAGGAAGGCGAAATTTTCGTGCTGATGGGCCTGTCCGGCTCCGGCAAGTCCACGCTGATCCGCCTCGTGAACCGGCTGGTCGATCCGAGCGCCGGCAAGGTGCTGATCGACGGGCTCGACGTCGCGTCGGCGCGCCGCTCGGCGCTGACCGCGCTGCGCCGCAAGGACATGAGCATGGTGTTCCAGTCGTTCGCGCTGATGCCGCATCGCACCGTCGTGTCGAATGCCGCGTTCGGGCTCGAAGTGGGCGGCATGGGCAAGAAGGAGCGCGAGCGCCGGGCGATGGAAGTGCTCGAGCAAGTGGGTCTCGCGCCGTTCTCGCACAAGCTGCCGTCCGAGCTGTCGGGCGGCATGCAGCAGCGCGTCGGCCTCGCCCGCGCGCTGGCCGTGAACCCGTCGCTGATGATCATGGACGAGGCGTTCTCCGCGCTCGATCCGCTCAAGCGCCGCGAAATGCAGGACGTGCTGCTGCAACTGCAGAAGGAGCAGCGCCGCACGATCATGTTCGTGTCGCACGATCTCGAGGAAGCGCTGCGCATCGGCAACCGCATCGCGATCATGGAAGGCGGCCGCCTCGTGCAGGTCGGCACGCCGCAGGACATCATCGCGAACCCGGCCGACGATTACGTGCGCGCGTTCTTCGACGGCATCGACACGAGCCGCTATCTGACGGCGGGCGACCTGATGCAGACGGGCGCCGTGCCGACCATGTCGAAGTGCGATGCCGCGAACGTCGCCGCTTCGCTGAACGGCAGCGCCGACTACGCGTTCGTACTCGATGCCGCACGCAAGATTCGCGGCTTCGTCACGCGCGAGGCGCTCGGTCAGGACACGCCGTCCGTGCGGCCGATCGAAAGCATCCGGCGCGATGCGTCGCTCGAACATGTCGTCGCGCGCGTGGTCGCGAGCCCGAATGCACTGCCTGTCGTCGACGACGACGGCTGCTACTGCGGCTCGGTCGATCGCGCGCTCATCCTGAAGGCCATCACGCGTTCGCGAGGTTCCCATGTCTGAAATGATTCCGCTCGGTACCTGGGTCGACCAGTCCGTTCACTACCTGCTCGACCACGACGCGAAGACGTTCGACGCGATCGGTCAAGCGATCGAGGGGCTCGCGGCATTCGTCGAGCATGGCCTGCAGGCGATCCCGATGTGGCTGATGATGGCGATCTTCATCGGCGTCGGGCTGTGGCGGGTGGGCTGGCGCTTCGCGCTGTTCACCACCGCATCGCTGCTGCTGATCTTCGCGACCGGCTTCTGGGACCAGACGGTCATCACGCTCGGCCTCACGCTGTCGTCGACGATCATCAGCCTCGTGCTCGGCATCCCGCTCGGCATCTGGGCCGCGAAGAGCAAGTGGGTCGCCGCGATCGTTCGCCCGATCCTCGACCTGATGCAGACGATGCCGGCCTTCGTCTACCTGATTCCGGCCGCGATGCTGTTCGGTCTCGGCCGCGTGCCGGGGATCCTGTCGACGGTGATCTTCGCGATGCCGCCCGCGGTGCGTCTCACGAGCCTCGGCATCCGCCACGTGAACCGCGAGATCGTCGAAGCCGGCCAGGCGTTCGGCTGCACGCCGTGGCAACTGCT
The DNA here is from genome assembly GCF_017815045.1 of Burkholderia sp. CpTa8-5. NCBI lineage: Bacteria > Pseudomonadati > Pseudomonadota > Betaproteobacteria > Burkholderiales > Burkholderiaceae > Burkholderia > Burkholderia sp. CpTa8-5. Next base: position 53,811 of record NZ_JAGIQD010000024.1, read on the forward strand.
GTACAAGGTGCAGTTCCCGAACGCGCTGCCGTCGATCATGCAGGGCGTGAACCAGACGATCATGATGGCGCTGTCGATGGTGATCATCGCGTCGATGGTCGGCGCCGGCGGCCTCGGCAACGACGTGCTCGCGAGTATCCAGCGTCTCGACATCGGCCTCGGCTTCGAAAGCGGCCTGTCGGTCGTGCTGCTCGCGATCATTCTCGACCGCATCACCGAGAGCTTCGGCCGCGCGCCGGGCACCGTGAAGGCGCCGCTGTTCTCGGGCCTCAAGCAGCTCTTTCGCGTGAAGGCTTCGCCCGCGCAGGCCTGATCTCCGGCGGCCGGACCACGCTCCTGCCGCTCACCCTGAATGGATAACGGCTCCCGCGGCTTCGGCCGCGGGGCTGGCCCTCTACAACCTCCTCGCCAGGAGACCGATGTGACGTCCGCCGTCGCTGTCGCGCCCGCCGCCTGCGTTTCACCGGTTTCGTCCCTCGCCCATTTCGGCTTCCTCACGCTGCCGAATTTCTCGATGATCGCGTTCTCGAGCGCGGTCGAAGTGCTTCGGATGGCGAACTACGTCGGGCGGGCGGATCACTACAAGTGGTCGATCTACTCGCTCGACGGCGCGCCCGCGCATGCCAGCAACGGCATCGCGGTGCGGCCCACGCAGGCGCTCGACTACGACAACCTGCCCGACGTGATGATCGTGTGCGGCGGCATCCGCATCCGCGACGTGGTCGACGCGGGCGCGCGCGATACGCTCGCGGCGCTCGCCGAACGCGGGCTGCCGCTCGGCGGCATCTGCACGGGCGCGTACGCGCTGATGTCGAGCGGCCTGCTCGACGGCTATCGCTGCACCGTGCACTGGGAGAACCTGTCCGCGCTGCATTCCGAATTTCCGCAGGTGGGCTTCGCCGACGAGCTGTTCGTCGTCGATCGCGACCGGCTGACCTGCACGGGCGGCACCGCGCCGCTCGACCTGATGCTGAACCTCGTCGGCATGCGGTTCGGCCAGCAGCTCGCCGCGCAGGTCTCCGAGCAGTTCATCCTGGAGCGCATCCGCAGTTCGACCGATACGCAGCCGATTCCGGTCGACGCGCGCGTCGGCTTCTCGCGCGCGGAGCTGATCGAGGTCGTGCGGCTGATGGAGGCGAACATCGAGGAGCCGCTGTCGCTCGAGGAACTCGCGCGGCTCGTGCGGCTGTCGCAGCGGCATCTGCAGCGCATGTTCAAGGTGTACCTGAACGTATCGCCGACCCACTATTACCTGACGCTGCGCCTGAAACGCGCACGCGACCTGCTGCGCACGACCGACGCATCGATCGCGCGCGTGACGACGGTCTGCGGCTTTCATTCGCCGTGTCATTTCAGCAAGGCATACCGCGCGCAGTTCGGCCATGCGCCGAGCTACGAGCGCCGGCTGCCGGGGCGCTGAACGGGGCAATCATTCGGTCCGCGACGTCGCCGGGATCGCGGCGCGCGGCTTCAATAAACGATCCCGGATTCAAGCAAACGACATCACTTTGAGGAGAAGCAAGATGAAGCGCCTATTGATCGCAGCGGTGTGCGGGATCGGGATGACCGCACCGATGTCGGCCGTCTATGCGGCCGATCCGCCCGTGTGCAAGAACGTGCGCTTCGCCGATGTCGGCTGGTCCGACATCGCGGCGACCACGGGCCTCGCATCGACGATGCTGCAGGGGCTCGGCTACAACCCGACGAAGACGATCGCGTCGGTGCCGATCACGTTCGCGGGGATCAAGAGCAAGCAGATCGACGTGTTCCTCGGCTACTGGTCGCCGACGATGGACCCGATCATCCAGCCGTTCACGAAGGCCGGCACGATCAAGGTGCTCGCGACGCCGAACCTGACCGGCGCGAAATACACGCTCGCGGTGCCCGACTACGTGTACCAGGGCGGCCTGAAGTCGTTCGCGGACATCCAGAAATACGCGGACAAGCTCAACGGCAAGATCTACGGGATCGAGCCCGGCAACGATGGCAACGCGCTGATCAAGAAGATGATCGACGGCAACCAGTTCGGCCTCGGCAAGTTCAAGCTGGTCGAGTCGAGCGAGGCCGGGATGCTGGTCGAGGTGAATCGCGCGATCCGCGACAAGCAGTGGATCGTGTTCCTCGGCTGGGAGCCGCATCCGATGAACGTGCAGATGAAGATCGACTACCTGACCGGCGGCGACGACGTGTTCGGCCCGAACTACGGCGAAGCGAAGGTGCTGACGGCGACGCCGCCCGACTACGCGCAGCGCTGCCCGAACGTCGCGAAGTTCGTGTCGAACCTGCAGTTCACGACGGCGATCGAGAACCACGTGATGGTGCCGATCATGAACAAGCAGGACCCGAACAAGGCTGCCGCCGCGTGGCTGAAGGCGAACCCGGACGCACTCGACAAGTGGCTGGCCGGCGTGACGACGATCGACGGCAAGCCGGGCCTGCCGGCGGTGAAGGCGTATCTCGGCGCGCATTGAGCATGACGCGTCGGGCTTTGCGGCTGCGGCCCGAAGCCTGACGTGAATGTTGAGCCGGCGTAAGCGGGGTGACCTGCTTGCGCCGGTTTTTTGCTACGTGCTTCGTGCTCGCGCCGACGGCGGGCGGGCGATGCGCTAGACTGCTCGATCCACGATCGAGGAGACGGCCATGGCCCGCAACCCGCTGGATGCATCCGGACGGCAACATGCAGCCGGCACGTGGCCGAATCACGCGACCGCTTCGGTCGACGCAGGCTGCAACCGGACCGTCCGGTGCTTCGACCATTCATTCGCATGAAGCGCATCGAGCAAGTCGTGCTCGCCGCCGATCTCGCGGGCACGGGGGTGTTCGCGATCGAGGGCGCCAATGCGGCGATCGGCGCCGGCCTCGACCTGTTCGGGGTGATGGTGCTGTCGCTCGTCGTCGCGCTCGGTGGCGGCGTGATTCGCGACCTGCTGATCGGCGCGCGGCCGCCGAGCGCCGTGAGCGACTGGCGTTATCCGGCGCTCGCGTTCGCCGCCGGGCTGTTCGCCTTCGTGTTTCATGCGCGGGTCGCCGCGTTCTCACCGTCGCTGCTGACGACGCTCGATGCGGCCGGCCTCGCATTGTTCGCGGTCGCCGGCGCGGTGAAGGCGCTCGAATTCCGTGTCCACCCGTTCATTGCAACGCTGATGGGCGCCGTGACCGGCTGCGGCGGCGGCGTCGTGCGCGATCTGCTGCTCGCGCGGATACCGGTCGTGCTGGTCACCGACATCTATGCGAGCGCGGCGTTGCTCGGCGCGGTCGTCGTTGTGTTGTGCCGGCGACTCGGTTGCCCGCCGGTCGTCGCGGCCGTGCTCGGCGGCGTCGCATGCTTTGCGTTGCGGATGGCGGCGGTGCGGTTCGGCTGGCAACTGCCGAAAATTGCCGCGGGCGCATAGGCGCCCGACTCACGACCCCTTCGTCGCCGCCGGCACGTCGAACACGCGATCGAACGCCCACTGGAACACGAACGCGTAGCAGAAGAAGAACGCGAACAGCGCGATATCGACGACGAACGCATCGAACCACGAGATGTCGAGCCACCACGACACGACCGGCACGAGGATGAAGATCAGCCCGCCCTCGAATCCGGTCGCGTGGAGGATCCGCCGCCCGAGCGTACGCGCCGGCTGCCGGCGCGATGCTTCCCAGCGCTCGAACAGCGCATTGAAGAGCATGTTCCACAGCATCGCGATCGCCGACATCGTCGCCGACAGCGCGCCCGAGTAGACGAGGTCCTGCTTGAAGATCGCCGCGATCGCGGGCGAGATGCAGGAAATGGCGATCGCTTCGTAGAGCACCGCCTGCGTGATCCTGCGCGATAGGCCTTGCACGGGGTTCCTCCGGTTCGACGGCAACCGCCGCGGCGACGTGCCGCGACGTTCCGGAAGGCTAGCCGCGTTGCGCAGCCGCTTCAATTCACCTAATCTCACCCGGATTGAATCGAATTCAACCCGGCCGCATCCGGCCCGCGAGGCCCCGTGTTCTCGAAAATTCCCTTGACCGCATTGCGTGTCTTCGAATCGTCGGCGCGGCTCGGCACGTTCAAGGCCGCCGCGGAAGAACTGTCCGTGACGCCGGCCGCCGTGTCGCACCAGATCAAGTCGCTCGAAAGCCGCGTCGGCGTGCTGCTGTTCGAGCGCGGCGCGGGCGGCGTGCGGCTGACGGAGGAAGGCGAGCAACTGTTTCGTGCGAGTCACGATGCGTTGCTGGCACTGAGCCGCGGGCTCGATGCGCTGCGTCCGGACGCGGCCGATGCGCGCCCGCTCGTGCTGACCACCACGCCCGCGTTTGCGGCGATGTGGCTGATTCCGCGGCTCGGTGCGTTTCGCCGCGTCGATCCGCACCTGCACATCAAGGTCGAAACGGGGAACACGCTCGTCGATCTCGAACGCGATGCACGCGTCGATCTCGCGATTCGCGCGACGTCGCGCACGTTTCCCGCGCTGCACGAGATTGCGTTGATCGACGAGTATTTCGGCGCGTATGCGGCCGCCGGGTTCGATATGCATCGTGCGGACGCGCCGCTCGACCTGATCGAAACCGTGTGGGATACGCCGCTGCCCGTGTCAATCGACTGGGCGTCGTGGTGTCGTGCGGCGGGGCGAGAAGCATGGCTCGAACGTGCGGTGTTTCGCCATTACGACGACGAGCATTATGCACTGCAGGCCGTGCTGCACGGGCAGGGTATCGCGCTGCTCAGCTCGGTGCTGGCCGCCGAGCATGTCGAGCGCGGCGCGTTGATGCCGATCGAGCCCACGGTGCGGCTCGACGGTGCGCGCTTCGTCGCACTGTGCCGGCCGGGGCGCGAGCGCGAGCCGCAGGTCAGGCGGTTTCTCGACTGGCTCGAAGCGGAAATCGCAACGACGCGCGAGGCGGTGGCGCGGATGGCGCCGGACGATGCTCGCGCCGCTACCCGAAGCTGACGCAATACACCGGCGGCAAATGCGCCGATACCTGCTGCCAGTGCTCGCCGCCATCATCGGACGTCCATAGCCCGCCGGTCGTCGACGCCATCGCGAGGCGCGTGCCGGAATCGTCCACCGCGAGCCCGTGCCGATACACGAGGTCGTACGCGGGCGCGGCCGGCAACCCGTTCGACAGGCTCTCGAAACTGCGGCCGCCGTCGCGCGTGCGCGTGACGACGAGCCGGCCGTTCACCGGAATCCGGCACGCGTCCTTCACGGCCGGCACGAACCACGCGGTATCCGGTTCGTGCGGATGCACGGCCACCGCGAAACCGAAGCTCGACGGCTCTGCTTCGATCCGTTGCCACTGTTCGCCGCCGTCGGTCGAGCGGAAGATCGCGCAGTGATGCTGCGTCCACAGCACGTCCGGATTGGCCGCGCACTGCACGACGCGGTGCGGGTCCTGCATGTTCGCCTCGCCGCGTCGCTCGGGCGGCATGTAGTCGGCTTCCATGCCTTCCGCCGTGACGCGCCATGTCGAGCCGCCGTCCGCGGTCTGCCACACGCCGCCGCACGAGATGCCGACGGTGACGTGCCGACTGTCACGTGGATCGACCATCACCGAGTGAATGCCCGGCGCGTCGTACCCGCCGCCGCCCCATTCGAGGCGTTCGGGGCGATCCCACAGCGCGCGGTTCAGTACCCACGAATCGCCGTGGTCGTCGGAGCGGAACAGGCCGCCGGGAATCGTGCCGGCCCACAGCACGCCGGGTTCGTCCGTGCCACCGGTTTCGAGCGACCAGATTTGCTGAAGCGTCCACGTTGGCTGCGACGTCCCGGCAGCGGCAGCTTCATCATCAGTATCGCCGCTGCCTGCGTGCGGTTCGGCACGGGGAGGCGACGCGTCGGCGGGCTGCGGCGGATAAACCGGGGCTGCACATTCCTCCCAATCGCGGGCGCCTGCACGCAGCCGATGCAGTTTCACGCCGAAATGGCCGAGATTGAGCGCCGCATACAGCGTGCCGTCGCGCGGGTCGGCAAGCGCCATGCTGACGGGTTCGCCGATGAAATGCGGTTCGCCGGGCGTCCAGCCGCCATGACCGTCGGGTTGCAGGACGAAGAGGCCCTTGCGGGTGGCGACGAGCAGTCGATCGTTCATGTGGGATGTCTCCGGATGGTCGGCCTTGGCGCGACGGTGCTTGGTATCGGGGAATGCGCCCGTGCATCGGTCCCTTTATCCGCCGGTCAGCGCCTGCACGACATACACGCGGCTGGCGGCCTCGAGCGCATCGGACAGATGTTGGCGGTCGCGGATCGGCTGGCCGTCGATGAATACCGACAGGTGCTTTCGCAGCGCGCCCTGGTCGTCGACGATGTAGCCGCGCAGCCGCGGCTGTTCGCTGAAAATGGTGTCGAATGCTTCGCCGACCGTATGCGCGTCGATGTCGCGCTCGGGCGTGTCGACGTGCCGCTGGATCGACGCGGCGAAGAAGAGGTGCGCCATGGCGGTAGGTGGCAGGAGCCGCACGAAGGGACGGCTTGTAGTTTAGGCGATCCGGCGGACGCCGAAAGGCGGAACGCAGCCGCCGTGCGCGGCGTGGGTGGCGTCCTCGCTAGACCGGAATCGACCGTCCCCTGATCCGGATCCCGAGCCGCACGACGCCGATCACCGCATTCGATAGCCACATGAGCCAGCGCGGCATCCCGCGCCGGCGGATATCGAGCAGCAGCACTATCCGCACCGCGTCGCTGTCGTTCCACACCTCATGCGTGAACGTGTCGTCCCACAGCAGGAAGCGCCCTTCGTCGAGCCGGTATTCGCGGCCGTCGACCTTCAGCACGGCGGCCGGCGTGCCGTCCGCGCGGGTCGGCATCGACAGCACGAGATACCCGCGCAAGATGCCGCGAAACGGCCCGCGATGCGGCGGGATGTGCTTGCCGGGCGCGAGGAACGACAGCGACGCGGACAGTACGTCCGGCGACGCCGCGACGAGCGACGCGACGGTCGGGCAGCGCGACAGGTTGCGTGCAAACGGTTGACCGTACGCCTGCATGATGAACATGCGCCAGTCGCGCGCGTCGTTGGCCGAGATGTCGTACTGCTCGCGCATGATTTCGTGAAAGCGCGGGATGCGCGGCATGTCGCGTGCGACGTCGAGCGCCTCCGCACGGATCGCGGGCCACGCGCGCACGAAGCGCTCGGCATCCGGGAACGCGGCCGCGTCGAGCACCGCGCCGCTGTCGATATGGCGGTCGTACAGCCTGCGCAGCAGGGCGGCTGCATGGTCGTAAGCGGCGGACATGGTCGATCGAGGGGCGGTCCGGATGAAGTGGTGGTCAGTCTGCCCGAAGCACGACGGGCACTGCGTTACGTCAGGTTACGCCGGCTGACGAATGAATGACAGTTTCATGAATGTTGGGTCGGCGCGAATGGAAAGCCGGGAATAAACCGCGCCTCTCCGTCGTCATACGGGTGTAGCACATCGTTTCGTTGACTGATGAAGGAGTGGAGCATGAACACGCACTGGCTGGTGGCCGCCACGGTAGCGGCGATTTCTCTCGCAGGTGTCGCGACGCAAGCGTCGGCACAGGCGCTCACGCGCGAACAGGTCCGGCAGGAACTCGTCGACGCGGAAAACAACGGGCTGCGCTTCGTGACCGATACGTCGTATCCGGACGTGAGCCCGCTGTTCCAGCACCAGGCCGATCGGATGCCGCAGCGGCAGGCGAGCACGGCGGTCGGCGGCGATCCGGCCATGTCGTCCGAAGCGGGCAAGCCGGCGACGATGTCGCCGCGTCGAAGCGCCGCCGCATGCGTCGGCCCCGCGAGTTTCTGCACGATCTATTTCGGAAGCTGATCCACCCGCCTGCATCCGCAGGTCACGCCTGTCCCGTGGTTGATCGATACGTCACATTGAAGGAGTCCATGATGAAAACATATATCGCACTACTGATGAGGATCGGGGCGATCGTCGGTCAGTCGGCATTCGCGCAATCGGCCGCGCCGCTGACGCGTGCGCAGGTTCGCGACGAACTGATCCGCGTCGAAGCGGCCGGGTACGACCCGGCGAAGGGCGAGGACGGCGCGTATCCGGCCGATATCCAGGCCGCGGAAGCGAAGCTCGCGGACCAGGACCGCGCGCGGCTGGCGGTGTCGGCCACGCGGGAGGCCGGACCCGGCATGCCGGCGCAGGTCGCCAACTAGGTGCCGGCATGTACCCGTGTTGCGCGAGACCGTCGGCGTCGCGGCGGAACGCGGCACGTGCGCAGCGTGTCGTGCGGAGACGAATCGTGGAGAGGGGCGTGCGGTGTCGACGCGGCGCCGATGCGCCCTTCATGCAGGCGGGCGGGGATGCAACGCGCGTCGTTGCGCGTCGGGGAATCGGTCAGGCCGCGTCGATGCGGCCCGACCCGGCGTCAATCAGTGCCGTTCGTCCGCGATATGACTGCGGATCACGTCCGCGAACGACGTGTCGCCCTTCAGCCCGAGCGCTTCCGCGCGCGACGTATCCCAACGGCCCGGCCAGCTCCCGACGATCTTCTCGACGCGTTCGTCGGGCACATGGCGGATCAGCTTCACGACCTCGTCGCCCGCGACGTCGCGTAGCGCCGCGATCATCTCGTCGACCGACACCGACAGCCCCGGCAGGTTGATCACGCGCTTGGTGCCGAGCGTCGCGCCGTCGATCTCGCACCCGGCGACCAGCGCTTCGATCGCGCCGCGCGGCGACAGCAGCCACAGCCGCGTCGAGCCGGGCACCGGGCACACGCTTTCCTCGCCATTCAGCGGCTCGCGGATGATGCCGCTCGCGAACGACGACGCGGCCGCGTTCGGGCGGCCGGGCCGCACGCTGATGGTCGGCAGCCGCAGCACGCGGCCGTCGACGAAGCCGCGTCGCGCGTAGTCGCACAGCAGCAGTTCTGCGATCGCCTTCTCGGCGCCGTACGACGATTGCGGATTCAGCGCGGTGTCGTCCTGCACGACGTCGGGCAGCGCGCCGCCGTACACCGCGACGGAGCTCGTGAACACGACGCGCGGCTGGTGGCCGCGCGCGCGGCACACTTCGAGCAGCGTGCGCGATGCATCGAGATTGATCCGCATGCCGAGATCGAAATCGGCTTCGGCCTGCCCGCTGACGATCGCCGCGAGGTGGAAGATTGCGCCCGTCCGCGTGTCGATCGCGCTTTCGAGCACCGCGCGATCGGCGATGTCGCCGACGATCGACGTCACGCGCGCATCGCCGAAATCGCTGCCCTGGACGACGTCGAGCAGCACCAGTTCGTCGATCTTCTCGATGCGACCGTCGGGGCCGGTGAGGTCGCCGCGCTCGAGCAGCTTGCGTGCGAGACGCTGGCCGAGAAAGCCGGCGCCGCCGGTGATCAGTACTTTCATGTTCTTGACCCTCTGGGAAATACGGGAATTACAGGTATGTCTCGAGCCAACCGAGGCCTTCCGACGTGCCGGCCTTCGGCCGATACTCGCAACCGATCCAGCCGTCGTAGCCGAGCGCGTCGATCAGCGCGAACAGATACGGGTAGTTGAGTTCGCCGACGTCCGGCTCGTGGCGTTCGGGCACGCCCGCGATCTGGATATGGCCGATGCCCGCGAAATCGCGCTTGAGCTTCATCGCGAGATCGCCTTCGACGATCTGGCAGTGGTAGCAGTCGAACTGCACCTTCAGGTTCGGCGCACCGACTTCCGCGCGGATCGCCTGCGCGTCGTCCTGGCGGCTCAGGAAATAGCCGGGCATGTCGCGCGGGTTGATCGGCTCGATCAGGATCGTGACGCCGTGCGCGGCGGCGGCCTGCGCCGCATGACGCAGGTTCGTCAGATACGTATCGCGATGGCGTGCGCGGTCGGCGCCCGGCGGCACCATGCCGGCCATTACGTGCAGCTTCTTGTTGCCGATCACGCGCGCATAGTCGAGCGCCTGGTCGATGCCGCGGCGAAATTCGTCCTCGCGGCCCGGCAGCGATGCAATGCCGCGTTCGCCCGCGGCCCAGTCGCCCGGCGGCGCGTTGAACAGCGCCTGTTCGAGGCCGTGCGCGTCGAGGCGCGCGCGGATGTCCTCGGCGGCGAAGTCGTACGGGAACAGGTACTCGACGGCCTTGAAGCCGTCGCGGGCGGCAGCGCCGAAGCGGTCGAGAAACGCATGCTCGGTGTACATCATCGAGAGGTTGGCGGCGAAGCGTGGCATGGCAGCGGGTCCTGTGAATGAATGGGGCGGGGCGCCGCGCGCCCCGCGTCGAATGATGAATCGGCCGGCGGCGGATCAGCGGTTCACGAGCTTGGGCGGCGTGAGCCACACGGCGATCGCGCCGATCACGAGCATCGCCGCGAGCACGTACATGCCGGACGCAGTGCTGTGCGTGGCGTCCTTCAGGTAGCCGATCACGTACGGGCTCGCGAAACCGGCGAGATTGCCGACCGAGTTGATGATCGCGATCCCGGCGGCAGCCGCGGAGCCCGCGAGGAACGCGGTCGGCAGCGACCAGAACAGCGGCGCGCAGGTCAGCACGCCGCCTGCCGCGAGCGACAGGAACACGATCGACACTGCCGTATTGTGCGAGTACGACGCGGCGACCGCAAACCCGACCGCGCCCATCAGCGCCGGCACGATCAGGTGCCAGCGGCGTTCGCGGCGCTTGTCCGCACTGTGGCCGAACAGGTTCATCACGACGATCGCGACGACGAACGGAATCGCCGACAGCAGGCCGATCTGCAGCGTATCGGTGATGCCGGTCGATTTGACGAGCGTCGGCATCCAGAACGTGAGCCCGTACTGGCCGGTGACGAATGCGAAGTAGATCAGCGACATCCACCACATGCGCGGGTCCGAGAACACGGCCTTCAGCGAATGGCCGTGCTGCTGCTGTTCCTGCGGCTGCGCGGCGATTTCGTCCTCGAGCAACTGCTTCTCGCGCTCGTCGAGCCACTTCGCGCCGCGGATGCTGTTGTCGAGATACAGGATCGTCGCGATGCCGATGAGCACGGCCGGCACGGCCTCGATCATGAACATCCATTGCCAGCCGTGGAAGCCCGAGCCGCCGTGGAAGCGCTCCATGATCCAGCCCGACAGCGGGTTGCCGAAGATGCCCGACACCGGAATCGCGGACATGAACACCGCGATGATCTTCGCGCGGCGATGCGACGGGAACCAGTACGTGAGGTACAGAATCACGCCCGGATAGAAACCGGCTTCCGCGAGCCCGAGCAGGAACCGCAGCACGTAGAACTGCGTCGGCGTCTGCACGAACGCGAACAGCGCGGACAGCAGCCCCCACGTGATCATGATCCGCGCGATCCAGATGCGCGCGCCGAGGCGGTGCATCAGCAGGTTGCTCGGCAGTTCGAACAGAAAGTAGCCAAGAAAGAAAATCCCCGCGCCGAGGCCGAATACGGTTTCGCTGAACGCGAGATCCTGCGACATCTGCAGCTTGGCAAAGCCGACGTTCACGCGGTCGAGATACGCGACCACGTAGCAGAGCATCAGGAACGGCACGATGCGCCAGAACACTTTCTTGTAGGTGCGGTCGAGTTCGCCCGATTGGGCGGCCGCGGCGGGCGAGCGGCTTGCGGCCGCGTCGAGAGCAGTCATCGTCGTCTCCAATGATGTTATGTGCCGGCGGCGCGTACGCCGCCAGTCGTGTGTGCTGACGGAAAGGCCCGCGCACACGGCGGGTAGATAAATCGATACGGACTACTGCATGATCGGGTCGCGGTGCGTTACCAGCGCGCGCCGAAGCTCTGGCGCAGTTCGTCGAGCGCGGCGTCGGACAGCGGTTCGGGCTTCGGGTTCGTCATCAGCCACAGCCGCGCGGTTTCCTCGAGTTCCTCGAGTGCATACGACGCGTGCGATACCGAAGGCCCCCACATCACCGGGCCGAGGCGATCGAGCAGCACGCCGCGCACCCGGTCGGCCAGCGCCGCGACTTCGGCCGCGACGGCCGGGTCGCCGGGGCGGCGGTAACGGATCAGCGGAATGTGGCCGACCTTCATCACGTAGTACGGCGTGATCGGCGGCAGCACGTCGGTATCGCGCCACACGCCCGCGAGCGTCAACGCGACGAGATGCGTCGAATGCGTGTGGACGACGCCGTGCGCCTCCGCGTTGCGTGCGTAGATGCCGCGATGCAGCGCGAGCGTCTTCGACGGCTTGCCGCCCGATACGGGCTGGCCGTCGGCGCCGACCTTCGCGATGTCGTTCGGGTCGAGCCGGCCGAGGCACGCGTCGGTCGGCGTGATCAGCCAGCCGTCGTTCAGACGCGCGCTGATGTTGCCGGCGCTGCCGACCGCATGGCCGCGCGCATACAGGCTCGCGCCGACCACGCAGATCTCTTCGCGCAGTTTTGCTTCGTCGCTCATCGTGCGGCTCCATCCAGCGCGCGCAGCGCCTTGTCGAAAAAGTCCGTGGTGCCGAAGTTGCCGGATTTCAGCGCGAGGCCGAGCGGCTGCGTGTCGATGGTGGCCGTGGCCGGCACGCCCGGATCGATCTGCGCGCCGATCTGCAGCGACTTCACGTCGAGCGCCTGCACGACGGCGCCGGACGTCTCGCCGCCCGCGACGACGAACTTGCGCACGCCGAGCTCGCGCAGCCCGCGGGCGATCGCCGCGAGCGTGCTTTCGACGAGACGGCCGGCCGCGTCGACGCCGAGCGCCTGCTGCACGGCCTTCACTTCGTCGGGCGTGGCCGTTGCGTAGATCAGCACGGGCTGCGGCAGGTGCGAGCGCGCAAAGGCGAGCGCCTGCTCGACGACGGACTCGCCGCGCGACGCCGCGAGCGGATCGATGCGGAAGCTCGGCCGCGTCGCGCGCCACGCGGCGACCTGCGCGTTGGTGGCCTTCGATGCACTGCCGGCGAGCACGGCCGACGGGCCGTCGATGCGCGGCAGCGATGCCGCGTTGTCGCGCTCGGGCAATTGCTCCGCGCGGCGGAAATTCGCGGGCAGGCCGAGCGCGATGCCGGAGCCGCCGGTGACGAGCGGCAGGCCCGCGCATGCTTCGCCGAGGACGTAGAGGTCGCGGTCCGACAGCGCGTCGGCAATCGCGAAGCGCACGCCTTCCGCGCGCAACTGGTCGATCCGCGCACGCACGGCGGCCGCGCCGAGCGCGATCGTGTCGTAGCGGATCAGGCCGACCGGCGACTTCGTCTGCCGTTGCAGCACGCGTACGAGGTTCGCGTCCTGCATCGGCGTGAGCGGATGATGCTCCATCCCCGATTCGTTCAGCAGCACGTCGCCGACGAACAGGTGGCCGCGATAGATCGTGCGGCCGTTCTCGGGGAACGCCGGGCACGCGATCGTGAAGTCGCCGCCGGCCGCATCGAGCAGCGCGTCGGCCACCGGCCCGATGTTGCCCGCGTCGGTCGAGTCGAACGTCGAGCAGTACTTGAAGAAGAACTGGCGGCATCCTTGCGTGCGCAACCATGCGTACGCGGCGAGCGATTGCGCGACGGCGTCGGCGGCGGGGATCGTGCGCGACTTCAGCGCGACGACGATCGCGTCGGCGTCGGCGATCGTGTCGGTCGCGCCGTCGGCGGGCACGCCGATCGTCTGCACGGTGCGCATGCCGCTCTTGACGAGCATGTTCGCGAGATCGGTCGCGCCGGTGAAATCGTCGGCGATGCAGCCGAGCAGGGGACGGGAAGCGGAAGCGGTCATGGCAGGCACGTCGTTCGAATCAGCGGGCGGGCGGCAGCGTGATGCCGGGGAAAGTCTTGATCACGGCGGAATCGTCCTCGCCGCCGTGGCCGGCGCTCGACGCGCTCATGAACATCTGGTGCGCGGTGGCGGAGAGCGGCAGCGGGAATTTGCTGCGGCGCGCGGTATCGAGCACGAGGCCGAGATCCTTCACGAAGATGTCGACGGCCGACAGCGGCGTGTAGTCGCCGTTCAGGATGTGCGGCACGCGGTTCTCGAACATCCACGAATTGCCCGCGCTGTGCGTGATCACGTCGTACAGCGCGTCGGCGTCGACGCCTTCGCGCAGGCCGAGCGCCATCGCCTCGGCGGCGGCCGCGATATGCACGCCGGCCAGCAACTGGTTGATGATCTTCACTTTCGAGCCGATGCCGTGCGCGTCGCCGAGACGGTACACCTTGCCGGCGATCGCGGCGAGCACGTCCTCGCAGCCCGCATAGGCGGCGGCCGGGCCCGACGTCATCATCGTCATCTCGCCGGAGGCCGCGCGCGCGGCGCCGCCGGATACCGGCGCGTCGAGCATCTGCAGGCCGGCCGTTTCGATGCGCGCGCCGAGCGCGACCGCGAATTCGGGCGCGACGGTCGCGCTCGCGATCACGACGCCGCCCGGCTTCATCGCGGCGACCGCACCGTGTTCGCCGAACAGCACCGTTTCCGTTTGCGCGGCATTGACGACGAGCGTGACGACGACGTCGCACTGCGCGCCGAGTTCGGCCGGCGTCGCGCACGCGATGCCGCCTTCGGCGGCGAACGCCTGCAGCACGATGTCGCGCACGTCGCATGCGTGGACGCGCAGGCCGGCGCGCAGCAGCGAGCGTGCGACGCCGAGGCCCATCGCGCCGAGGCCGATGACTCCAACATTTCGTGACATGGTCAACCTTGATCGATTCGAAAGAGGTTCTGGACAACGGCGGCGGGCGCCGCCGGCTTCAGCAGATGCCGGCTTCCGCGAGACGGCGGGCGGCGTTGTACATGTGCGTGCGCGCCGCGTTGCGGGCGGCCATCGGGTCGCGCGCGCGGATCGCGTCGGCGATCGCCGCGTGCTCTTCGCGCACCTGACGCGAGAAATCCTCGCGCGTCGCTTCGTTGCTGCGCGTGACCTTCACGCCGGCCTCGAGGTACTGGTTCAGGAACTGCAGCGTCTTCAGGAAATACGGGTTGCCGGTGACGGCCGCGATCGTGCGGTGGAATGCGACGTCTTCCGCGACGCCGTCGCGCCCTTCGGCAACGGCTGCGTCGATCTTGCGCAGCGCGTCGTCGATGTCGGCCATGTCGTCGGCGGTGTGGTGCAGCGCGGCCTCGGCCGCGACTTCCGCCTCGATCGCGCGGCGCACCGCGAGCAGATGCGGCAGCGAGCTCGCCTCGACGGCTTCCGCGTAGTCGATCCGCAACGGCCGGATCGCGCCGTGCTGGTTCACGAATACGCCGCTGCCCTGGCGCGGCTCGACCACGCCTTCGTTCTTCAGCCGCGAGATCGCCTCGCGGATCACGGTGCGGCTCACGCCGAATTCCTGCGCGAGCACGGCTTCAGTCGGCAGCTTGCCGGTGGCCGAGAAGCTGCCCACTTCGATCTGCTTGAGCAGTTGCTGCGCGACGTGGTCGCTCATCGCACGGGCGGGAATTTTCTCGAACATGATGCTCAGGTTTGTAAGGTGATGTGGTCATCATACAAATTTGAGCGAGCATCAGCATCCGGGATAACCCTCGTTCAAGAGAGGTAACGTCGGCTAAATTGATTGGAACCGGTTCCAAAAAACGGAAACCGACGCGAACATGCGTCGTTCTGCAATCGATCAGGGAAGGGGCTGGCTGCCCGGCCCCGTCACTCGGCGATGTCCTCGACGGGGTCGGCCGACGCGTCGGGCATCGCGGCCACTTCGGCCACGTCGCCGCCGCGCTCGCGATAGGTCGCCGGCGGCACGCCGAACTGCTTGCGGAATTCGCGCCCCAGGTGCGACGCATCGGCGAATCCGCAGCTCGACGCGATATCGGCGACCGTGCGGTCCGAACTCGTCAGCAGCCACGCGGCCGTGCGCAGCCGCACCTGCTTCGCGAAGGCCTGCGGGCTCCTGCCGGTCTCGGCCTTGAACAGCCGTTCGAGCTGCCGCGTCGACAGGTCGAGCTTGCACGCGAGTTCCTCGAGCGGCAGCGCACGCCCGACGTGCTGTTCCATCAGAAGAATCGCGCGCTTGACCTTCGGGTGCGTCGCCGGCTCGAGCCCCGGCGGATGCGGCTGCGGCGCATTGCCTTTCTGCATCTCGCCGACGAGCAGGATGCGCAGCGCCTTCTGCACGGTCGCGTGATCGAAATGGCGCAGCAGGATCGCGGCGGCGACGTCGATCGACGCGCGGCCGCCCGAGCACGTGATCCGGCGCCGGTCGATCACGAACAGCCGGTCTGCGATCAGCAGGTCGGGATCGGCGGACGGAAAGCGCTCGATGAAATCCCAGTAATGGAACCAGCTCACGCAGGTGCGGTAGCCGTCGAGCACGCCGGCGCGCATCAGCGTGAACACGCCGGTGCAGATGCCGACGACCGTCGCGCCGCCCGCCGCCGCGCGGCGGATGAACTCGAGCGTTTCAGGGCCGGCCTGCGGCCCCGAATGCAGCAGCCCGCCGACCACCACCACATAGTCGAACGGCTCGGCCGCATCGAACGTCTCCCACGGCGTGATCTGGATCCCGCAGCTCGCGCGCACCGGCGCGAGCGTCTCGCCGATGACGCTCCACGCGCAGCGCACGGGCTTGCTGTAGTCGCCGTCGTCGGCCGACAGCCGCAGCATGTCGACGAAGCCGGAGAAGGCCGTCAGCGTGAAGTTCGGCAGCAGCACGATGCCGAAGCGGATGCGCCGCGGCGCGGGTTCTGCGAGGGGGGAAGCGGGTACGTCGGGGGTCATCGCGGCCAATCTCGTCACGCCGGGCAGGCGGTCTCACTCGTTTCACACTGTTTGCGGGTTGCGGCTGCCGGAGGCGGCGCGGATGCAGCCAGCGTCGCCGATCGGCCGCGGCCGGACTTGTGGTTTTTCGTCGCGAACCATCGCCAAAACGCACTTTCGGGCCGGCCGGCACGGCGCTTGGCGGCGGTATCCCACGCCGATGCCGTTTTTGTTCTATCGGCCGATTTTACGCTTTGATGTACTGGTGCCCAACGACATTTCACGCATGCAACCCAAAGGAAGCCAGATGAACGTCAGCGCGTTCGACCTGTTCAAGATCGGCATCGGCCCGTCCAGTTCGCATACGGTCGGCCCGATGATCGCCGCGTGCCGCTTCGCGTCGCACGTCGAGGACGCGAACCTGCTCGGCTTCGTGCGCCGCGTGCGGGTCGAGCTGTACGGCTCGCTCGGCGCGACCGGCAAGGGCCACGGCACCGACAAGGCCGTGCTGCTCGGCCTCGAGGGCCACCTGCCCGACACGATCGATCCGGACCTGATCGAGCCGCGGCTGGCCGCGATCCGCGCGGAGAAGTCGCTGTCGCTGCTCGGCAGGCAGACGGTGCGCTTCGACGAGAAGGAACACATCGGCTTCTATCGCAAGCTGATGAGCGGCACGAGCATCGTGCACCCGAACGGGATGCGCTTCCAGGCATTCGACGAGCACGGCCAGCTGCTGGTCGAGAAAGAGTATTACTCGGTCGGCGGCGGCTTCGTCGTGAACCGCGACGGCGATCGCGTGAACGGCGTGCGCGCGGCGGTCGAGGTGCCGTATCCGTTCCGCACCGGCGACGACCTGATGCGCCAGTGCCGCGAACACGGGCTGTCGATCGCCGAACTGATGCTGCGCAACGAAAGCGCGCTGCGCCCCGCCGACGAAGTGCGCGCCGGGCTGCTCGCGATCTGGCGCACGATGGCCGCCTGCGTCGAGCGCGGCTGCAAGGTCGAGGGCGACCTGCCGGGACCGATGCGCGTGAAGCGCCGCGCGGCCGAATTGAACGGCCGCCTGCGTTCGCGTTCCGAAGAGTCGCTGCGCGACCCGCTGTCGATGCTCGACTGGGTCAACCTGTACGCGATGGCCGTGAACGAGGAAAACGCGGCCGGCGGCCGCGTCGTCACCGCGCCGACCAACGGCGCGGCTGGCGTGATTCCCGCGGTGCTGCACTACTACGTGAAGTTCGTGCCGGGCTCGAACGAAGCCGGCATCGTCGAATTCCTGCTGACGGCCGCGGCGATCGGGATCATCTACAAGGAAACCGCGTCGATCTCCGGCGCGGAAGTCGGCTGCCAGGGCGAAGTGGGCGTCGCGTGCTCGATGGCCGCCGCCGCGCTCGCCGCGGTGATGGGCGGCACGCCCGACCAGGTCGAGAACGCGGCCGAGATCGGCATGGAGCACAACCTCGGGATGACCTGTGACCCCGTCGGCGGGCTCGTGCAGATCCCGTGCATCGAGCGCAACGCGATGGGCGCGATCAAGGCGCTGAACGCGTCGCGCATGGCGCTCAAGGGCAACGGCCAGCACTACGTGTCGCTCGATTCCGTGATCAAGACGATGCGCGAAACCGGCGCCGACATGAAGACGAAATACAAGGAAACGTCGCGCGGCGGCCTCGCCGTGAACGTCATCGAATGCTAACGAAGGATCCAAACATGAGCCGCTACTCGATATTCAGCCTGTTCCGCAACGGCCTCTCGTATCACGAGAACTGGGAAAAGCAGTGGAAGAGCCCGGAGCCGAAGAAGGAATACGACGTCGTGATCGTCGGCGGCGGCGGCCACGGCCTCGCGACCGCGTACTACCTCGCGAAGGAGCACGGGATCACGAACGTCGCGATCCTCGAGAAGGGCTGGATCGGCGGCGGCAACACCGCGCGCAACACGACGATCGTGCGCTCGAACTATCTGTGGGACGAATCGGCCGCGCTGTACGAGAAGGCGATGAAGCTGTGGGAAGGGCTGTCGCAGGATCTCAACTACAACGTGATGTTCAGCCAGCGCGGCGTGATGAACCTCGCGCACACGCTGCAGGACGTGCGCGACACCGAGCGCCGCGTGAACGCGAACCGGCTGAACGGCGTCGACGCCGAATTCCTGACGCCCGCGCAGATCAAGGAAATCGAGCCGACGATCAACCTGAACAGCCGCTACCCGGTGCTCGGCGCATCGATCCAGCGCCGCGCGGGCGTCGCACGCCACGACGCGGTGGCCTGGGGCTTCGCGCGCGGCGCGGATCGCGCCGGCGTCGACATCATCCAGAACTGCCAGGTGACGGGCATTCGCCGCGAAGGCGGCGCGGTGGTCGGCGTCGATACGGTGAAGGGGTTCATCAAGGCGAAGAAGGTCGCGGTGGTCGCGGCCGGCAACACGACGACGCTCGCCGACATGGCCGGCGTGCGTCTGCCGATCGAAAGCCATCCGCTGCAGGCGCTGGTGTCCGAGCCGATCAAGCCGGTCGTCAACTCGGTGATCATGTCGAACGCGGTGCACGCATACATCAGCCAGTCCGACAAGGGCGACCTCGTGATCGGCGCCGGTATCGACCAGTACACGGGCTTCGGCCAGCGCGGCAGCTTCCACATCATCGAAAGTACGCTGCAGGCGATCGTCGAGATGTTCCCGGTGTTCTCGCGCGTGCGGATGAACCGCCAGTGGGGCGGCATCGTCGACGTGTCGCCGGACGCGTGCCCGATCATCACCAAGACCGACGTGAAGGGCCTGTATTTCAACTGCGGCTGGGGTACCGGCGGCTTCAAGGCGACGCCGGGCTCGGGCTGGGTGTTCGCTCACACGATCGCCCGCGACGAACCGCATCCGCTGAACGCGCCGTTCGCGCTCGACCGCTTCTACACGGGCCACCTGATCGACGAGCACGGCGCTGCCGCCGTCGCGCACTAACCGCACTGAGGAGAAAGAAACATGTTGCTGATCGAATGTCCGTGGTGCGGGCCGCGCGCCGAATCCGAGTTTACGTGCGGCGGTGAAGCCGACATCGTGCGCCCGGTGGCGAACGAGACCATGACCGACCGCGAATGGGGCGAATACGTGTTCATGCGCGAGAACAAGCGCGGGCTGCACAAGGAGCAATGGCTGCATACGCAGGGCTGCCGCCGCTGGTTCAAGGTGACGCGCGACACGGTCACCTACGATATCAAGGGCTACGAAAAGTTCGGTAGCGCCGCTGCCGGCAACGCACACGAAGAGGGCACCAGCAAATGAGCCAGAAAGACCGCCTCGGCACCGGTGGCCGCATCAATCGCGCGATTCCGTTGACGTTCACGTTCAACGGCCGCACGTATCAGGGCTTCCAGGGCGACACGCTCGCGTCCGCGCTGCTCGCGAACGGCGTGCACTTCGTCGCGCGCAGCTTCAAGTACCACCGTCCGCGCGGAATCGTGACGGCGGACGTCGCGGAACCGAATGCCGTCGTGCAGCTCGAAACCGGCCCGTACACCGTGCCTAACGCGCGCGCGACCGAGATCGAGCTGTACCAGGGGCTCGTCGCGACGAGCGTGAACGCGGAGCCGACGCTCGAGAACGACAAGTACGCGATCAACCAGAAGTTCTCGCGCTTCATGCCGGCCGGGTTCTACTACAAGACCTTCATGTGGCCGCGCAACATGTGGCCGAAGTACGAAGAGAAGATCCGCGAAGCGGCCGGCCTCGGCAAGGCGCCCGAGGTGCTCGACGCCGATCGCTACGACAAGTGCTACGCGCACTGCGACGTGCTCGTGGTCGGCGGTGGCCCGTCGGGCCTCGCCGCCGCGCATGCGGCCGCCACGGCCGGCGCACGCGTGATCCTCGTCGACGACCAGCGCGAACTCGGCGGCAGCCTGCTGTCGTGCCGTGCGGAGATCGACGCGAAGCCCGCGCTGCAATGGGTCGAGAAGATCGAGGCCGAGCTGCGCAAGCTGCCCGACGTGACGATCCTGTCGCGCAGCACCGCGTTCGGCTATCAGGACCACAACCTCGTGACGGTCACGCAGCGCCTGACCGATCACCTGCCGGTGTCGATGCGCAAGGGCACGCGCGAACTGCTGTGGAAGGTCCGTGCGAAGCGCGTGATCCTCGCGACCGGCGCGCACGAGCGGCCGATCGTGTTCGGCAACAACGACCTGCCGGGCGTGATGCTGGCGGGCGCGGTGTCGACCTACGTGCATCGCTTCGGCGTGCTGCCGGGCCGCAACGTGGTCGTGTTCACGAACAACGACCGTGCATACCAGACCGCGCTCGACCTGAAGGCGTGCGGCGCGAAGGTGACGGTCGTCGATTCGCGCGCATCGTCGAACGGCGCATTGCCGGCGGCGGCCAAGCGGCAGGGCGTGACGGTGATGAGCGGTGCGGTCGTCACGGCCGCTTCGGGCAAGTGGCGCGTATCGTCGGTCGACGTCGCGTCCTACTCGAACGGCCAGACCGGCGGCAAGATGCAGTCGCTGCCGTGCGACCTCGTCGCGATGTCGGGCGGCTTCAGCCCGGTGCTGCACCTGTTCGCGCAGTCGGGCGGCAAGGCGTGCTGGAACGACGACAAGGCGTGCTTCCTGCCGGGCAAGCCCGTGCAGGCCGAGGCCAGTATCGGTGCGGCCGCGGGCGAGTTCGGTCTCGCCCGTGCGCTGCGGCTCGCGGTCGACGCGGGTGCCGAAGCGGCGAAGGCCGCGGGCTTCACGGCCGCGCAGCGCCCCGTCGCGCCGCAGGTCGCGGAAACCGTCGAAGGTGCGCTGCAGCCGTTGTGGCTCGTCGGCAGCCGCGAGGCCGCCGCACGCGGGCCGAAGCAGTTCGTCGACTTCCAGAACGACGTCGCAGCCGCCGACATCCTGCTCGCCGCGCGCGAAGGCTTCGAGTCGGTCGAGCACGTGAAGCGCTACACGGCGATGGGCTTCGGCACCGACCAGGGCAAGCTCGGCAACATCAACGGGATGGCGATTCTCGCGGGCGCGCTCGGCAAGACGATTCCGGAAACGGGTACGACGACGTTCCGCCCGAACTACACGCCCGTGTCGTTCGGTACGTTCGCGGGCCGCGAGACGGGCGATTTCCTCGACCCGATCCGCAAGACGGCCGTGCACGAATGGCACGTCGAGCACGGCGCGATGTTCGAGGACGTCGGCAACTGGAAGCGGCCGTGGTATTTCCCGAAGAACGGCGAGGATCTCCATGCGGCCGTGAAGCGCGAATGTCTCGCGGTGCGCAACAGCGTCGGCATCCTCGACGCGTCGACGCTCGGCAAGATCGACATCCAGGGCCCGGACGCGGTGAAGCTGCTGAACTGGATGTACACGAACCCGTGGAACAAGCTCGAAGTGGGCAAGTGCCGCTACGGGCTGATGCTCGACGAAAACGGGATGGTGTTCGACGACGGCGTGACCGTGCGCCTCGCCGACCAGCATTTCATGATGACCACCACCACCGGCGGCGCGGCGCGCGTGCTGACGTGGCTCGAGCGCTGGCTGCAGACCGAATGGCCCGACATGAAGGTGCGGCTCGCGTCCGTCACCGATCACTGGGCGACGTTCGCGGTGGTCGGCCCGAAGAGCCGCAAGGTCGTGCAGAAGGTGTGCCAGGACATCGACTTCGGCAATGAAGCGTTCCCGTTCATGAGCTATCGCAACGGCACCGTCGCCGGCGCGAAGGCGCGCGTGATGCGGATCAGCTTCTCGGGCGAGTTGGCCTACGAAGTGAACGTACCGGCGAATGCGGGCCGCGCGGTGTGGGAAGCGCTGATGACGGCCGGCGCCGAGTTCGACATCACGCCGTACGGCACCGAAACGATGCACGTGCTGCGCGCGGAGAAGGGCTACATCATCGTCGGCCAGGATACCGACGGCTCGATCACGCCGTTCGACCTCGGGATGGGCGGGGTCGTCGCGAAGTCGAAGGACTTCCTCGGCAAGCGTTCGCTGTCGCGTTCGGATACCGCGAAGGAAGGCCGCAAGCAGTTCGTCGGCCTGCTGACCGAAGACGAACAGTTCGTGCTGCCGGAAGGCGCGCAGATCATCGCGAAGGACACGCAGGTGTCGGCCACCGATGCGACGCCGATGATCGGCCACGTGACGTCGAGCTACTACAGCCCGATCCTGAAGCGCTCGATCGCGCTCGCGGTGGTGAAGGGCGGCCTGAACAAGATGGGCGAGAGCGTCGTGATTCCGCTGGCCAACGGCAAGCGCATCACCGCGAAGATCTCGAGCCCGGTTTTCTACGATACCGAAGGGGTGCGTCAGCATGTGGAATGAAACGAGAAACCAGACGCAGGTGGCGGGCGCGGGCGGCGTGACGCTTGAATCGCCGTTCGTCGGCGCGGCCGACGTGCTGAAGCCGCACCAGGCGCGCGCTTCGAAGAAGTTCACGCTGCGCGAGCGGCCGTTCCTCGATCTCGTCAACGTGCGCGGCGAGTTGGGCGATCCGGCATTCGTCGCCGCGTTCGAGCGCGTGGTCGGCTGCCGGCCGCCCGCGGAGCCGAACACGGTGGCGCGCGGCGCCGAGTACGACGTGCTGTGGCTCGGCCCCGACGAATGGCTCGTGCGGTCGAACGGGCCGGTGCAGGCCGGCGTGCTCGAGGCGAAGCTGGCCGAGGCCGTGCAGGGCTTGTACGCGGCGGCCGTCGACGTCGGCAGCGGCTACACGGTCGTCGAGATCACCGGCGAACGCGTGCGCGACGTGATCGCGCGCGGCTGTCCGCTCGATCTGCATCCGCGCGTGTTCAAGCCGGGCCAGTGCGCGCAGTCGCACTACTTCAAGTCGCCGATCACGCTGATCCCGACCGGCGACGACACGTTCGAGATCGTCCTGCGCCGCAGCTTCGCCGACTATTTCGTGCGCATCATGCTCGACGCCGCGGCGCCGCTCGCATCATGAAGCCGTTCGACGAACCGTTCGTGGCGATCGACGCGCCGCGCCTGCGCGGGCGCGGCTGGAGCGTGTTCGTCGACGAACTGAAGGTGCCCGCGCGGATCGGCATCCATGCGCACGAACACGAGGCGCCGCAGCCGATCGTGATCGATGCGCGGCTCGGGTATCGCTGCGAGCCGAGCGAGCAGGGCGAGTGGATCGATTACGACGGCTACTGCGCGCGCGTCGCGTCGTTTCTGTCGCACAAGCCGCATACGCGGTTGCTGGAGACGCTCGTTGCGGATATCGCGGTGCTGTCGTTTCGCGAATGGCCGGCGCTGGAGTCGCTGACGCTGTCGGTGTACAAGCCGAAGATCCGGCCGGGGACGAAGCGCGTGGGTGTGTCGCTGGACTGGACGCGCGGGGATTACCTGCGGTGGACGGGGGCGGCGGGGCAGCTTTGATCAGAGGGGGCCGGATCAAGGCACGAGGGAGGTGATCCGGTGACGCCATGGGGCGGCGGCGCGAATGCGCCGCCGTACTCGTTTACAGTTCCTGAAATATGAGAAGAATGGGCTACCGCTGGCCTTTGGCGTTTTTGTTCCTGAAATATCGGAACAATTGGCGATATGGCACGGCCGGCGGTCAGTTCGGCTGCGTCAGTTGCGCTTCCCACTTCTTCAGGATGCGCACGCGTGCCTGACTGAAATCCACCCAACAGTTGAGCCAGGCGTCACTCGGAATCGTCTGCTGCGGATTGGCGGTCTTCACGTAGTCACAAGTATCGCCGGCAAAGGCGGCCCAACTCGTCTGCGATTTCGCGAGTCGGGCGGCTGCGTCGGGGTTGCGTTGGCGCAGCTTGCGAGCGAGCGACCGGTACGCGCTGTCCACTTGCTGCTGCTGCTGATCGAGCACGCAGCGCCGCACGGCTTCCATCGTCGGCCCTGCCTGTTCGCAGTCGACGACAGCGAAAGCCGATACAGGGCCGGCCGACAGCGCGACAATGGCGAACAGCCGGACCGCGCGGCGTCGGGCCGGGGCCGTGCGAACGGGGGTGCCCATTGCTTACTTCGCGTTGCGGTTCGCGGCCGGCGCCGCTGACGGATCGCTGACCGGCACCATGTGCGCCTTCGCGTTGTTCGCATCGTTCGCGGTATTCGCACTTTTCGCATCATCATCGGGTTCGAGCACGAACCGGAACGAATCGACCCGCTGCATCACTTTCGCCGCATACGCACTGGATCCGCCGCTGTAGCTCCTCAACCCGGCCTGCACGTTGCCGCCGGCCGCTTTCACATAGCCCGACAGAATGCGCGAGCCGACCTCGACGTTCGCATTCGGCTCGGTCAGGTCCTTCACGTCGCGCAGCATGCCGCGGTGCGCGGACGGCACGACCTGCATCAATCCGGTCGCGCCATGCTGGCCGCGCGCCTTTTCCTGGAAGCGCGATTCGATCGAAATAATCGCGTAAACGAGTGCCGGCGGCAGCGAATATTTCGTCGCAGTGACGCTCACGATATCGGCGAGCTTCGCGGCCTTTTCTCTTGCGACGCCGAATTTCTTCGTCAGGTAGGACGTGATGCGGCGGTTTGCTTCGTTAGGCTGATCGTTGGTGCTCGCGAGCGGCGCGGACGCGGCAGTCGGCGCCGATGCCAGTGCGTCGGGCGCGGAAGCAGGCAAAGCGGGCGCCTGCTGCGCCGCGGCCTGTTGCGCAATGCCGAGCGAAAGCACGATCAGCCAGAAGAACCGTCGTCGCATGGTCGAGTGCGGGGAAATGGGAGGCGCATAGTATATCGACCAATCGCGGCGCGTGGTCGAGCGCCGGCTCGAATGAAAGCGACGTGTAGGCTTGTCGCGTTCGCGATCATCGACGTGCCGATCGTTGCGCGGACACGCATCGGAGTCCGGACGCGCGCTAGTTGATGATCTCGCCGATGCCGGTTTCGATGCGGATTCTGAGCTGCTGGATGAACGCCGGATCGTACGGTTCCCAGCTATCGAGTTCGCCAACGATCTTCAAAGGCGATGTGCTTCGATACGATCGCGTCGGATTGCCCGGGAATTTCTTGTCCGTGACGTTCGGGTCGTTTTCGAATTCGCCGGTGGGTTCGACGATGTAGACCCGCGGCCGGCCATTGCCTTTG
The DNA here is from genome assembly GCF_017815045.1 of Burkholderia sp. CpTa8-5. NCBI lineage: Bacteria > Pseudomonadati > Pseudomonadota > Betaproteobacteria > Burkholderiales > Burkholderiaceae > Burkholderia > Burkholderia sp. CpTa8-5. The sequence goes on from NZ_JAGIQD010000024.1 coordinate 79,307, forward strand.
GCCATGTCCGCAGCCAGGCCGGCGCCTTTGGGCAGGGCCGTGAAATAAATGTGATTCATCACGACGTCATCCCGATAATTCGATCTGAAGCCTGCCGTCAGCAAGTCGCCGGTCCGCAGATCCGCTTTCGTGCCATGAAAAAACGGGCCGGTGTCCAGGGCAGCCATGGTTTCTCCTTCGAAAAATTTTGCGACGGCTGCTACGCGCGCCGCGCGCTCGCCACCCGCGCGATCGCGCCGATCGCATCGCTGACGAGCACCGCGAGCAAGCCGACGATCACGCCGCCTTGCAGCACGAACGCGGTGTTCGACGTCTGCAGGCCCGCGATGATCACGTCGCCGAGCCCGCGCGCGGCGACCGTCGAGCCGATCGTCGCGGTGCCGAGATTGATCACGACCGCGAGGCGGATGCCGTTGACGATCACCGGGAACGCGAGCGGCAGCTCGACGGACACCAGCTGCTGCCAGCCGCTCATCCCCATCCCGCGCGCGGCGTCGACGACGTCGCGCGGCACGTCCTCGATCCCCGCGATCGTGCTTTCGAAAACCGGCAGGAGCCCGTACAAAACGAGCGCGATCAGCACGGGTTTCAGGCCGAAGCCGACTGCCGGCACGGCCAGCGCGAGCACGGCGACCGGCGGGAAGGTCTGGCCGATATCGACGACGCTGCGCGCGACCGGCAGGAAATCCGCACCGAACGGCCGCGTGACCGCGATGCCGGCCGCGACCGCGACGATCGTGCCGATCAGGCTCGACAGCGCGACCGTGCCGAGATGCGCGAGCGTGAGATCGAGCAGGCTCGCGCGATCGTAGATCACCGGCGCGCCGTTGTCCGCGAACGGCGCGAACAGACCCTGCAGCCACACGGGGCGCAACAGCAGCACGAGCAGCAGCGCGAGCGCGGCCGCGCGGGCGACGTACGCGGGAAGCGACGACCGCTTGGGGCCCATGCTGCCGCGCGTCGTCATGCGGGCTGCCTCGCGTGTGAACGGATCGCGTCGAGCGTGATGCGGCGGGGGCCGTGTGCGTGGCGGTAGCCGTCGGCCGTATCGTCGACGGGCAGCGCATCGACGCCGCGCCACAACAATTCGGACACCGCATCGCGCAGCGTGCGCGTCGCCGCGATCGGTTCGCCGTCGGCGTGGCCGGCTTCGGCCACGGCGTCGATCGGCGTGAGCGCGAGCAGGCGCAGCGGCCGATCGACGCCCGCGACGAGCTGTTCGACGACACCCGCCGCCGGCTTGCCGAGAATCTCGGCCGGCGACGCGACCTGCAGCAGCCGGCCGCCGTCCATCACCGCGATCGTGTCGCCGAGCTTCAGCGCTTCCTCGATATCGTGCGTGACGATCACGACCGTGATGCCGAGGCGGCGCTGCAGCGCGAACAGATCGTCCTGCGCCTTGTTGCGGATGATCGGATCGAGCGCGCCGAATGGTTCGTCCATCAGCAGCATCGCAGGCTCGGCCGCAAGGGCGCGCGCAACGCCGACGCGCTGCTGCTGGCCGCCCGACAGTTCGTGCGGGAGCTTGCCCGCGAATTCGGCCGGCGCGAGATGGAACAGGTCGAGCAGTTCGTTCACGCGGGCGTCGATGCGCTCCGCCGGCCAGCCGAGCAGGCGCGGCACGGTCGCGATGTTGCGCGCGACGCTCCAGTGCGGAAACAGCCCGTGCCCCTGGATCGCATAGCCGATGCCGCGGCGTAGTTGCTCGGGTGCGACGGTCGCCGTATCGACGCCGTCGATGCGAATCGTGCCGCTGGTCGGCGCGATCAGCCGGTTGATCATGCGCAAGAGCGTCGACTTGCCGCTGCCCGATGCGCCGACGAGCGCGGTGATCGTGCCGCGTTGCATCGTCAGCGATACGTCGTCGACGGCGACCGCGTCGCCGAAGCGTTTGCCGACTCGTTCGATCTCGATCATCCTGCACGCCCCTTCGCGAGCGACGTCGCGGCTTCGAACACGACCGCGGCCGCCAGTGCGAGCGCGATCGTCGGGATCGCGCCGAGCAGCACGAGATCGGCGGCCGATTGCCCGATCCCCTGGAAGATGAAGGTGCCGAACCCGCCGCCGCCGATCAGCGCGGCCACCGCGGTCAGCCCGATGTTCTGCACGAGCACGATGCGCACGCCGCTCAGGATCACCGGCAGCGCGAGCACGAGATCGACGCGCAGCAGCCGCTGCGCACGCGTCATGCCCATCGCGCGCGCGGCTTCGGTCACGTGCGGCGGCACCTGTTCGAGCCCGACCACGACGCTCGATGCGATCGGCAGCAGCGAGTAGAGGAACAGCGCAAGCACGGCCGGCGCGACCCCGATGCCGCGGATGCCGAGCGCGGCCGCGAGCGGCACGTGCGCGGCGAGCAGGCCGAGCGGCGCCATCATCAGCCCGTACATCGCGATGCTGGGGATCGTCTGCACGATATTGAGCGCGGGCATCGCGACGGTGCGCACCGTCGCGATGCGCGCGCAGGCGATGCCGAACGGCACGCCCGCGACGAGCGCGGCGGCGACCGAGCCGCCCGCGAGCGACACGTGACGGATCGCTTCGCGCCAGAAATCGTCGCTGCGCACCGCGTATTCGCGCATCACGGAGAGGCCGTCCCACCCGCCGCTCGCAAGCGGCACCGAAACCGCTGCTATCGCGACGGCGAGCGCGGCGAGGCGCCGCCACGGGCCGAACGCGAGGCGCGCGAGCGCGTCGGCGATCAGCACGGCCCATGCGAACAGCAGCAGCCAGACGCCGGCGTCGGGCGACACGCGGGCCAGCATGTCGTCGGGTGCGACGACATGCGCCGCGGCCGCGCCGACCGCATACGCGAGCGTCGCGAGCCCCGTACAGCCGGCCGCGAGCCGCCACGCGGGACGGCTCGCCGTCATCACCCACAGCGCGCCGACGGTCCACAGCGCGGCGAGCACGGCGCCCTGCATCGGCGGCAACGCGGCGAACACCGACAGCCCGGTGCCGGCCGCGATCCGGTTCGGCCGCAGCACCGCGAACGACAGCCCGAACACCGCGACGATCGTCAGCATGCCGATCAGGATGCCGATCTTGTCGAGCGTGACGCGCCGCGCGGACGCTGCCGCGCGCGCCGTCATTTCACGAAACCCTTCGCTTTCAGGTAGCTTTTCGCGACGCCGGCCGCCGGCTCGCCGTTGAGCTGGATGCGGGCGTTCAGCGATTGCAGCGTTTTCAGGTCGAGGCTCGCGAACACGGGCTTCAGCAAGTCGGCGATCTGCGGATGCGCTTTCAGCGCGGCTTCGCGGATCACCGGCGCCGGCGCGTAGACGGGCTGCACGTGCTTGTCGTCGTCGAGCACCGCGAGGCCGCTCGACGCGATGCCGCCGTCGGTGCCGTAGACCATCGCCGCGTTCACGCCGTCGGTCTGGTTCGCGGCGGCCTTGATCGTCGCGGCCGTGTCGCCGCCGGACAGCACGACGAGCTGCTCGGGCTTCAGCTTGAAGCCGTACGCTTTCTCGAACGACGGCAGCGCGGACGCGCTGTTCACGAATTCGGCCGAGGCCGCGAGCTTCACCTTGCCGCCGCTGGCCACCCACTTGCCGAAGTCGGAGAAGGTCTTCAGGTGCTGCGACTGCGCGACGGGCGCGAGCAGCGCGACGCCCCACGTGTTGTTCGCGGGCGCCGGTGCGAGCCACACGAGATGGTTCGCCGCGTAGTCGAGTTGCTTCGCGGTGTCGTAGCCTTGGCTCGCGTTCTTCCACACCGGATCGTCGGCCTTGTTGAAGAAGAACGCGGCGTTGCCCGTGTATTCGGGGTAGACGTCGATCTCGCCGCTCGTGAGCGCCTTGCGCACGATCGGCGTCGTGCCGAGCGCGATCTTTTCGGTGACGGGAATGCCGTGGGCCTTCAGCACCTGCGAAATGAGGTTGCCGAGCAGGTTGCCTTCGGTGTCGATCTTCGACGACACCACGACGGGCGTGTCGGCGTGCGCGCCAGGCGCCACGATCGCGGCGGCGAACGCGAGGCCCAGGATCCGGGCGGGCAGGGCGAGCTTCATCGGGGCCAATCTCCAGGAGGGGGCGTACGCCGAAAGTTACTTGACTGAGCGGGCTTTGGCAAACCGCGTGCGGCGGCGTGTCCACAGCCGATGTGAGGATAACCCGCAACCGCCGTACGGGCTTGTTACACTGGAATTCACTCCCGCCTGCGGACACTTGCCGACATGAAGCCCGAGCTGCTGGTCCTCATCGCATTGCGCGGCGACGCGCATCGCGAGATCGTCGCGTCGTTCGACGTGCGTTATGCCCCGACCCCCGACGCGCGCGAACGCGCGATCGCCGAACACGGCAGCACGATTCGCGCGGTGCTGACCAACGGCAGCACGGGGCTGACCGCCGCCGAGATCGACCGGCTGCCGCAGCTCACGTTCGTCAGCGCGCTCGGCGCGGGCTACGAGCACATCGACGTCGCGCACGCGAAGGCGCGCGGCATTGTCGTAGTCACGGGCGCCGGCACCAACGACGATTGCGTCGCCGATCACGCGTTCGCGCTGCTGCTCGCGGCGGTGCGCAACGTCGTGCAGCTCGATGCGAAGACCCGCGCGGGCGTGTGGCGCGACGGGCTGTCGATGCCGCCGAACGTGTCGGGCAAGAAGCTCGGCATCGTCGGGCTCGGCAAGATCGGCGAGAAATGCGCGCGTCGCGCGGTCGGCTTCGACATCGAGATCGGTTATCACAACCGGTCGGAGAAGCCCGTGCCGTACCGCTATTTCGACCGGGTCGACGCGCTCGCGCAGTGGGCCGATTTCCTGATCGTCGCGACGCCGGGCGGCGCGCTCACGCGGCATCTGATCGATCGGACCGTGCTCGACGCACTCGGCCCCGGCGGTTTTCTCGTCAACGTGTCGCGCGGCAGCGTTGTCGATACCGCTGCTTTGGCGGACGCGCTGCGCGAGCGGCGCATCGCGGGCGCGGGGCTCGACGTGTACGAAGGCGAACCCGAGCCGCCGCGCGCGCTGTCGGATCTCGACAGCGTCGTGCTGACGCCGCACATGGGCGGCTGGTCGCCCGAGGCGCTCGATCGTTCGGTGCGGCAGTTTCTCGACAACGCGGCGCGGCACTTCGCGGGGCAGCCGGTGTTGACGCCGGTGTGAGGAACAGGCGGCGGCGTTGAATCAGTCCGCCTGTTTGCAGCATTCCCGGTAGAAATCCGGCCGATTCGCCGGCTTGTCGGCATCGACGTCGATCCAGCCGAACGGATTGTGTTCGCCGCTCAGCACGATTTCGCGACGATCGGCCTGACACTCCTTTCATCTAGCGATCCCCCGCCCGCATCGACGGGCATGCGGGCGGGGGACGCGGCGCCGTTACGCCGGCAGACGGTGCACGATTACGCGCCCGTCGACGGCGACGCCAGCGGCACCGTCACCGACGTGCCGGCCGGATCGAGCGCCAGCCCGGTGCCCGGCGTCGGCCGCAACGTCGCTTCATAGTCGCTGGAGAGGACGACGAGTCCCAGCCGGTGGCCTGCTTCCAACTGGTAGTCGCGCGGCATGAACGTCAGCTTCAGGTCGTACGGCATGCCGGGCAGCACCGGTTGCGACACCCACTCGGACAGCCGGTTGCGCGGGTCGGTCCATGCGCGCGTGACGATCGTCGCCGTGCCGTCCGGCGCACGGTCGACCAGTAGCGCCGTCACGTTCGCGACGCCCGTGAAGGTCAGCCTGACGCGCGCGGTCGCGGTGCCGGACAGGCGTGCCGCGGCCGTCAGCGGTGCGGTCTCGAAGCGGCTGCGGTTTTCGCCGGTCGGCGTGTTCGCCAGCGTGAGCGCGGGAATGCGCGCATCGTCGGTGAAGCGCGCGAGCGGGCCGCCGCTCGGCAGTCGCAGCAGCGTGCCGGTGCTCGCGCCGTCGCCGCCGGCGAAGTACGTGACCGGCGTCGCGTGGCGCGCGGCCCAGTCGGCTTCCTTCAGCAGCGTGCCGTCCGCCTGCGCGACCACCGCGCGCGGATCCTGCTCGACGCCGTTGTCATAGCCGATCAGGTAGCGCGTGAACCACCGGTTCACCTCCGCCGTCCACGCGTCGGCCATCGCCGGCACGCGGGTCGGATCGGTGTGCTTCAGGCGATGCAGCCACAGCTGGGTCGGCACGCCCTGACGTCGCATCGCCAGATACCACGACGTCGACTGGTCGACGCGCACGTTGTCGTCGGTGAGCCCCTGCGCGACGAGCGCCGGCGCGACCGCGAACGCGGTCGGAATGTCGCGCGCGGCCCAGAACGGCGAATAGTCGCCGGTCTTGCGGTCTTCCTGCTGCAGCGCTTCGTCGATCAGGTGCGTGCAACGCTCCGGATGCGCGTTCGTCAGCAGCGCCTTGATGTACACGTCGACATCCTCGCCCTGATAGCCTTCCGGCGCGCGCACGAGGCCGCCCGAGCGGTAGTAGCCGTACATGTTCGACAGCCCCGCGATCGGCACGATCGCGTCGAGCCCGCGCGTGCGCAGGCTCGCGACCATCTTCGGCAGCGTGCCGTCGTACGACACGCCGTACATGCCGACGTGGCCGGTCGACCAGTTCGCGACGACCGTCTTGCCGTTCGCGTCCTTCGCGGTCGCGTCGCGGCCGAGCCAGCGGATCACCGACGCCATCGCGACCGATTCGTCGCGCGTCAGGATCGTCGGGCAGCCATCCGAGCCGGCGGTGCCGAGCGAATCCGCATAGACGATCGTGAAGCCGCGCGGCACGAAGTAGCTCTCGATCCATGAACGGCCGGCGGCGGCCGCCTCGAGCTGCTGCAGCATCCGGGTTTGCGGTGCGGCGGCGAGGATGCGCGTGGATGCCGATGCCGCGGCGCCGGCGGTCGAGGCCGGATGCGGCGTGCCGTCGAGTTCGACGTCGACGTCGTGGTTCGGGCTGTCGGCGAGCCCCGCGTAATACGGGCTCGCGAGCACGATGACGGGCGTGCGCGCGCCGTTCGCCGTTTCGGACGGCCGCACGATGCGCACGTGGATGCGGTCGCGCGTGCCGTCGCCGTCGGAATCGACCGGCGTGTCGACCCACGCGTTCTCTTCGATCGTGCCGCCGGACAGCGACGGCTGCACCTGGCCGTTGCTGATCACCGGCTTGTAGCGGCCGCCGCTCGCCGGATTCGCGTAAGGCACGCCGGACGGCGAAAAGCGCGACGCGAGCGATTGCGTATTGGACTGATCGGCCGCGGCGGCGGCCCCCGCCTGTTGGCCCTGCGCGAGCGCTGACACGCCCGCCACGCTGCCGCCGTCGTCGCCGCCGCACGCGGCGAGCGTCGCGGCCGCCACGAGCGCGGGCAGCCATGCGCGCCGTACTCCGGTTCGATGAATGTTCATGGAATCGACCTCGTCTCTTGTGTTTGTCTGGAACCGGCCGGCTCGCGATACGCCCCCTGCGGCCTGGCCGGGTGCTGCGTCGGATGAAGCGGAACTGCACCATCAAAAACGGCGGACGAGATGGATAAGGATCTCGCCCGGTGCCGGCGTGCGTCGGGCGGCGCGCATCCGGCCGGCGTCGAGGCGAGCGCATCGCCCCGAACGGGAATCGTCAGTGCGGCGGTTCGCTACGAATACAGGAGTGCGAATCAAATGCGGGCATGCCCTGGCTTCCTTCAGGTTTCGGATGAAACGGAACGGCACGATGCGATGAGGCGGGAGTGTTGCGAACGACGGTGCTGCAACGGCAGGAAAGCGCGACGCGAATCGGCACGCTGGCCGGATTGCTTTCCGGAAGCTTGCGCAAAAGTTATCTCAGTGAAATGTCCGTGTCAAACTTTTTTAGCTTGAATCAAACAAAGTTTCGGTGAGGGTGCGGCATGCGCGCTTAACTTCCCGGCAATCCGTCCGTAAACAGGGAAAAACAGGCTGAAAACGAGAGAGAAAGAGGGCAATGACGATACCGGTTACGGCGGCGGGCGGCCTTACGCTCGCGCAAATGGCGCAAATGGCGCAAATGGCGCAGGCGGCGCTCGCCGGGCGCGAGACACCGGACACGACGGCGTCCGGCGCGCAGCAAGACACGCCGATCAGCGTCCGGGCAATCGATCCGGACGCGCTGCAGGCGGCGATGACGAAACAGTTGTCGATGGTGGGCGATTTGACGATGAAGCTGCGCGGCGTGACCGATATGCTCGCGACGAGCCTGCAGGACATCGTCGCGAAGCGGCCGGACTTGGCCGATGCGCCGTTCGACTTCATGACCGACGACGGCCGGATCAAGGTCGTGTCGAAGACGATGACGGACAGCGATCGCGCGTGGATCGAGTCGACGCTGAATTCGAACGCCGGCCTCGTGCTCGCGACGCGCGATTTTCACGAGCAGGCCGTCGATATCGCCGCGCAAGGCGCGGCCGTGCGCGGCGACGCGTTCACGGACAGCGATCGCGCGGCGGCGAGCCAGGGCGCCGACGCACGCTTTCACTTCATGAGCCTGCTCAACCGGTCGGTCGCGGACAACCCGCCGCCCGTGCCGCCCGGCGGGCACTTCACCACGCAGGACGGCACGACGCTGACGATCGAGCCGTCGGCCGGCACGGCGCGCGGCACGCTCGCGCTGCTGAGCACCGCGCGCCAGTTGTCGTCGGGGGCGGCGATTTTCGTCGACGCATCCGGCAACACGTCCTACGGCATGCGTATGGAACTCGTCAACGTCGGCTTCGACGTGCTCGCCGGCTACACGCCCGACGGCGGCAGCAGCGTCGGTTTCCACGAGACCGCGTAACGCCGCGCCAATGGCCTCTACTCGTCGCGCAGCGCCTCGGCCGGCCGCACCCGCGCGGCGCGCCAGCTCGGGTACAGCGTCGCGACGCACGACATCAGGAACGCGGCCGACGCAATCTCGATCACGTCGAGCGCCGACAGCTTCGACGGCAGCGCGCTGAGGAAATACACGGACGGCGTCAGGAAGCGGATGCCGAGCAACTGTTCGACCGCCGGCAGCACCACCGGGATGCTCACCGCGATCGCGCAGCCGAGCGCGACGCCCGCCAGCGTGCCGGCGAGGCCGATCGTCATTCCCTGGATCGCGAAGATCTTCATGATCGCGCGGGGCGGCGCGCCGAGCGTGCGCAGGATCGCGATGTCGCCCTGCTTCTGCGTGACCGTCATCACGAGCGACGACACGAGGTTGAACGCGGCGACCGCGACGATCAGCATCAGGATCAGCGACAGCATCCGCTTCTGCAGCCGCTCGGCTTCGAACCACGTGCGGTTCTGCCGCGTCCAGTCGCGGATATACAGGTTGCCCGACAGCGTGCGCGACAGCGCCAGCGCGATCTCCGGCGCGCGCTGCAGATCGTCGACGCGCAGCCGGATGCCGGTCGGCGCGCGCACGTTGGCCAGTTGCTGCGCGTCGCGGATGTGGATGTACGCGAGTGCGCTGTCGTATTGGTAGTGCCCGGACTCGAACGTGCCGACCACGTTGAACTGGCGGAACCGCGGCAGCGCGTCGCCCAGGCGCGCGGTGTTGCCGGGCGCGAAGAACGTGATGCGGTCGCCGATCTTCACGTGCAGCGCGTCGGCGAGCGCCGCGCCGAGCACGATGCCCATCTCGCCCGGTACGAGCGCGTCGAGGCGGCCCGTCTTCAGCTTGCGCGCGATCTCGGACACGCGCGGCTCGAGCACGGGATCGATGCCGCGCAGCGCGACGCCGGTCACGTTGCCCGCGTTCGTCAGCAGCGCCTGCGCGTCGACATAGGGCGCGACCGCGCGCACCGCAGCATTCTGTAACGATTCGTGCGCGGTGAGCCGCCAGTCGGGCATCGCGCCGGACGGCGAGAAGATTTCCACATGCGCGAGCACCGACAGCATCCGGTCGCGCACCTCGGTGCGAAAGCCGTTCATCACCGACAGCACGACGATCAGCGCGGCCACGCCGAGCGCGATGCCGGCCATCGCGGCGCCGGCGATGAACGACACGAAGCCGTCGCCGGCCGAGCGCCGGCCGCCGCGCGCGTAGCGCAGCCCGATCTGCCATTCGAACGGGAGTTTCAAGCGGTTTCCTTTCGTTTCGATTCGATCCTGCCGAGCCGCGCATTCTAGCGAACGCGGCGCGGCCGCGTGCGGAGGCCGGACATCGGCGGCCCGCCATCCGCCCGATGCCCGCCCGACCGGCCGGTCACCGGCGGGCGTTGCGCGCCGGCACACCGCTGTTTCCATCGTTTCGGGTCTGATCGATAATGGCGCCCAGCATCCGGTCGAAGATACCAAATCATCACGGCGCAACCGGGCCGCGCCGTCACAGACCCATAACGATTCGGGGAAGGTTGCCGCTTGGGCAGCATGTCCTTGACAAGGAAATAACAAAATGGATTTGCTGCGTTTCCTGCTGCTCCTGCCGATTCGCGCGGCGGGCTTCGTCTGGTGGCTGCTCGGCTGCGCGCTGCGGCCGCTGGTCGGCGACGTGTCGTGGACGGCGCCCGCATGGATGGGCGTCACCGCCGCGGCCGTGCGCCGCCGCCCGTGGCATGCCGGCGGCATCGTGCTGCTCGCGGCCGCGCTCGGTTACGGCGGCTACTGGTTCAAGCATCGCCCGAAGCCGCCGGAGCCCGAAACCGTCGGCTTCACCGTGAAGGCGCCGGCGATCACGACCTACGAGGTCGACGATGCCGACAAGCCGAAGATCACCGTGCATCCGCTGGAAGTGGCGTTCTCGCGATCGGCCGCGCCGATCGAACAGGTCGGCAAGCCGGCCGGCGACGGCATCGAGATGACACCCGCGCTGAAGGGCGCGTGGGAGTGGGCCGACGACAAGACGCTGCGCTTCACGCCGGCGGCCGACTGGCCGGTCGGCGCGCACGTCGAGGTGCGCTTCGCCGTGCATCGCGTGTTCGCGCCGCAGGCGACGATGCGCGACGATCGTTTCGCGTTCGACGTGCCGGCGTTCGCCGCGACGTTCGGCGACAACCAGTTCTACCAGAACCCCGACAATCCGGCGGAGAAGCAGGCGCTGCTGCAGTTGCGCTTCAACTACCCGGTCGATCCGGCCGAGTTCGAGAAGCGCATCGGCCTCGCGCTGGTCGGCCGCGACGGCAAGACCGTGTCGCCGCTGCGCTATACGGTCAACTACGACAAGATGAAGACGAGCGCGTGGGTCTACTCGCAGCCGCTCGACATTCCGCGCGATCCGCTGGCAGTGCGGCTCGACGTCGACAAGGGCGTGAAGAGCGCGCGAGGCGGCAACGGCACGCCGGATGTGCTGCACGCGTCGGTCGACGTGCCGGGGCTGTACAGCCTGTCGATCGGCAATATCGCGCCGACGCTGGTCGACAACGAGCGTTACGAGCCGGAGCAGGTGCTCGTCGCCGAAGCGTCCGACGGCGTGCGCAGCGCGGAGCTGGCCGCGCGCGCGAAGGCGTGGGTGTTGCCGAAGCGCAAGCCGGGCGTCGATCAGTCGGACGACGATCCGCCGTACGAATGGAACCTGGCCGACGTCAGCGACGCGGTGCTGAAGCAGTCGAAGCCGCTGCCGCTCGAAGCGGTGCCCACCGAGAACGACTACGCGACGCTGCAAAGCTTCAAGTATCACGCGACGCCGGGCGATCGTATCGTCGTGCGAATCGAGGGCAACCTTAAATCGGCCGGCGGTTACCTGCTCGCCGAGGCGGCGACGACCGCGTTCACGGTGCCCGACTATCCGAAGCTGCTGCGCTTCATGGCCGATGGCTCGCTGCTGTCGATGAGCGGCAGCAAGCGGCTGTCGGTCGTGTCGCGCAACCTGCCGGGGATGAAGGTCGAGATCGGCCGCGTGCTGCCCGACCAGATCCAGCATCTCGTGAGCTTCAACAACGGTACGTACGCGCGGCCCGAACTGTCGTATTCGTTCAGCGAGGATCACATCGTCGAGCGTTTCGTGCAGACTCGCGCGTTCCCGGCCGGCGACCCGGGCCGTGCCCATTACGAAGGCGTCGACCTCGGCCAGTATCTGAAGGACGGCAAGCGCGGCGTGTTCCTGCTGCACCTGTCGAAGTACGATCCGGCGGCCGAGAAGAAGAAGGCCGACGATGCGAAGGATGGCGACGCGGCGTCCGATGACGGCAGCCACGATCAGTCCGACAACGCCGATTCGGGCGACAGCAGCGGCAACGGCGACGACGGCGACAACGCACTCGGCGACACGCGGCTGATCGTCGTGACCGATCTCGGGATGCTGGTCAAGAAGGCGCTGGATGGCAGCCAGGACGTGTTCATCCAGTCGATCCGCTCGGGCAAGCCGGTTGCGGGCGCAACCGTATCGGTACTCGCGGTGAACGGCCAGGCGCTGTTCACGCAGACCACCAGCGCCGACGGCGTCGTGCATTTCCCGGCATTCAAGGGGCTCGACCGCGAGAAGCGTCCGCAGCTCTACGTCGTGAAGAAGGACACCGACCTGTCGTTCCTGCCGGTGGCCGGCCGCGACCGCCAGCTCGACTTCTCGCGCTTCGACGTCGACGGCGAACGCAACGCGATGGGCCAGGGACAATTGTCCGCGTACCTGTTCTCGGATCGCGGGCTGTACCGGCCCGGCGATCCATTCCATATCGGCCTGATCGTGCGTGCGGCCAACTGGGCGCGCAGCCCGGCCGGCGTGCCGCTGCAGGCGGAGATCGTCGACCCGCGCGGGATGACCGTCGAGCGCAAGCCGGTGACCGTCGACGCGACCGGTTTCACCGAGATCGGCTACACGACCGCCGAAACGGCGCCGACCGGTACGTGGACGGTCAACCTGTATATCGTGAAGGACGGCCAGCCGGGCGCCGAGCCGATCGGCAGCACGACGGTGCAGGTGAAGGAATTCCTGCCCGACCGGATGAAGGTCGACGCGAAGCTGTCGCAGCAGGTCGTCGAAGGGTGGGTGAAGCCGAAGGGGCTGAAGGGCATCGTCGATGCGCAGAACCTGTTCGGCACGCCGGCCGAGAAACGCCGCGTCGCGGCGACGCTGACGCTGCGCCCCGTGTGGCCGTCGTTCCGCAGCTGGCAGGGGTATCACTTCTTCGACGCACGCCGCGCGAAGGAGGGCTACACGACCGCGCTGCAGGACGGCACGACCGACGACAAGGGCCATGCCGAATTCGATCTCGATCTCGACAAGTACGCGGACGCGACCTACCAGCTCTACTTCCAGGCGAAGGCATATGAAGCGGAAGGCGGCCGCAACGTCGCCGCGAACGCGCAGACGCTCGTGTCGAACAACGACTGGCTCGTCGGCTACAAGTCGGTCGACGATCTCGGCTACGTGAAGCGCGGCAGCCCGCGCACGGTGCGGCTCGTCGCGATCGATCCGGGCGCGAAGGCGATCGACGTGAAGGACCTGCGCGCGCAGCTCGTCGAGCAGCGTTACGTGTCGGTGCTGACGAAGCAGGATTCCGGCGCGTACAAATACGATTCGCGGCTGAAGGAAGTGCCGGTCGACGAGAAGCCGCTGTCGATTCCGGCAGCCGGGCTCGACTACGCGCTGCGCACCGACAAGCCGGGCAGCTATGCGCTCGTGATCCGCCGCGCCGATGGCGCCGCGGTGAACCGGATCGAGTATTCGGTCACGGGCGCCGCGAACGTCACGCGTTCGCTCGACCGCAACGCGGAGCTTCAGGTAAGCCTCGCGAAGCACGACTTCAAGCCGGGCGAACAGGTGGAAATCGCGATCCGCGCGCCTTACGCGGGCAGCGGCCTGATCACGATCGAGCGCGACAAGGTGTATGCACATGCGTGGTTTCATGCGGACACGACGAGCTCGATTCAGCACATCACGGTGCCGGCCGGCTTCGAAGGCAACGGCTACATCAACGTCCAATACATTCGCGATCCGTCGTCGGACGAGATCTTCATGAGCCCGCTGAGCTACGGCGTCGTGCCGTTCTCGGTGAACCTCGATGCGCGCCGCAACGCGGTGAGCGTCGATGCGCCGGCGCTCGTGAAGCCGGGCGATACCGTCAACTTCACCGTGCATTCGGCGAAGCCCGCGAAGGTCGTGGTGTTCGCGGTCGACGAGGGCATCCTGCAGGTCGCGCGCTACAAGCTCGGCGATCCGCTGAAGTTCTTCTTCCGCAAGCGGATGCTCGAAGTCGGCACGTCGCAGATCCTCGACCTGATCCTGCCGGACTTCGAGAAGCTGATGGCGATGGCCGCGCCCGGCGGCGACGCCGACGATGCGATCGGCCGCCAGTTGAACCCGTTCAAGCGCAAGCGCGACAAGCCGGTCGTCTACTGGTCGGGGATCGTCGACGTGAACGGCGACACGCGCCTGAGCTACACGGTGCCCGACTACTTCAACGGAAAGCTGCGCGTGATGGCCGTGTCGGTGTCGCCGGATCTCGTCGGCACGTTCGAAGGCGCGACGACGGTGCGCGGCGATTTCGTGCTGTCGCCGAACGTGCCGACGACGCTCGCGCCGGGCGACGAGGCCGACGTCAGCGTCGGTGTCGCGAACAACCTGACGGGCGTCGGCAACCAGCCGGTGCCGGTCGCGGTCACGCTGAAGACGGGCCCGCAGTTGCAGGTGATCGGGCCGGCGACGCAGAACGTCGCGCTCGCGCCGCAGCACGAAGGCGTCGCGCTGTTCCGCGTGAAGGCGACCGATACGCTCGGCTCCGGCGCGCTGTCGTTCGGCGCGCGCTACGGCGCGAAGGGTGCGCAGCAGCGTGTCGACGTGTCGGTGCGGCCGGCCGCCGCGTTCCGCACGCAGCTCGACATCGCGCGGCTCGACCCGGGCAAGAAGACGGGCGTGCCGAACCTGCGGTCGATGTACGACGCGTATGCGTCGCGCGACGCGAGTATTTCCACGGCGCCGCTGGTGCTGTCCGAAGGGCTGTCGTCGTATCTCGTCAACTTCGAGCATTCCTGCAGCGAGCAGATGGTGAGCGCGGCCGTGCCGCGCGTGTTCGCGGCGAAATGGCTGTCGGTGCGCGCGCTGACGAGCGCGATGCATGCGCCGGAAGCCGGCGCCGACACGGCGAACGCGAGCGCGATCGCGCAGTTCCTCGGCGTGTTGCGCGGCCGGCAGAACGCGCAGGGCGGCTTCGGCTTGTGGAGCGCGACGCCCGATGCCGATCCGTTCGTGTCCGCGTATGCGATGCACGTGCTGCTGGATGCGCGCGAGCGCGGCATCGCGGTGCCGAAGGACATGCTCGACGCGGGCAACGCGTATTTGCAGCGGCTCGCCGCGAACGATTCGCTCGGCTCGCTCGACCTGTTGCGGCAGCGCGCGTACGCGGTGTACCTGCTGACGCGCCAGGGCAACGTGACGACCAACAGCCTCGCGGCCGTGCAGAAGCGGCTGCAGGCGGCCTATCCGAACGACTGGAACAACGATCTCGCGGCCGCGTGGCTCGCCGCGTCGTATCAGTTGCTGAAGCAGGACAAGGAGGCCGCCGCGCTGATTGCCGGCCCGCAGGCGTTGCTCGAACGCAAGCGCGCGTCCGACGGCGGTGACGCGGCCGGCTACTACATCGACCCGCTGACGCGCGATGCGAGCGTGCTGTACCTGCTCGCGAAGCACTTCCCGGAGCGCGTGCGCAAGCTGTCGCCGCGCGCGATGGACAACCTCGCCGCGCCGCTCGTCGACAACCGCTACAACACGCTGTCGTCGGCGATGACGATTCTCGCGCTCGACGCGTATGCGGCGTCGAACGCAGGCCAGCTCGACCGGCTCGCGATCAACGAGGTGCGTGCGGGCGCAGCGCCGAAGGACGTGTCGTCGATTCAGGCGAACCTCGTGCGCTCGGGCACGTGGGCGGCCGGCGCGTCGCGCGTCGACTTCGTGAACGGCAGCGCGCTGCCGGCGTGGTGGGTCGCGAGCCAGTCGGGCTACGACCGCGGCACGTCGACGAAGGCGATCAGGAACGGGCTGGAGATCGTGCGCGACTACACGGATACCGACGGCAAGCCGCTCGCGAGGATCGCGCTCGGCCAGGAGATCGACGTACACCTGAAGATTCGCGCGACCGGTTCGGCGAACGTCGGCAACGTCGCGATCGTCGATCTGCTGCCGGGCGGCTTCGATCCGGTGATCGCGCCGCCGCCGGTGACCGATACGCAGGACGGCAACGGCGACGGCAGTGCGTCGGCGCCGGTGGCCGATGCACCGTGGCATTCGCCGATCGGCGTGAAGGGCTCGACGTGGCAGCCGCAGTTCGCCGATATCCGCGAGGATCGCGTGGTGATCTACGGCACCGCGACGACCGACGTGCGCGAGTTCGTCTACCGGATCAAGGCGAGCAACGCGGGCCGCTTCATTGCACCGCCCGCTTACGGCGAATCGATGTACGACCGCCGCGTGCAGGCGCAGGCGCCGGGCGGCACGGCGCTGACGGTGGAGCGCGTGCGATGACGGGGCGGTTTCATCCGCGTTGCAGGTCGCGCACGTCGCCAGGAGCGGCCGCGCGTGGCTGACGCATCCGTGCTCCGGCGCGCGCTGCACGGCGCCGGCCGCTGGCTGCATCGCTGGCAGAACTGGCTCGTCGGCGCGCTGCTTGTGTTCGCCGCGCTGGCCGCGTGCCGGTTGTGGCCGCATCCGCCGCTGCGCGACTGGAAACCGTCGTCGGTCGCGGTGACGGACGCTCAAGGCCGGCTGCTGCGCCTGACGCTCGCGAAGGACGACCGCTACCGGCTGTGGGTGCCGCTCGACCGGATGTCGCCGCAACTCGTCGAAGCGGTGATGCTGCACGAGGACCGCTGGTTCCGGTGGCATCCGGGTTTCAATCCGTACGGGCTCGCGCGCGGTGCGTGGATCACGTACGTGCGCGGCGGCAATCCGCAGGGCGGCTCCACGCTGACGATGCAGCTCGCGCGCTCGCTGTGGAAGCTGAACACGCGCACGCCGGCCGGCAAGCTCGAGCAGGTTGCCCGCGCGGTGCAGCTCGAACTGTTCTACTCGAAGCGGCAGATTCTCGAAGCGTATCTGAACGACGCGCCGTACGGCCGCAACGTCGAAGGCGCGGGCACCGCGAGCGTCGTCTATTTCGACCGGATGCCGGACGCGCTGACGTTGCCCGAAGCGCTCGCGCTCGCGGTGATTCCGCAGGACCCGGCGCGACGCGTGCGCGGCGGGCAGGACGAGATCAACCGTGCGCTGGCCGCGTCGCGCAATCGGCTCTATGCGCGCTGGCTGACGAAGCACCCGGGCGATGCGTCGCTCAAGCCGTTGTTCGCGTTGCCGCTCGCGATGCGGCCGCTGTCCGCGCTGCCGTTCGATGCGCCGCATGCGGTCGACCAGGCGCTGGCCGCGCGCAGCGCGTGGCGTACGACGTCGAGCGGCGCGGCGGACGATGGCAACCGCGACGGCGATGGCGGCGCCCGTCTTGCGATGACGCTCGATCTCGACCTGCAACGCACGCTCGAACGGCAGATTTCACGCTACGTCGCGCGCAACGATACGCGCGGCGTGCGCAACGCGGCGGCCATCCTCGTCGATACGCGCGACATGGGCGTGAAGGCGCTGGTCGGCTCCGCGAACTTCTTCGACCGGACGATCGACGGGCAGGTGAACGGCACGCTCGCGCGGCGCTCGCCGGGCTCGACGCTCAAGCCGTTCATCTATGCGCTCGGCTTCGACCAGGGCGTGCTGCATCCGCAGACCGTGCTGCGCGACGTGCCGACGTCGTTCGGCCCGTATGCGCCGGAGAACTTCGACGGTCATTTCCTCGGGCCGATCACGGCGACCGACGCGCTGAACCGCAGCCGCAACGTGCCGGCCGTATGGGTCGCGTCGCAGCTCAAGTCGCCCGACCTGTACCGGTTCCTGCAGGACGCCGGCGTGCGCCGGCTCGCAAGCGCGCAGCACTACGGGCTCGCGCTCGTGCTCGGCGGCGGTGAAGTGACGATGCAGGATCTCGCGGCGCTGTACGCGATGCTCGCGAACCGCGGCGAGTTCCGGCCGCTGCGGCTGCGCGCGGACGAGCCGGCATTGCCCGGCCGGCGCCTGCTCAGCGCCGAAGCGAGCTACATGACGATGGACATGCTGCGCCAGCACCTGCGCCCCGACGAGACGAGCGGCGCGCAGCCGTCGAGCGTGCCCGTGTACTGGAAGACCGGCACGTCATGGTCGTTCCGCGACGCGTGGACGGCCGGCGTGTTCGGCCCGTACGTGCTGGTCGTGTGGGTCGGCAATTTCGACAATTCGACCAATACCGCGTTCGTCGGCGTCGACGCGGCCGCGCCGCTGTTCTTTCAGGTCGTCGATGCGCTGAATGCCGAGCGGGCCGTCGTCGAGCCGCCGCGCGCGGTGCCGCCGAAACTGAAGCGCGTGCGCATCTGCCTCGCGAGCGGCGATCTGCCGAACGAGTGGTGTCCGCAGCAAGGGTGGACGTGGTTCATCCCCGGCACGTCGCCGATCCGCGTGAGCGCCGTGCACCGGCCCGTCGTGATCGACGACGCGACGGGGAAGGCCGCGTGCCCGCCGTACGACGGCAAGCGCACGCATACGGAGGTCTTCGAGTTCTGGCCGTCGGACTTGCAGCAGGTGTTCGCGCAGGCCGGCATTCCGCGCCGGCGGCCGCCGCAGAATGCGGATTGTCGCGATGCCGGGCAGGTCGAAGGCGACCCGCCGCGCATCACGTCGCCGCTGCGCGGCAGTACGTATGCGATGCGCGTGAAAAGCACCGACGACACGCGCATCGCGTTCAACGCGACCGCCGATGCGAGCGCGCATGCGCTGTACTGGTTCGTCAACGACGCGTATGTCGGCCGCAGCGGGCCGGGCGACGCGCTGTTCTGGCAGCCGCGCACGGCCGGCAGCTATACGGTGCGGGTGGTCGACGATCACGGCCGCAGCGATCAGCGGCCGCTGGGCGTGGGACTGGAGCAGTAGCGCCGGTTCAGACCGTGTAGCCGATGCGCAGCACACCCCACGGCCGTCCGCCGACGACGATCGGCGCGGACACGTCCTTCATCAGCACGAACTGGCCGTTGCCCATGTCGCGCCGATAGGTCTGCAACAGGAACGGCTTGTCATGCGCGACGGACATGCGCGCCGTCCGGTCCGTGTAGATCCGGCGGTTTCGGCAATTTGCCGCATTCCACGCGGCGTCCGCACGCTGCGGCAGGGAAAACTTGCGGTTGTGGGTCGGCAGGTAGCACTGCCGGTCGAAGCTCGCGCAATAGACGACGCGTGGGTCGACGTCGAGCACCGGCTCCTGGATCGCCGGCAGCACGCGATCGGTGAACGCCGTGAAGCGCGTCATGAACTGTTGCGGGTCGGTGCCCGGAATCGGTTCGTAGTGCGCGTCGAAGAGCGCGTCGAGTGCGATATCGCCGCGGGCGACCGCGTCCTCGAAGAGCTTGCCGATCTTGGCGGCCGTGCTCCGTGCGGTGTCGATCAGGCGCGTGTCCGGCGATTCGATGCCGGTCGCGGCGGTGAGCTCGATCAGCGTCTCGGAGACGGAGAGCAGATTGCCGAGGCGGTCCTTGGCCTGCGAGAAGTTGTCGGCCGAATTCTCGACGCCGGACGCCATCTCGCCCACCTGCTCGTCGAGACGGTGGCACTGCGCCTCGATCTCGTCCGTCAACGACGCGATCTGTTCGGCTTCGCCCGCGAGCTCGGTGATCGCGTGCCCGGTCGCGTGCACGACCTCGCCGATCGTGCGCGTGCCCTCGCGCACGCGATGCGCGCGGGCGGCGTTGTCGGTGCCTTCCGCGAGCAGGTGGTCGGTCTGCTCGGCGAGCCGCGCGAGCGTCGTCTCGATCTGGGCCGTCGCCTGCCCGGTTTTCGCGGACAGGTTCTTGACCTCGGCCGCGACGACCGCGAAGCTGCGGCCCGACTCGCCGGCGCGCGCGGCCTCGATCGCGGCGTTCAGCGCGAGCAGGTGGGTCTGTCTCGCGATGACGGAGATTTCCTCGGACACCGCCCGCACGTGACCGAGCGCGTCGCGCAGCGCGCCCATCTGGTCGCTGATCGTGGTGACGCCCTCGACGAGGCCGTGAATGTCGGCGAGCGACGCCTCGATCGTCTGCTGCGACTGCCGGACCGCGTTCGACGCATTGGCGCTGACGTCGCGCACCTGCTGCGCGGCCTCGGCGATCCGGTGGTTGCCGCGCAGCGTGACGGCGGCCGATTCGCGCAGCGTATGGCAGACCTCCGCCTGCCGGGCGACGCGTGCCGCGACTTCCTCGACGTGGCCCGATACGTCGCAGATCTCGATGCCGAGCCTGCCGGCCTGTTCGGCGATGTCGCCGACGAGCGCGCGCGACGAACGGCGGCCGCGGCCGATTCCGAAGAAGTTCACGTTGGTGGGTCTCCTTGAGGGCACGCGCGCCGGGTTCCCGGCGGATGTTGCGCATGCGTTCCTGACTTGACGGCCGCGCGGCCGAGGACTTGAGGTCGGGTAAACATCGAGATCGGTGCGCAGGATGACCGGGCCCGCGCCGGGCGGGGCGTTTGCGCGACGTTCGCGTGACGTTTGCGCGACGTTTCCGTGGCCGGACGGGCAGCGCGTGGTGGCCGCCCGTCCTCGGGGGATATCAGAACACGTGATGGATGCCGGCGTTGACGCCGACCGTCGTGCCCGGCAACCCGTACAACGCACCGCCCGTGATGCCGAGGCCCGTATTCATCGCGCCGTGGTTGTTGACCACGCCGACCTGTGCATACAGGCCCGTTCGTTTCGACAGGCTGTAGTCGGCGCCGATCGCGGCGAGCAGCGAATGGTTGTGCGAATCGTTGCGGTCGGTCGTGTACCACGCGCCCGTGTTCAGGTCGAGGGCCGGCGTGACGCGATAGTCGAGGCCGGCGCTATACACGTTGTTGCTGAACGAGCCGGCGACCTTGTAGCTCGTGAACGACGCCTTGCCGGTTACCGGCCCGAACGTATAGGCGGCGCCGATCGTGCGGCCGACGAACGCGACCGTGCTCGGCACCGGCGTCGGCGACGTGCCGCCGTTGCCGTCGTAGAGCGCCGCGTTGAGCATGAAGCCGCCGTTCGTATAGGTAAGGCTGCCGGAATACTGGCGTCCCGCCTGGAAGTCGCCGGCCTTGCCGCCGAAGCCGAACATCGCGCTGGCCGTCAGCCCGGCGATCGTCGGGCTCGTGTACGAAATCGCGTTCGGGTTGAAGAGGCCCGTGACGAGCACGTTGTCGACGTACGGCACCAGCGCGGCGCCGAAGTGCGAGACGTTGCGCGGATCCGATCCGAGGATCGCGAGCACGAACGGCGAGAACTGCAGGCCGACCTTCGTTTCGCCGAAGCCGCCGTCGATCCCGACCCACGCCTGACGGCCGAAGAAGTTGCCGTTCGAATGGCCGAACGCGCCGTCCGTGATGTTGAAGCCGCTTTCCAGCTTGAATCGCGCGTGCAGCCCGCCGCCGAGATCCTCGGTGCCCGTGATGCCGAAGTTGGTCGGCGTCATGCCCGTGTCGGTCAGCGCGAACTGGCGCCCGGCGTTGCCGCCGGTTGCCGAATCGAGCGATCGGCTCGTATAGAGCAACGCGGCGTCGAGATCGCCGTACAGCGTGACGCTGCTCTGCGCGAAGCTGCTGGTGCTTGCGGCCGCGCCAAGCAGCGCCGCGCACATCGTCCGTGTCATTCCCTTCATCGTCTGTCTCCGTTTTGTGAGTGTTGTAATACGTATGACTAATTAAAAATGCAGTGGCGAAAGTGCTGCGATCCGCCTGCATGCCGTGCCGTCGGGGAACGCACGGCGATGCTCGTCGCCGGCGCGAGCGCGGCCGCGCGCCCGGCGTGATGAACGGGCAAGCGGTCGTGCTCCGGCGCCGCGGTGACGCGATAGGCCCGCCGTGGCGGGCGATGTCACATCGCGTGGTTCAACTGCTCGAGGATGGCCGGATTCTCGAGCGTGGACGTATCCTGCGTGATCGCCTCGCCCTTCGCGAGCGAGCGCAGCA
>NZ_JAGIQD010000025.1:0-93832 GCF_017815045.1 Burkholderia sp. CpTa8-5
TCGCGCGCCAGGTGCTCGGCGAGAACTGGATGGCCGATTATGTCGCACGGGCGAACCATGGCGGGATCGAGCGCGTGCTGGTCTAATGCGGGCATGACGACCGCCCGGCGGGACTAGGATGAGAGCGGGCGCCGGCGCTGATGTGCCGGCGCCCGTCCACATGGGAGCGACGATGGAATGCGTGTTTTGCCGTGAAGACGGCGGCGAGGTGCTCTGGCAGGACGATGCGCTGCGTGTCGTGCTGGCCACCGGCGAGCACGACTACCCGGGCTTCTGCCGGGTGATCTGGGGTGCGCACGTGGCCGAGTTCTCCGATCTCGGCGAGCCCGAGCGGGCACATCTGATGCGCGTGGTCTACGCGGTCGAGCGGGCCGTGCGCCGCGTGATGCAGCCGAACAAGGTGAATCTCGCGAGCCTCGGCAACATGGTGCCGCACGTGCACTGGCACGTGATTCCGCGCTTTTCCAACGATGCCCATTTCCCGCAGCCCGTGTGGGCGCCGCGCCAGCGCAGCGTGTCCGAGGCGCTGCTGCGCTCGCGCGCGGCGCAGGCCTCGCTGCTGCACAATGCGGTGCGCGAGGAAATTCAACGCATGACCGATTCGAGGCAAGCATGAGCGGTTTGACTTCCACGACGCCGATTCCGTCCGGCGTCGTCGTGCACGCGGTGTCGCGCGTGCTCGAATTGCAGTACCCGAACGGCGAGAGTTACCGGATTCCGTTCGAGCTGATGCGCGTCTATTCGCCGTCGGCCGAGGTGCGCGGCCACGGGCCCGGCCAGGAGACGTTGCAGACCGGCAAGCGCGAAGTGACGATCACCGCGCTCGAGGGCGTCGGCAACTACGCGCTGCAGCCGACGTTCTCCGACGGCCATTCGACCGGCATCTACTCGTGGGACCTGCTGTACGAACTGGCGACGCAGCAGGACGCGCTGTGGCGCGACTATTTCGACAAACTGAAGGCGGCGGGCGTCGAGCGCGACGCGCCGATGCCGGCAGCCGCAGCGCCGCACGGCCACTGCCACTGAAATCGACGGCGCCCGCTCGGCGCCGTCTTGCCATTTACTGAGGATCAACGCGATGAGCAAAACCCACTTCGGCTTCGAAAGCGTCGAGGAAAACGAAAAAGCGAAGAAAGTGGCGGGCGTGTTTCATTCGGTCGCGAGCAACTACGATCTGATGAACGACCTGATGTCGGCGGGCATGCACCGCGCGTGGAAGGCGTTCACGATCGCGCAGGCGAACGTGCGCCCCGGCTTCAAGGTGCTCGACATCGCGGCCGGCACCGGCGACTTGACCAAGTCGTTCGCGAAGGCGGCCGGGCCGACGGGCGAGGTCTGGCATACCGACATCAACGAATCGATGCTGCGCGTCGGCCGCGACCGGCTGCTCGACAAGGGCGTCGTGACGCCGTCGCTGCTGTGCGACGCCGAGAAAATTCCGTTTCCGGACAACTACTTCGACGTGGTCACGGTCGCGTTCGGGCTGCGCAACATGACGCACAAGGATGCCGCGCTCGCCGAGATGCGCCGCGTGACGAAGCCCGGCGGCCGCGTGATGGTGCTGGAATTCTCGAAAGTCTGGGATCCGCTGAAAAAAGCGTACGACCTGTATTCTTTCAAAGTATTACCGTGGCTTGGCGACAAGTTCGCGAAAGATGCTGAAAGTTATCGGTATCTTGCTGAATCTATCCGGATGCACCCCGATCAGGACACGCTGAAGACGATGATGGAACAAGCGGGCCTCGATGCCGTCAAATATTACAATTTGTCAGGTGGCGTGGTAGCTTTACACCTAGGGACCAAGTACTAAGGGGTTCTTTCCCTACATTCGTCTTACATTCGGAGAAGCTGATGTCTGAATCGCGTTCGTTGTTCAACCGTAGCAAGCCGTCGAAGCCGTGGGCTCGACGGGTCGGCACGCTGCTGATGGTCGGCCTGCTCACGGCCGGCACGTTCGCATCGCTCGACGCCGAAGCGAAGCGCATGGGCGGCGGGCGCAGCATCGGCCGCCAGAGCTCCACCGTCACGCAGCGCCAGGCCACGCCGCCCGCGCAGCAGCCGATGCAGCAGGCCGCGCCGTCGCAGGCGCAGCGTACGAACCCGGTCGCGCCCACGCCGGCCGCGCAGCCCAACCGCTCGCGCTGGCTCGGGCCGATCGCCGGTCTCGCGGCCGGTCTCGGCATCGCGGCGCTGCTGTCGCACTTCGGCCTCGGCGGCGCGTTCGCGAGCATGATGGCGAACGTCATCGTGATCGCGTTGCTCGCGATGGTCGGTATCTGGCTGGTCCGCAAGTTCATGAACCGCCGTCGCCCGCAGGAGCCGGCGTATTCGGTCGGCGGCGCATCGTCGTCGTCGGGCGGCTATTCGCAAAGCCCCTCGTTCCAGCAGGGCAACACCGGCGGCAACTACGCGGGCAGCGGCAGCAGCTATGCCAATGAAGCACAGGGCGTGTTCGGCGGCGGTGCGGCGGCCGCCGGCGCGGCAGGCGCGATGGCGGCTGCGCCGCTTCAAGTGCCGGCCGGCTTCGACACCGAAGCGTTCCTGCGCAGCGCGAAAGTCTATTTCGTGCGCCTGCAGGCCGCGTGGGACCAGGGCAACCTGGCCGACATCCGCGAGTTCACGACGCCCGAAATGTTCGCCGAGATCAAGATCGACCTCGATTCGCGCGGCAACGACGCGAACCAGACCGACGTCGTGCAGCTCGACGCGGAACTGATCGCGATCGAGGATCGCGGCATCGAGCAGTCGGCGAGCGTGCGCTTCCACGGCCTGATCCGCGAATCGGCGAATACGTCGGCCGCGCCGTTCGACGAGGTGTGGAACCTGTCGAAGTCGGGCAGCCAGGGCTGGCTGCTCGCGGGTATCCAGCAGATCAACACGCACTGAGCGTGGCCGGCGGCCCGCGCCGCCGGGCACCCGGGCGACGGCCGCCGCACTGCGACCGCTTGCCGCCCGGGTGTACGGTCAGGCACGGTCTGCCATCGATCCGACGTTACAATAGAAACCCGCGTGGGCGCCCGGCCTGCGCGGGTTTTTTCTTTCCCAGCCCGATGACCTTTGCCGCCAAGCCTTTTGCTGCTGCCGTCAATCACCTGCTCGCGCGCGAATCGTGGGCGCGCGACCGCCTGATTCCCTATGCGGGCAAGACTGCCCGGATCGACGTGCCTCCCGTCACGCTCACGCTGCTGGTGCAGCCCGACGGCTATCTGTCGGCTGTCGACGCACACGATGCGCAACAGGTCGACGTGTCGATCGCGCTCGCCGGCGATACGGTCGCCGCGTTCCTGCAGGGCGGCCAGGCGGCCGTGATGAAGCACGTGAAGATCGAGGGCGACGCGGAATTCGCGACGCAGATCGCGAAGCTGGCCGAGCATCTGCGCTGGGAACCGGAAGAAGATCTCGCGAAGCTGGTCGGCGACGCGGCGGCGTACCGGATCGCGACGGTCGTGCGCGATGCCGGCGCGCGCGCGCGCCGCACCGGACGCAACGTGCTCGACTCCGTCGCCGAATACTGGCTCGACGAGAACCCGCAAGTCGTTCGGCGCGCGTCGCTCGGCGGCTTCGACGCCGAACTGGCGCGCGCACGCGATGCGCTCGCGCGGGTCGAAAAGCGGGTCGAGCGACTCGAACAAAAAATCGGCGCGCGCACGGGTTCCAGCCCGCGCGGCGCGCACTGAGGGCCGCAGGGCATGCGCATTTTCCGTTTCATCAAGATTGTCTACACCGTCATCCGCTTTGGTCTCGACGAAGTGATGCTGTCCCGGATCGACGACCGGCGCGTGAAGCTGCTGCTGCGGATCACGACGATCGGTCGCCGTTACTCCGATCCGCCCGCCGTGCGGCTGCGCCACGCGCTCGAAAGCCTCGGCCCGATCTTCGTGAAGTTCGGCCAGGTGTTGTCGACGCGCCGCGACCTGCTGTCGGTCGATTTCGCGAACGAACTCGCGAAGCTGCAGGATCAGGTGCCGCCGTTCGACTCGGCCGTCGCGATCGCGATCATCGAGAAGTCGCTCGGCGCGCCGGTCGACGAGCTGTTCGACGAATTCGAGCGCGAGCCGATCGCGAGCGCATCGATCGCGCAGGTGCATTTCGCGAAGCTGAAGCAGGGCGTGCACGCGGGCAAGGCCGTCGCCGTCAAGGTGCTGCGGCCGAACATGCTGCCGGTGATCGATTCCGACCTCGCGCTGATGCGCGACATCGCGACGTGGACCGAACGCATGTGGGCCGACGGCCGGCGCCTGAAGCCGCGCGAGGTCGTCGCCGAATTCGACAAGTACCTGCACGACGAGCTCGACCTGATGCGCGAGGCCGCGAACGGCAGCCAGCTGCGCCGCAACTTCGCGGGCCTCGACCTGCTGCTCGTGCCCGAGATGTTCTGGGATTTCTCGACGTCGCAGGTGCTCGTGATGGAGCGCATGACCGGCGTGCCGATCAGCCAGGTCGAGACGCTGCGCTCGGCCGGCGTCGACATCAAGAAGCTCGCGCGCGAAGGCGTCGAGATCTTCTTCACGCAGGTGTTCCGCGACGGCTTCTTCCATGCGGACATGCACCCCGGCAACATCCAGGTGAGCCTCGACCCGAACACGTTCGGCCGCTATATCGCGCTCGATTTCGGGATCGTCGGCGCGCTGTCCGATTTCGACAAGAACTACCTCGCGCAGAACTTCCTCGCGTTCTTCAAGCGCGACTACCACCGCGTCGCGACGCTGCACCTCGAATCGGGCTGGGTGCCGCCCGAGACGCGCGTCGAGGAGCTCGAAAGCGCGATCCGCGCGGTGTGCGAACCGTATTTCGATCGCGCGCTGAAGGACATCTCGCTCGGCCAGGTGCTGATGCGCCTGTTCTCGACGTCGCGCCGCTTCAACGTCGAGATCCAGCCGCAGCTCGTGCTGCTGCAGAAGACGATGCTGAACGTCGAGGGGCTCGGCCGCTCGCTCGACCCCGAACTCGACCTGTGGAAGACCGCGAAGCCGTATCTCGAGCGCTGGATGACCGAGCAGATCGGCCTGCGCGGCTGGTACGAGCGGTTCAAGGTCGAGGCGCCGCAGTGGAGCAAGACGCTGCCGCAACTGCCGCGCCTGATCCACCATGCGATGGCCGCGCGCCACGACGCGCCGCGCGCCGCGAGCGAGGAGCTGATGCGTCAGGTCCTCGTCGAGCAGAAACGGACGAACCGGCTGCTGCAGGCGTTGCTGATCTTCGGCCTGGCCGTCGGCGTCGGGGCGCTCGTCGCGCGCGTGCTGCTCGCGCTCGCGTACGGCGCCTGACCGAAAGGAGCCACGCGATGTCCGAACCGAAACAGCCGTCCGCGTCGAGCGCCGCCGATTTCGCGACGCGCGACCCCGGCAGCGCGTCGTTCTGGGACGAGCGCTTCGAGCGAGGCGTGACGCCGTGGGAATTCGGCGGTGTGCCGGACGGGTTTCGCGCGTTCGCGCAGCGGCGCGACCCATGTGCGGTGCTGATTCCCGGCTGCGGCAGTGCGCAGGAGGCCGGATGGCTCGCGCAGGCCGGCTGGCCGGTGCGGGCGATCGATTTCGCCGCGCAGGCGGTCGCTGCGGCGAAGGCGCAGCTCGGCGCGCATGCGGACGTCGTCGAGCAGGCCGATTTTTTCCAGTACCAGCCGCCGTTCGATGTGCAGTGGGTGTACGAGCGCGCGTTCCTGTGCGCGCTGCCGCCGAGCCTGCGCGCGAGCTATGCGGCGCGGATGGCCGAGCTGCTGCCCGCGGGCGGATTGCTGGCCGGTTATTTCTTCGTGGTGGCGAAACCGAAAGGGCCGCCGTTCGGGATCGAGCGAGCCGAACTCGACGCGCTGCTCGCGCCGCACTTCGAGCTGATCGAGGATTTGCCCGTGACCGATTCGCTGGCCGTGTTCGACGGGCACGAGCGCTGGCTCACGTGGCGTCGCCGCTGATGCGCGGGCGTCGCGGCCGTTGCCGGAGCGGGCCGGGGTTTCGGCTATAATTCAAGGTTTTGCAAGCCGTTTCCAGTTTCTGCGGGAAAAATATCATGCCGATCTACGCCTATCGATGCGAAGCGTGCGGTTTCGCGAAGGACGTGCTCCAGAAGATGAGCGACGCGCCGCTGTCGCAATGCCCTGAATGCGGGAAGGATGCTTTTCGCAAACAGGTGACCGCCGCCGGTTTCCAGCTGAAGGGCTCGGGGTGGTATGTCACCGATTTTCGCGGCGGCTCGGGCGGCGCCAGCGCACCGGCGACCGCGTCGGGCGACGCGGCGCCGGCGGCACCCGCGGCGGAAGCCGCACCGGCCGCGGCCGCGCCGGCTGCGACGAGCAGTTCGGGCAGTGCGGGCAGCACCACGACGACGAGCGCCGCGCCGGCACCGGCTGCGACGCCCGCCGCCGGCACTTGATCGTCGCGGCCCGGCCGGGTCGCGACCAACCCGCGCTTCCGGCGCGGTTCATTGACGGCAGATGATGAAAAAGACGACCCTGAAAACGGTGTTCCTGACCGGCTTGCTGGTTCTCGTCCCGCTCGCGATCACGCTGTGGGTGCTCGGCCTCATCATCGGCACGATGGACCAGACGCTGCTCCTGCTGCCCGAATCGTGGCAGCCCGAGCGGATGCTCGGCTTCCATCTGCCGGGGATCGGCGCGGTGCTGACGCTCGCGTTCATCTTCGTCGTCGGGCTGGCCACGCAGAACTTCATCGGCCAGAAGCTCGTCACGTGGTGGAACGCGGTCGTGCGTCACATCCCGGTCGTCGGGCCGATCTACACGAGCGTCAAGCAGGTATCGGACACGCTGCTGTCGAGTAGCGGCAACGCATTCCGCAAGGCGCTGCTGATCGAATACCCGCGCCGCGGCTCGTATACGATCGCGTTTCTGACCGGCACGCCCGGCGGCGACGTGGTCAACCATCTGACGGAAGAGTACGTGAGCGTGTACGTGCCCACGACGCCGAACCCGACGTCGGGCTTCTTCCTGATGTTGCCGAAGAGCGAAGTCATCGAACTCGACATGTCGGTCGATGCCGCGCTCAAGTACATCGTCTCGATGGGCGTCGTGGCGCCTTCGGCGCCGGCTCCGGCGCCCGCCCGTCGTCCCGTCGAGCCGCCGCTGTAAGTAAAGAATCATCGCCCGGGCCGCGCGTTGCGGCGCCCGTTGATCAAACCGAACGAAAGCAAACATCATGTCGATGCGTACTGAATACTGCGGTCTCGTGACCGAACACCTGCTGGGCCAAACCGTGTCGCTGTGCGGCTGGGTGCAGCGCCGCCGCGATCACGGCGGTGTGATCTTCATCGACCTGCGCGATCGTGAAGGCCTCGTGCAGGTGGTGTGCGACCCGGATCGCGCGGAAATGTTCGCGACCGCCGAAGGCGTGCGCAACGAGTTCTGCGTGCAGATCAAGGGCCTCGTGCGCAACCGTCCGGAAGGCACGGTCAACGCCGGCCTGAAGAGCGGCAAGATCGAAGTGCTGTGCCACGAACTGAACGTGCTGAACGCGTCGGTCACGCCGCCGTTCCAGCTCGACGACGACAACCTGTCGGAAACGACGCGCCTCACGCACCGCGTGCTCGACCTGCGCCGCCCGCAGATGCAGCACAACCTGCGCCTGCGCTACCGCGTCGCGATCGAGGCGCGCAAGTATCTCGACGAGCAGGGCTTCATCGACATCGAAACGCCGATGCTGACGAAGAGCACGCCGGAAGGCGCGCGCGACTACCTCGTGCCGTCGCGCGTGAACGCGGGCCAGTTCTTCGCGCTGCCGCAGTCGCCGCAACTGTTCAAGCAGCTGCTGATGGTCGCGAACTTCGACCGTTACTACCAGATCACCAAGTGCTTCCGCGACGAGGATCTCCGCGCCGACCGTCAGCCGGAATTCACGCAGATCGACTGCGAAACGTCGTTTCTCGGCGAGCAGGAAATCCGCGACCTGTTCGAAGACATGATCCGTCACATCTTCAAGACGACGATCGACGTCGAACTCGACGCGACATTCCCGGTGATGCCGTACTCGGAAGCGATGGCGCGTTTCGGTTCGGACAAGCCGGACCTGCGCGTGCAGCTCGAATTCACCGAGCTGACCGACGCGATGAAGGACGTCGACTTCAAGGTGTTCAGCACGCCGGCCAACGCGAAGGACGGCCGCGTCGCGGCGCTGCGCGTGCCGAAGGGCGGCGAGCTGTCGCGCGGCGACATCGACGGCTACACGGAATTCGTGCGCATCTACGGCGCGAAGGGCCTCGCCTGGATCAAGGTCAACGAGAAGGCGAAGGGCCGCGACGGCCTGCAAAGCCCGATCGTGAAGAACCTGCACGACGCGTCGATCGCGGCGATCCTCGAGCGTACCGGCGCTGAAGACGGCGACATCATCTTCTTCGCTGCCGATCGCGCGAAGGTCGTCAACGACAGCCTCGGCGCGCTGCGCCTGAAGATCGGCCATTCGGAATTCGGCAAGGCGAACGGCCTCGTCCAGGCCGGCTGGAAGCCGCTGTGGGTCGTCGACTTCCCGATGTTCGAATACGACGACGAAGACGCGCGCTACGTCGCCGCGCACCACCCGTTCACGAGCCCGAAGGACGAGCACCTCGAGTATCTCGAGACCGACCCGGGCCGCTGCCTCGCGAAGGCGTACGACATGGTGCTGAACGGCTGGGAAATCGGCGGCGGCTCGGTGCGTATCCACCGCGAGGAAGTGCAGAGCAAGGTGTTCCGCGCACTGAAGATCGGCGCGGAAGAGGCGCAACTGAAGTTCGGCTTCCTGCTGGACGCGCTGCAGTACGGCGCGCCGCCGCACGGCGGTATCGCATTCGGTCTCGACCGCATCGTCACGATGATGGCCGGCGCCGATTCGATCCGCGACGTGATCGCATTCCCGAAGACCCAGCGTGCGCAGGATCTGCTCACGCAGGCGCCGAGCCCGGTCGACGAGCGTCAGCTGCGCGAGCTGCACATCCGTCTGCGTCAGCCGGAGCAGCCGAAGGCGTAACGCGTTTTCGCACCCGGTCGTGCGCGCGGCGACGCGCGCGCGACATCCAACGAAAAGGCGCCGTGGTGCGCCTTTTTCGTTTTTTGCGGTACAGTCGCAGCACTTGCCGCACGTTCGGGCACAGGCCCCGCGCACGGCCCTGTGCCGCATGAAACCAAGATGACGAAGCCGCCGAAAATCCCCGAATCCGTTCTCGTCGTGATCTACACGCCCGAACTCGACGTGCTCGTGATCAAGCGTGCCGACCAGCCCGATTTCTGGCAATCGGTCACCGGCTCGAAGGACGCGCTCGACGAGCCGCTCGCGCTCACCGCCGCGCGCGAGGTGGCCGAGGAAACCGGCATCGCGGTCGGCACGCCGGACGTGCCGGCCACCGCGCTCGTCGACTGGCATCACCGGATCGAATACACGATCTATCCGCAATACCTGCATCGCTATGCGCCGGGCGTCACGCGCAACGTCGAGCACTGGTTCGGCCTGTGCGTGCCGCATCGCGTCGACGTGACGCTGTCGCCGCGCGAGCATGTCGACCATGCGTGGCTGCCGTTCCGCGAGGCGGCCGCGCGCTGCTTCTCGCCGTCGAACGCCGAGGCGATCCTGCAATTGCCCGCGCGCGTGGCCCTCATGCGTGCGCCGCACGGTTCGTCCGCATGAATGCGGAGACCCGCAAGCGCTTCGCGCAATTGCGGCAGATGTTCCTGCAGGAGCGCGGCTCCGCGTCGCGGCTCGCGTTTACGGCCGGCAACACCGTGCGGCTGTGCGAAACCGGCGGTGAATTCTTCCACGCGCTGATCGATCGGATCGACGCCGCCCGCGAGCAGGTGATGCTCGAAACCTACATCTTCTGCGACGACGAGGCCGGCCGCCCGGTGTCGGACGCGCTGATCCGCGCGGCGCAGCGCGGCGTGCGCGTGCGCGTGATCACCGACGGCATCGGCACCGCCCGCCTGCCGCTGTTCGACACATGGGCCGAGGCCGGCGTCGAGCACTGCATCTACAACCGCTTCCTGTTCGGCCGCTTCGGCTTCTCGCGCACGCACCGCAAGCTCGCGGTGATCGATCACGCGGTCGCGTTCTGCGGCGGCATCAACATCGTCGACGACTACACGCAGGGCAGCGCGACGCTGCCGTTCCCGCGCTGGGATTTCGCGGTCGAGATGGCCGGGCCCGCGGTGTCCGACGTGCGCGCCGCGTTCGAGCTGCAGTGGCACCGGATCCGGTTCGGCCACAAGCCGTATGCGCAGTACGCGGCCGGGCTGCATGGCGGCGAAGCGTTCCCGGACATGTTCCGGCGCTGGATGCGCAGCCACCGGTGGATCAAGGCCGGCGCGCTCCGGGTCGTGACCGAGCCGAGCGTCGCGTTCGTCGCGCGCGACAACGTCGTGAATCGCCGTGCGATCGAGAAAGCCTACCTCGCGGCGATCGGCCAGGCGCGCCAGCGGATCCTGCTCGCGAATCCGTACTTCATGCCGGGCCGCAAGCTGCGCCGCGCGCTGACGGGCGCGGCCCGCCGCGGCGTCGACGTGCAGGTGCTGATCGGCCGCAAGGAATTCACGGCGCTCGATACGGCCGTACCGTTCCTGTATCACTCGCTGTTGCGCGCAGGCGTGCGCGTCGCCGAATACGACAAGACGATCCTGCACGGCAAGGTCGCCGTGATCGACGACAACTGGGCGACGGTCGGCTCGTCGAATCTGGACGCGCTGAGCCTGATGCTGAACAATGAAGCGAACGTCGTGCTGGTGCGCTACGATGCAGTGACGAACCAGTTGCGCGACGCGATCGCCACCGCGTTCGCCGAAGGCCGGGAAATCGACGCCGCGCACTACGCCGCGCGCCCGCGCGTCGAGCGGCTGCTGAACTGGCTGGCGTACAACACGTACCGCCTCGTGATGAAGGCGCTGACGGTCGGCGGTTACGACTGACGCAGACTCAGTATTCGCTTCAAAAAATCTGTCCGCACGTTCGTGCGGAAAAGCCGCTCCGGTCCCGCCGGAATCGCGCAAAATAGCGGCTCGGTTAGACACCGGTTTCTAATAATTTCCTTGTTTCGCGAGCGGCCGCACTCAATAATAGTACGGCCGTTCGATTTTATTCGAACCCCCCGAACGGTTACAGAAATAGCTATGCGAAAAGGCGAACAGACGCGTGCCGCGATACTCGAAGCTGCTTTGGACCTCGCCAGCCGTGACGGGCTGGAGGGGCTGACGATCGGCCTGCTGGCCGAGCGCATGCAGATGAGCAAGAGCGGCGTGTTCGCGCACTTCGGATCGCGCGAAGACCTTCAGGTGGAGGTCGTCCGCGAGTACCACCATCGTTTCGAGAACGAGGTGTTCTTTCCGAGCCTGCGCGAGTCGCGCGGTCTGCCGCGTCTTCGGGCGATGCTGGCGCGCTGGATCGAGAAGCGCATCCAGGAGGTGACGACCGGGTGCATCTACATCAGCGGCGCAGTGGAGTACGACGACCGGCCGGACAGCCCCGTGCGCGAGCAGTTGATCGCGAGCGTGACCGCCTGGCGTGCCGCGTTGCTGCGCGCCATTTCGCAGGCGATGGAAGAAGGGCATCTGCGCGCGGATACGGATCCGGAACTGATGCTCTTCGAGTTGTACAGCTTCACGCTCGGCCTGCATCACGACGCACGCTTCCTGCATTCGCCGGACGCCGTGCGCCTTACGTGGGCCGCGCTGGAAAAGACGATTGTTTCGTATCAGAGCGAGAGCCGTTAGCGGCGCGTGACCCGCCCGCCAGGAGCTCGAGCCGTTGCCCACCTTTGGAGAGAGTCATGGGACAGTACGCCGCGCCGCTGCGCGACATGCAATTCGTGTTGCACGAGCTTCTGAACGTCGAAGCCGAAGTCAAGCAAATGCCCAAGCATGCGGACCTCGACGCCGACACGATCAACCAGGTCCTCGAGGAAGCGGGCAAGTTCTGCTCCGAGGTACTGTTCCCGCTGAACCAGGTCGGCGACCGCGAAGGCTGCACGTATGAAGGCGACGGCGTCGTGAAGACCCCGACCGGCTTCAAGGAAGCGTATCGGCAGTACGTCGAGGCCGGCTGGCCGGCGCTCGGCTGCGATCCGGACTACGGCGGCCAGGGGCTGCCCGCGTTCGTGAACAACGCGCTCTACGAAATGCTGAACTCGGCGAACCAGGCATGGACGATGTATCCGGGCCTGTCGCACGGCGCGTACGAATGCCTGCACGCACACGGCGCGCCGGAACTGCAGCAGCAATACCTGCCGAAGCTCGTGTCGGGCGAATGGACGGGCACGATGTGCCTGACCGAGCCGCACTGCGGCACCGACCTCGGCATCCTGCGCACCAAGGCCGAACCGAACGGCGACGGCTCGTACTCGATCAGCGGCACGAAGATCTTCATCTCGAGCGGCGAGCACGACATGTCGAAGAACATCGTCCACCTCGTGCTCGCGCGCCTGCCGGACGCGCCGCAAGGCACGAAGGGGATCTCGCTGTTCATCGTGCCGAAGTTCATTCCGGACGCGTCGGGCGAGCCGGGCGAGCGCAACGGCATCAAGTGCGGGTCGATCGAACACAAGATGGGCATCCACGGCAACTCGACGTGCGTGATGAACCTCGACGGCGCGAAGGGCTGGATGGTCGGCGAGCCGAACAAGGGCTTGAACGCGATGTTCGTGATGATGAATGCCGCGCGCCTCGGCGTCGGCATGCAGGGCCTCGGCCTCACGGAAGTCGCGTACCAGAACTCGCTGACGTACGCGAAGGAACGCCTGCAGATGCGTTCGCTCACGGGCCCGAAGGCACCGGACAAGCCGGCCGATCCGATCATCGTGCACCCGGACGTGCGCCGCATGCTGCTTACGCAGAAGGCGTACGCGGAAGGCGCGCGTGCATTCACGTACTGGTCCGCGCTGCAGATCGACAAGGAACTGTCGCACGCCGACGAAGCCGTGCGCAAGGAAGCAGCCGACCTCGTCGCGCTGCTCACGCCGATCATCAAGGCGTTCCTGACCGACAACGCGTTCGAGTGCACGAACCACGCGATGCAGATCTACGGCGGCCACGGCTTCATCTCCGAATGGGGCATGGAGCAGTACGTGCGCGACGCGCGGATCAACATGATCTACGAAGGCACGAACTCGATCCAGTCGCTCGACCTGCTGGGCCGCAAGGTGCTCGGCGACATGGGCGCGAAGCTGAAGAAGTTCGGCAAGCTCGTGACCGAATTCGCGGAAGCCGAAGGCGTGAAGCCCGAGATGGCCGAGTTCATCAACCCGCTCGCCGACATCGGCGACAAGGTGCAGAAGCTGACGATGGAAATCGGCATGAAGGCGATGCAGAACCCGGACGAAGTCGGCGCTGCCGCCGTGCCGTACCTGCGCACCGTCGGCCATCTGGTGTTCTCGTACTTTTGGGCGCGCATGGCGCGTCTCGCGCTCGACAAGGAAGCGTCGGGCGATCCGTTCTACAAGTCGAAGCTCGCGACGGCCCGCTTCTACTTCGCGCGCCTCTTGCCCGAGACGGCGGCGACGATCCGCGCCGCGCGCGCCGGTTCGAAGACGATGATGGAAGTCGACGAATCGCTGTTCTGACGCGAGTCCGGGCGGTGCGCGCCGCGCGTCGCGCCGCCCGAACGCAACGGTTCCTGGTACTCACTTCGCCGTGCAGCCCTCACATTCCGCGCTGCACGACACTATCCGGAGACATCCCGTGAGCAATTTCCTGATTCGCAAGGTCGCCGTGCTGGGCGCCGGCGTGATGGGCGCGCAGATCGCCGCGCACCTCGTCAACGCGCGCGTGCCGGTGCTGCTGTTCGACCTGCCGGCCAAGGAAGGCCCGAAAAACGCGATCGCGCTGAAGGCGATCGAGAACCTGAAGAAGCTGTCGCCCGCGCCATTCGGCGTGAAGGACGACGCGAAATACCTCGAAGCGGCGAACTACGAAGACGACATCGCGAAGCTCGCCGAATGCGACGTCGTGATCGAGGCGATCGCCGAGCGGATGGACTGGAAGCACGACCTGTACAAGAAGGTCGCGCCGCACATCGCGCCGAACGCGATCTTCGCGACCAACACGTCGGGCCTGTCGATCACGAAGCTGTCCGAAGGATTCTCGGACGAGCTGAAGGCGCGCTTCTGCGGCGTGCACTTCTTCAACCCGCCGCGCTACATGCACCTCGTCGAGCTGATCCCGACCGCGCACACGCGTCCGGAAATCCTCGACCAGCTCGAGACCTTCCTGACGAGCGTCGTCGGCAAGGGCGTCGTGCGCGCGAAGGACACGCCGAACTTCATCGCGAACCGCGTCGGCATCTTCTCGATCCTCGCGGTGATCACCGAGGCCGCGAAGTTCGGCCTGCGCTTCGACGAAGTCGACGACCTGACGGGCAGCCGCCTCGGCCGCGCGAAGTCGGCGACGTTCCGCACCGCGGACGTGGTCGGCCTCGACACGATGGCGCACGTGATCAAGACGATGCAGGACAACCTCGCCGACGATCCGTTCTTCCCGGTCTACCAGACGCCTGCCGTGCTCGCCGAACTGGTGAAGCAGGGCGCGCTCGGCCAGAAGACGGGCGGCGGGTTCTACAAGAAGGAAGGCAAGGCGATCAAGGTGCTCGACGCGAAGACGGGCAGCTACGTCGATTCGGGCGCGAAGGCGGACGAAACCGTCGGCCGCATCCTGAAGCGCCCGCCGGCGGAACGCCTGAAGCTGCTGCGCGAGACGGATCATCCGCATGCGCAGTTCCTGTGGTCGATCTTCCGCGACGTGCTCCACTACATCGGCGTGCATCTCGAGTCGATCGCCGACAACGCGCGCGACGTCGACCTCGCGATCCGCTGGGGCTTCGGCTGGAACGAAGGCCCGTTCGAAGGCTGGCAGGCTGCCGGCTGGAAGCAGGTCGCCGAGTGGGTGCAGGAAGACATCGCGGCCGGCAAGGCGCTCGCGAACGTGCCGCTGCCGTCGTGGGTGCTCGAAGGCCCGGTCGCCGAGCAGGGCGGCGTGCACACGGCCGAAGGCTCGTGGGCGCCGGCATCGAAGCGCTTCGTGCCGCGTTCGGACCTGGCCGTGTACCGCAAGCAGGTGTTCCGCGCGCCGCTGCTGGGCGAAGCCGGCGCCGATCCGAAGACGTACGGCAAGACGCTGTTCGAGACCGACGCGGTGCGCGCGTGGGTCGACGACCGTGCCGGTGAGGACGACGTCGTGATCGTGTCGTTCAAGTCGAAGATGAACACGATCGGACCGAGCGTGATCGACGGCCTCGTGCAGGCGATCGAACTCGCAGAGCAGGACTACAAGGGCGTGGTGATCTGGCAGCCGACGTCGCTGAAGCTCGGCACGCCGGGCGGCCCGTTCTCGGCCGGCGCGAACCTCGAAGAGGCGATGCCCGCGTTCATGATGGGCGGCGCGAAGGGCATCGAGCCGTTCGTGAAGAAGTTCCAGGAAGGCATGCTGCGCGTGAAGTACGCGAACGTGCCGGTCGTCGCGGCCGTGTCGGGCATCGCGCTCGGCGGCGGGTGCGAACTGATGCTGCACAGCGCGAAGCGCGTCGTGCACGTCGAGAGCTACATCGGTCTCGTCGAAGTGGGCGTCGGCCTCGTGCCGGCCGGCGGCGGCCTGAAGGAAGCGGCGCTGCGCGCAGCGGACGCCGCGACGGCCGCGAACGCGACCACCGACATCCTGAAGTTCGTCACGAAGTCGTTCGAGAACGCGGCGATGGCGAAGGTGTCGGCGTCCGCGCACGACGCACGGGCGATGGGCTACGTGAAGCCGTCCGACACGATCGTCTTCAACGTGTTCGAACTGCTCGACACCGCGAAGAAGGAAGCGCGTGCGCTGGCCGACACCGGCTATCGTGCACCGCTGCGCGCGAAGGACGTGCCGGTCGCGGGCCGTTCGGCGATCGCGACGATCAAGGCATCGCTCGTCAACATGCGTGACGGCCGCTTCATCAGCGACCACGACTACCTGATCGCGAGCCGCATCGCCGAAGCCGTGTGCGGCGGCGACGTCGAAGCCGGCAGCCTCGTCGACGAGGAGTGGCTGCTCGCGCTCGAGCGCCGCGCGTTCGTCGAGCTGCTCGGCACGCAGAAGACGCAGGAACGGATCATGGGCATGTTGCAGACCGGCAAGCCGGTGCGTAACTGAGCGAGCAGACAAGGAGTCTGAAATGAGCAAACAACTGCAAGACGCATACATCGTCGCCGCCAGCCGCACCCCGATCGGCAAGGCCCCGCGCGGTGTCTTCAAGAACACGCGCCCCGACGAGCTGCTGGTTCACGCGATCAGGTCGGCAGTCGCGCAGGTGCCCGGTCTCGACACGAAGGTGATCGAGGACGCGATCATCGGCTGCGCGATTCCGGAAGCCGAGCAGGGGCTGAACGTCGCGCGCATGGGCGCGCTGCTCGCGGGCCTGCCGCAGACGGTCGGCGGCGTGACGGTCAACCGCTTCTGCGCGTCGGGCATCACCGCGCTCGCGATGGCGGCCGACCGCATCCGCGTCGGCGAATCGGACGCGATCTTCGCGGGCGGCTGCGAATCGATGAGCATGGTGCCGATGATGGGCAACAAGCCGTCGATGTCGCCGCACATCTTCGATCGCAGCGAAGACTTCGGCATCGCGTACGGGATGGGCCTGACGGCCGAGCGCGTCGCCGAACAGTGGAAGGTGAGCCGCGACGACCAGGACGCGTTCTCGGTCGAATCGCACCGCAAGGCGCTCGCCGCGCAGCAGGCCGGCGAATTCGGCGACGAAATCGCTGCGTACACGCTCACCGAGCGGTTCCCGAACCTCGCGACCGGCGAAGTCGACGTGAAGACGCGCGAGATCAAGCTCGACGAAGGTCCGCGCGCGGATACGTCGCTCGAAGGCCTCGCGAAGCTGCGCACGGTATTCGCGAACAAGGGCTCGGTCACGGCCGGCAACAGCTCGCAGACGTCGGACGGCGCGGGCGCGCTGCTCGTCGTGTCGGAGAAGGTGCTGAAGGAGTTCAACCTGACGCCGCTCGCGCGTTTCGTGAGCTTCGCGGTGCGCGGCGTGCCGCCGGAAATCATGGGGATCGGCCCGAAGGAAGCGATTCCGGCCGCCCTGAAGGCCGCCGGCCTGAAGCAGGACGATCTCGACTGGATCGAGCTGAACGAGGCGTTCGCCGCGCAGTCGCTGGCGGTGATGCGCGATCTCGGCCTCGACCCGTCGAAGGTCAACCCGATGGGCGGCGCGATCGCACTCGGCCACCCGCTCGGCGCGACCGGCGCGATCCGCGCGGCGACCGTCGTGCACGGCCTGCGCCGCCGCAACCTGAAGTACGGGATGGTCACGATGTGCGTCGGCACCGGCATGGGCGCCGCGGGCATCATCGAACGCCTGTAAGCGGGACGCGACGACAAGCGACGACGGTGCGCGGGCCACGAGCTCGCGCACCGTTTTTTTCATTCCGGTAGAGACAGTCAAAGGAGACGGTTGTGGCCGACATTCAAGTGGAACGCGCCGACGGCGTGATGACGATCACGATCGCGCGCCCGGCGAAGAAGAACGCGCTGACGGCGGCGATGTACCAGACGATGGCCGATGCGCTCGCCGACGCGCAGGAAGACAAGGCGACGCGCGTGATCCTGCTGCGCGGCAGCGACGGTAATTTCAGCGCGGGCAACGATCTCGAGGATTTCCTGAAGTCGCCGCCGAAGGACGACACCGCATCGGTGTTCCAGTTTCTGGCGCGGATCAGCAGCGCGAGCAAGCCGGTCGTGGCGGCGGTGCCCGGCATCGCGGTCGGGGTCGGCGTGACGATGCTGCTGCACTGCGATCTGGTTTAT
The DNA here is from genome assembly GCF_017815045.1 of Burkholderia sp. CpTa8-5. NCBI lineage: Bacteria > Pseudomonadati > Pseudomonadota > Betaproteobacteria > Burkholderiales > Burkholderiaceae > Burkholderia > Burkholderia sp. CpTa8-5. The sequence goes on from NZ_JAGIQD010000025.1 coordinate 17,741, forward strand.
GCGGCCGACACCGCGACGTTCTCGCTGCCGTTCGTGCAGCTCGGGCTGTGCCCGGAAGCCGCGTCCAGCGCACTGCTGCCGCGCCTGGCCGGCCATCAGGTCGCCGCCGAGAAGCTGCTGCTGGGCGAGGCGTTCGACGCGCTGGAAGCGCACCGGATCGGTATCGTCAACCGCGTGCTGCCGGCGGCCGAGCTCGACGCGTTCGCGGCGAAGCAGGCGGCGAAGCTGGCGGCGCTGCCGGCGGCATCGCTGCGTGTGACGAAGGCGCTGCTCAAGGAGACGGGCGGCGTGGCGACGCCCGCGCGGATGGCCGAGGAAGCGCGCCATTTCGCCGAGATGCTGCGCGCGCCGGAGGCCCGCGAGGCGATGACGGCGTTCTTCGAGAAGCGCAAGCCGGATTTCCGTCAGTTCGACTGACGGAACGGGTCGCGCCGGCGGTGGCTCGCCGGTGCGCGGTTGGGAGAGCGATCAGGCCGTGCCGTAGTCGACGTGGCCCGTTTCGCGGCAGAAGCTGACGAGCCGCAAGCCGGCCGCCTTCGCGATTTCGATCGCGAGCGACGACGGCGCGGAGATGGTCGCGACCAGCGGGATGCCGACCCGCGCGGCCTTGCGCACGAGCTCGTAGCTCGCGCGGCTCGACAGGAACACGAAGCCGTCGGTGGTATCGGCGCGCGCCAGCACGAGCGAGCCGATCAGCTTGTCGAGCGCGTTGTGGCGGCCGACGTCCTCGAATGCCGTGCGGATCGCGCCTGTTGCATCGCACCACGCGGCCGCATGCAGGCCGCCGGTCAGTTTCGTCAGCGCCTGATGCGACGGTAACGCATGCGCGGCGCGCGCCAGCGCGTCGGGCGCGAGGCGCGCGAGAAAACCGGTATCGGGCACGCGTTCGGGCGCGAGGTCGAGCAGGTCGATGCTCTCGATGCCGCAGACGCCACAGCCCGTGCGCCCCGCGAGCGCGCGGCGCCGGTCCTTCAGCGCGGCGAACGCCTGCTGGACGACTTCCAGATGGACTTCCGCATGCGGCAGCGGCGCGTCGGCGTGCAGGATCACCTCGATGTCCTTGATGTCGCTGCCGCGCGCGACGATCCCTTCCGAGATCGCGAAGCCGACCGCGAACGCTTCGAGGTCGCATGGCGTACACATCATCACCGCATGCGAGATGCCGTTGAAGACGAGTGCGACCGGCCATTCCTGGCCGACGAAGTCGTGCGCGGGTTCGACCGCGCCGCCGCGCGTGCGGCGCACGGGCAGCTCGATCGCGCCGCGCGGTTCGTCGCGCAATGCGTCGCGCGGTGCGTCTGATTGGGTCGGATTCACGAGCACTCCCGTTGATTCGAAGGGCGGCCGGCGACGATCGTGCCGCCGCCCGCGCGCAGAGGTTCTAAAATACCCCAGGCAAGCCGGCCGCGCCGGCATCCGCCACGTCAGGTAACGACCATGGGACTCAGCGACGCTCCGTTGCTCTTCAACTTCGAACACGATTCGTCGGAAAACTTCACGTACATCCCGATGATCGTGCGTTTCAATCTCGATCGCTTCGGCCTGCGGATTTCGCTCGACCAGTGGCAACTGCTGCCGCTCGAGGACCGCAAGCTGCTCGCGCGCTTTCCGGCCGACGACGACACCGCGATCGAGCCCAACTTCGATCACGCGCTGTTCGAAATGCTGCGCACGCACGCCGATCTGGAGCCGTCATGGTTCCAGCCGGACGAGCAGCCGGCCTGGCGCGCCGTCGACGCGGTACCGGAGTCGCTGGTACAGCAGAGCGCGCTGGCCGGGCTGCCGGCACCCGCGCTCGCGCAGTGGCAGCGGCTCGCGCCGTTCCAGCGCTACGTGCTGGTCAAGCTGTCGCGCAAGCCGACGCTGAATCACGATTTCGTGCCCGCGATGCGGGAGTTCGGGCTGACGGCCACGCACTGACGACCGCCTGCCGCACCGCGGCGCTTGCCCGCCGTCAGAGCGGCGGCAGTTGCCGCGGCTTGCGGTCAGGGCCGGTCGCGACGTAGGTGAGCGTCGCTTCGGTGACTTTCACGACTTCGCCCATCAGGCGCATGCGCTGCGCGTACACCTCGACGTCGACCGTGATCGACGTGTTGCCGGTGCGCATGATGGTGGCGTAGAAGCTCAGCAGATCGCCGACGAATACCGGCTGCTTGAACACGAACGAATTGACCGCGACCGTCGCGACGCGGCCGTTCGCGCGCTGGCTCGCGGGAATCGAGCCGGCGATGTCGACCTGCGACATGATCCAGCCGCCGAACACGTCGCCGTGAACGTTCGCATCGTGCGGTTGCGGGACGACGCGCAGCGCGGGCTGCTTCTGCGGGAGTTCGAGGGTCGAATCGGTCATGGCGGGGGCTTTCATCCTGTAATAAACGAGCCGCCGCGCGCAGGCTGGCCGACGAGGCCGCCGGCAGCGGCGCGAAGCGGCTTCTGCGACAATACAACGTTCGCAAATTGTACGAGAAAGCGCGCGAGCCGGCCGCCGATACGCGCGTCCCGCATTGCCGCAGGACCTTTCCCCATGCGCCGATTTCCCGCTTCCGGCGAGCCCGCGCCGGCTTCGACCGGGCCTCGCAACGACTGGCAGACCATCCGGTCGCTGCTGCCGTACCTGACCACCTACAAATGGCGCGTCGCGCTCGCGCTCGGCTGCCTGATCGGGGCGAAGGTCGCGAACCTCGGCGTGCCGGTCGTGATGAAGCGCATCGTCGATCACCTGTCCGCCGTGCAGCAGCTCACCGCGCTCGGCCGTGCCGAGCAGTCGGCCGGCATCGTGCTCGCGGGCGGCGTCGGGCTGCTGGTCGTCGCGTATGCGCTCGTGCGGCTGTCGACGTCGCTGTTCACCGAACTGCGCGAAATCCTGTTCTCGAAGGTCACCGAGAGCGCGGTGCGCCAGCTCGCGCTGCAGGTGTTCCGGCATCTGCACGGGCTGTCGCTGCGGTTTCATCTCGAGCGCCAGACGGGCGGCATGTCGCGCGACATCGAGCGCGGCACGCGCGGCATCCAGCAACTGATTTCGTATTCGCTGTACAGCATCCTGCCGACGCTCGTCGAGGTCGGGCTCGTGCTCGGCTTCTTCGTGGTCAAGTACGAGGCCTACTACGCGTACGTGACGTTCGCGGCGCTGGTCACGTACATCGTGTTCACCGTGAAGGTCACCAACTGGCGCACGCATTTTCGCCGCACGATGAACGAGCTCGATTCGCGCGCGAACTCGCGGGCGATCGATTCGCTGATCAACTACGAGACGGTGAAGTACTTCGGCAACGAGGCGTGGGAAGCGCAGCGCTACGACGAGAACCTGAAGCGCTACCGGAAGGCCGCGATCCGCTCGCAGAACTCGCTGTCGGTGCTGAACTTCGGCCAGCAGGCGATCATCGGCACGGGGCTCGTGTTCATCCTGTGGCGCGCGACGCAGGGCGTGCTCGCGGGCAAGCTGACGCTCGGCGATCTCGTGCTGATCAACACGTTCATGCTGCAGCTGTACATTCCGCTGAATTTCCTCGGCGTCGTCTATCGCGAGCTGAAGCAGAGCCTGACCGACATGGACCGGATGTTCGGGTTGCTGTCGGCGCCGAAGGAAGTGGCCGACCGGCCCGATGCGCCGCCGCTCGCGGTGGCCGGCGCGCAGGTGCGCTTCGAGCACGTGAACTTCGCGTACGAGCCGTCGCGGCAGATCCTGCACGATGTGACGTTCACGATCGAGGCCGGCACGACGACCGCGGTGGTCGGCCACAGCGGGTCGGGGAAATCGACGCTGTCGCGGCTGCTGTTCCGCTTCTACGATCTCGACCGGCAGGCGGGCGGCGCGATCCGGATCGACGGGCAGGACATTCGCGACGTCACGCAGGAATCGCTGCGCGCGTCGATCGGGATCGTGCCGCAGGACACCGTGCTGTTCAACGACTCGATCTACTACAACATCGCGTACGGTCGGCCGACGGCGACGCGCGACGAGGTGGTCGCGGCCGCGCGCGCCGCGCACATCCACGATTTCATCGAAGGGTTGCCGAAGGGCTATGACACGCCGGTCGGCGAGCGCGGGCTGAAGCTGTCGGGCGGCGAGAAGCAGCGCGTCGCGATCGCGCGCACGCTGTTGAAGGACCCGCCGGTGCTGCTGTTCGACGAAGCGACGTCGGCGCTCGATTCCCGCTCGGAACGCGCGATCCAGCACGAGCTCGATCAGATCGCGCGGCATCGCACGACGCTCGTGATCGCGCACCGTCTGTCGACGGTCGTGCACGCGCAGCAGATCCTCGTGATGGACCACGGGCGGATCGTCGAGCGCGGCACGCACGACGAACTCGTGCGCGCGGACGGGCTGTATGCGCAGATGTGGGCGTTGCAGCAGCAGCGCGCGGCGGCGGGCGGGGAAGAGGCCGAGGCCGCGTAACGGGGCGTGGCGGCCTGGCGGCGTGCCGCGTGCCGTGGCGCGCAGCGCAAGGGCGGCGCGACGGGGGCGTCGCCGCCCGTCGTCCGATCAGCCCGCGGCGGCGCGCAGCCGTGCGTCGAGTTCGCCGAGCTGCGCGGGCGTACCGACGTTCTCCCAGATCCCTTCGTACAGTTCGCCGGTCGCGCGGCCGGCTTCGATCGTCGCGCGATAGTACGGCGTCAGCGCGCGCCGCGTGCCGGGTGCGAGGTCGCGGAACATCCGCGTGTCGTACAGGCCGATGTTGCCGAACGTGAAGCGCGCGGCGCCGTCGAGCGCGAGACGGCCGTCGTCGCCGAGCGCGAAGTCGCCGGCCGGATGGAACGGCGGGTTCGGCACCATCACGAGGTGCATCGCCGGCGTGTCGAGCGCGGCCATCCGGGCGGCGCGCGGCGCAAGCGTCCGGTAGTCGAACGCGCAGTACACGTCGCCGCTGACGGCCGCGAACACGGCTGGCTGCCCGTCGCGCTCCAGCAGCGGCAGCGCCTGCGCGATGCCGCCGGCGGTTTCGAGTGCGTCGCCCTCGGCCGAATACGCGAGCCGCACGCCCCAGCGCGACCCGTCGCCGAGCGCGGCCTCGATCTGCTCGCCGAGCCACGCGTGGTTGATCACGATCGTGTCGATGCCCGCCCGCGCGAGCGCCTCGATCTGCCACACGATCAGCGGCTTGCCGCCGGCTTCGAGCAGCGGCTTCGGGCGGGCGTCGGTCAGCGGACGCATCCGTTCGCCGCGTCCGGCGGCGAAGATCATCGCCGTGGTCAGGGGTGTGCTCATGGTCGACTGGGTGCGAGAACGGTCAGAACGTATAGCCGACGTCGGCCGGCGCGTTGCCCTCGAGCTCGTCGAGCAGCTTCGCGAACGGCACGAGCGGGCGATAGCGCAGCGCGACCTTGCGTGCATACGCGAGGAAGCGCGGCAGGTCGTTCAGGTAGTGCGGCTTGCCGTCGCGGTAGTTGATGCGCGCGAACAGGCCGAGGATCTTGATGTGGCGCTGCAGCCCCATCCATTCGAGCTGGCGGTAGAACTCGCCGAAATCCGCGTCGACCGGCAGGCCGGTCTTCTTCGCCTTTTCCCAGTAGTACGCGAAGCAGTCGAGCTCGAACTCCTCGTCCCAACTGATGAACGCGTCGCGCAGCAGCGACACGACGTCGTACGTCAGCGGCCCGTAGACGGCGTCCTGGAAGTCGAGCACGCCCGGGTTCGGCTCGCAGACCATCAGGTTGCGCGGCATGAAGTCGCGCAGCATGAAGCCTTGCGGCTGCGCGTGCGCGCTCGCGACCAGCAGCGCGAACGTGCGGTCTAGCGTGCCGCGCATCGCGTCGGTGATCGGCTTGCCGAGGTGGCGGCCGACGAACCATTCGGGCAGCAGCTCCATTTCGCGGCGCAGGAACGCTTCGTCGAACGGCGGCAGCACGTCGGGTGTCGACGCGAGCTGGAAGCGGATCAGCGCGTCGAGGGCGTCACGCATCAGCGGACGGGCCGCGCCCGGATCGGCCGGATCGAGCACCGAGATGTACGACGTGCGGCCGAGATCGGTCACGAGCATGAAGCCCGCGTCGAAATCGTGGGCCAGCACGTCCGGCACGTGATCGCCGGCCCCGGCGAGCAGCCGCGCGACCTGGACGAACTCGCGGCACTTCTCGGGCGGCGGCGCGTCGACCGCGATCAGCGTGCCGCCGGGGCGCGTGGCCGACGCGACGCGGAAATAGCGGCGGAAACTGGCGTCCGACGACGCGGGCGCGAGGGTCGACAGATCGAGCGCGTAGCGCTCGGCGAGCGGGTGCAGCCACGCGGTGAGCGCGTCGAGGCGGGCGTCGGGCTGGGATGCGGCGGATGGGGGCGTCATGAAACTCGGCGGAGGGGGGAACGTCTTGCCATATAATACCCCACGACTTTTTTGACGCGCCCCGCGTCAGCTTCCGCCGTGCAGGCCCGCGGCCTGTCGCGCCGTCCGCCCGATCGCCTCCCCGGTTTGCGAAGAGCCGCAGTCGCGGCTCGACGGCGCGGCCCGCCGCGCGTGAAGGTGCCGTGCAGGCGCGGTTGACAAGGGGCGATTCGCCAAACGATAGATGCCGCCCAAACCGCTATTCCCGAATGTTTTCCCCGGTGACGGGGCGCCGCGCAAACGGCGGCTCGCGCTCGCGCTCCTGGCCGTGCCCGGCCTCGTGCCGGCCGTGTCGTACGCGCAGCTGTCGGGCGCGGCTGCGCAGCCGCAGCCGCTCGACTCGCCGTGGGATCTGCGTCTCGCGCCCCAGCTCGAGGATCATCCGCTGAAGGACGGCGCGAAGCCGGCCGCCTTCGTCATTGCCGACCATACGAGCGGCACCGCCGAGCAGGACCTCGCCGCGAAGGGTTCGGCCGAGCTGCGGCGCGGCGACGCCGTCGTGAAGGCCGACGCGATCCACTACGATCAGGATACCGACATGGCCGATGCGTACGGCCAGGTCAAGGTGGTCAATGGCGGCACGTCGTTCGCCGGCCCCGAGGCGCACCTGAAGATCGAGGCGAACCAGGGCTTCATGACCGCGCCGAAGTATCACTTCAACGTGACGGGCGGGTCGGGCAGCGCGGAGCGCGTCGACATGGTCGACAACGAGCGCTCGGTGTTCGTCAACGGTACGTACACCGCGTGCCAGTGCTCGACGAACCCCGCGTGGTACATCAAGGGCAGCCGCTTCGACTTCGATACGGGCGCCGACGAGGGCACCGCGCGCAACGGCGTGCTGTTCTTCCAGGGCGTGCCGATCTTCGCGAGCCCGTGGATGACGTTCCCGCTGTCGGGCGAGCGGCGCAGCGGCCTGCTGCCGCCGACGTTCTCGGTGAACTCGAACAACGGCTTCGAGCTGTCGCTGCCGTACTACTTCAACATCGCGCCGAACCGCGACCTGACGCTCACGCCGCGCATCATCTCGCGGCGCGGCGTGATGACCGAAGCGACGTTCCGCTATCTGTCGCCGTCGTATTCGGGCACGTTTACGGCCAATTACCTGCCGGACGACCGGCTCGCGCATCGCAACCGCTACGCGATCTACTGGCAGCACCAGCAGAACTTCGGCGGCGGCTTCGGCGGCTACGTCTACTTCAACAAGGTTTCGGACAACACGTATCCCGAAGACCTCGGGTCGGCGAACCAGTTCATCAACGGCACGCAGACGCTGTACCAGCAGGAAGCCGGCCTCACGTACAACAACGGCCCGTGGTCGGTGCTCGCGCGCTACCAGCACTGGCAGACGCTGCCGCCGTCGATCGCGCCGTACAGCCGCGAGCCGCAGTTGAACGTGAAGTACACGAAGTACAACGTCGGCGGGTTCGACTTCGGCGCGGAAGCCGACTATTCGCGGTTCCGCATCACGACCGCCGATGCGACCCAGGGCGACCGGGTGGTCTTCAACCCGTACATTTCGTATGGCGTGTACGGTCCCGGCTACTTCGCGGTGCCGAAGGTCCAGTACCACCTGGCGTCGTACGACCTGAACTACCTGTCGTCCGCCACGCCGAACAGCCCGAAGCGCTTCACCGAGTCGATCCCGACCGTGAGCTTCGATTCGGGCCTGATCTTCGACCGTTCGGTGCGCCTGTTCGGCCAGGACTTCATCCAGACCCTCGAGCCGCGCCTGTACTACGTGTACACGCCGTATCGCGATCAGTCGAACGCGCCGCTGTTCGACACCGCGGAATCGGACTTCGGCCTCGCGGAGATCTACCAGCCGAACACGTTCGTCGGTAACGACCGGATCGCCGATGCGAACCGGATCACGGCCGGCCTGACGTCGCGCTTCATCGATCCGCGCACCGGCGACGAGCGCGCGCGGTTCGTGATCGCGCAGCAGTACTACTTCGCCGATCAGCGCGTCACGCTGAACCCGGGGCAGAGCGCCGTGCTGGCGCGCCACTCGGACCTGATCGTCGGCGCCGCGCTGAAGCTCGGCTCGGGCTTCATGTCGGAAACGGCGTTCCAGTACAACCAGAACAACAACCAGCTCGTGAAGTCGAGTATCGGTTTCGGTTACAGCCCGGGCGAGCGCCGCGTGATCAACGTCGGCTATCGCTATACGCGCACGAATACCACGCTCGACAACCAGCCGATCAACCAGTTCCTGGTGTCCGCGCAGTGGCCGCTCACGCGCCGCCTGTATGCGATCGGCCGGTTCAACTACGACTTCGCCGGAGATCGCGTGGTCGACGGTCTGGTCGGCTTACAATACGACGCGGATTGCTGGGCGCTCGGGGTCGGGGTGCAGCGGGCCGCGAACGGCATCAATTCGTCGGGACAGCAGAACTCGTCGACGCGCTTCATGATGCAGCTGACGCTCAAGGGCTTGTCGACCATCGACAACGGCCTCGTGTCCGCATTCCGCGCCGGGGTGCCAGGCTACACGCCGTTGCCGCCGCCGCCGCCGCCGATGTCCCGCTTCAGCAACTACGAGTAACGCCGGCATGTCTGCACCGGTCAGCACGATTTCAATGGAGTTTCAGTGGCAATGAAGAAAACCCTTCGTTTCGCGGCAGTCGTGTCCAGCCTCGCCGCGTCCGCCGCGCTGCTCGCCGCCGCGCCGGCCGCGGCGCAGGCACTCGGTTCGCAAGGTGCGCAGCTCGCCGACGAAGTCGTCGCCGTGGTCAACAACGACGTGATCACGGGCCGCGAACTCGACCAGCGCGCCGGCCTGATCGCACGCCGCCTGCAGCAGCAGAACGCGCCGGTGCCGCCGGCCGACCAGCTGCGCGCGCAGGTGCTGAACCAGATGGTGCTCGAACGTATCCAGGTGCAGAAGGCCAAGGACGACGGGATCCGCATCGACGACGCGACCGTGCAGGCCACGCTGCAGCGTCTCGCGCAGGCGAACGGGATGACGCTCGACCAGTACCGCGCGCGCCTCGAGGCGCAGGGCGTGCCCTGGAGCATCTTCACGAGCGACGCGCGCACCGAGCTGATGCTGTCGAAGCTGCGCGAGCGCGAGGTCGACGGCAAGATCACGGTGTCGGACGCCGAGGTCGCGAACTACATCGCGAGCCAGCGCGGGCCGAACGCATCGCAGCAGCAGGACCTGCGCTTCCAGCACATCTTCATCAAGGCGCCCACCAACGCGCCGCAGGCTGACATCGAAGCCGCGCAGAAGAAGGCCGAAGCGCTGCTGCAGCAGGCGAAGTCGGGCGCCGATTTCGAGCGCCTCGCGAAGAACAACTCCGAAGCGAACGACGCGAAGAAGGGCGGCGATCTCGGCTTCAAGGCGCCGAGCGCGCTGCCGCCCGACGTCGTCGACGCCGCGTCGAAGCTGCGCCCGGGCGAGGTCAACCCGACGCTGATCCGCGTGCCGGACGGCTTCGAAATCGTGCGCCTCGTCGATCGCCGCCAAAGCCAGGGCGCGAGCGCCGCGGCGCCGAAGATCGTCCAGACGCACGTGCGCCACATCCTGCTGCGCGTCGGCGAAGGCAAGTCGGAAGGCCAGGCGCGCCAGCAACTGGTCGACATCCGCAAGCAGGTCGAGGCCGGCGGCGATTTCGCGAAATTCGCGCGCACCTACTCGCAGGACGGTTCCGCGTCGCAGGGCGGCGATCTCGGCTGGATCAGCCCGGGCGAGACCGTGCCGGAATTCGAGCGCGCGATGAACAACCTCCAGGACGGCCAGATCAGCCAGCCGATCCGTACCGAATACGGCTATCACCTGATCCAGGTGCTGAACCGCCGCGAGGCGGAAGGGTCGGTGCAGCAGCAGATGGACATCGCCCGTCAGGCGATCGGCCAGCGCAAGGCCGAGCAGGCGTATGCCGACTGGCTGCGCGAGTTGCGCGATTCGTCGTACGTGCAGTACAAGATCGGCGGCGTCGGCCCGGCGAACTGAGCGAGCCTCGGATGACCACGCCCGCGCTGCAGATCGCGATCACGACCGGCGAACCCGCGGGGGTTGGCCCGGAGCTGACCGTGCAGGCGCTGCGTGACGCCGCGCAGCGCTGGCCCGATGCGCATTTCACCGTGCTCGGCGATGCCGCACTGCTCGACGCGCGTGCGGCCGCGGTCGGCATCGACGCGGCCACACTGGCCGGCGGCGCGCCGGTGTCGGTCGCGCATCACGCACTGGCGGCGCCCGCGCAGGCGGGCAAGCTGGACGCGGCGAACGGCCGCTACGTGCTCGGGCTGCTCGACGCGGCGATCGACGGTGCGCTGGCCGGCCGGTACGACGCGATCGTGACCGCGCCGCTGCAGAAGAGCACGATCAACGACGCGGGCGTGCGGTTCACCGGCCATACCGAATACCTGGCCGAACGCACGCACACGCCGCGCGTCGTGATGATGCTGGCCGGCACCGGCCACCGGCCGCTGCGCGTCGCGCTCGCGACCACGCACCTGCCGCTGAAGGACGTATCGGCCGCGCTGACGATCGACGGGCTCGTCGAGACGCTCGCGATCATCGATCGCGACCTGCGGCGCGATTTCGGTCTCGCCGCGCCGCGCATTCTCGTGACGGGCCTGAACCCGCACGCGGGCGAGAACGGTTATCTCGGCCGCGAGGAGATCGACGTGATCTCGCCGGCGCTGGCCCGCGCGAACGCGCAACACATCGACGCACGCGGCCCGTATCCGGCCGACACGCTGTTCCAGCCGCGCCATCTGGCCGATGCCGATTGCGTGCTCGCGATGTTCCATGACCAGGGTCTGCCCGTGCTGAAGTACGCGACGTTCGGCGAGGGCATCAACGTGACGCTCGGGCTGCCGATCATCCGCACGTCGGTCGATCACGGCACCGCGCTCGATCTGGCCGGCACGGGCCGCGCGGATCCGGGCAGCATGATCGCCGCGCTCGATACGGCCGTCACGATGGCGCGCCATCGCCGCGCAGCCTGACGCTGCCGGTTTACCCCATTCGTCGTATTTTTCGTTTTACTCAGTCGATGTCGAACAGCAGACAGCACCAAGGCCATTTCGCGCGCAAGCGCTTCGGGCAGAACTTCCTCGTCGATCACGGCGTGATCGACTCGATCGTCGCGACGATCGGCCCTGCACGCGGCCAGCGGATGGTCGAGATCGGCCCCGGGCTCGGCGCGCTGACCGGGCCGCTGATCGAGCGGCTCGCGACGCCGGAGTCGCCGCTGCACGCGGTCGAGCTCGACCGCGATCTGATCGGGCGCCTGCAGCAACGCTTCGGCGCGCTGCTGGAGCTGCACGCGGGCGACGCGCTCGCGTTCGACTTCCGCTCGCTCGCGATGCCCGGCGACAAGCCGTCGCTGCGGATCGTCGGCAATCTGCCGTACAACATCTCCAGCCCGCTGCTGTTTCACCTGATGACGTTCGCCGATGCGGTGATCGACCAGCATTTCATGCTGCAGAACGAGGTCGTCGAGCGGATGGTCGCGGAGCCGGGCACGAAGGCGTTTTCGCGGCTGTCGGTGATGCTGCAGTACCGCTACGTGATGGAAAAAATGCTCGACGTGCCGCCGGAATCGTTCCAGCCGCCGCCGAAGGTCGATTCGGCGATCGTCCGGATGATTCCGTACGAGCCGCACGAACTGCCGGACGTCGATCCCGTGCTGCTCGGCGAAATCGTCACCGCCGCGTTCTCGCAGCGCCGCAAGATGCTGCGTAACACGCTGGGCGACTATCGCGAGACGATCGATTTCGATGCGCTCGGCTTCGATCTCGCGCGCCGTGCGGAGGACGTGAGCGTGGCCGAATACGTCGGTGTCGCGCAGGCGCTGGCGGCGGTGCGCAAGGCCGGATGACGTGCGTGGCGCGAGCCGCCCACCCGCTGTATCGAAGAGAGCTGCCCGACGGGCAGCTTTTTTATTGCCCGCGTGTCTTTGCGCCGGTCGTCACATCCGCCGGCGCGGCGGCGCGTTGACGAGCGCGATGCCGGTCAGCACGAGCGCGGCCGCGGACATGAAGCGCCAGCCGACCGATTCGCCGAGCAGCAGCACGCCGAACGCGACGCCGAACAGCGGCGACAGGAACGTGAACACGGACAGCCGCGACGCGCTGTAGCGCGTCAGCAGCCAGAACCACGACAGGTAGCTGACGAACGCGACGATCACCGACTGATACGCGAGGCTTGCGAGCGCGACCGGCGTGATCCGCGCGAATGACATCTGGCCGAACAGCGCGGCGAGCGCGACCAGCACGACCGCCGATACCGCGAGCTGGTAGAACAGCGTCTTGCTCGCGCTGGCCCGCGCAAGCGCCGTCGAGCGCACGACGACCGTCGTCGCGGCCCACATCGCGCCGCCGAGGATCCCGAGCGCGTCGCCGGCGAGCCCTGCCAGCACCGATGCGCCGGGCGCGCGCGGCTTCAGGAAGCCGTCCGCGAACGCGAGCGCGATGCCGGCGAATGCGAGGCCGACGCCGGCCCATTGCGTGCGCTGCAGCCGCTCGCCGGGTGCGAACAGGTGCAGGCCGAGCGCGGTGAAGCACGGCGCCGTGTACAGGAAGATCGCCATGTGCGACGCGCTCGTCAGCGTCAGCCCGAAGAACACGCAGATGAATTCTCCGGCGAACAGCGCGCCGGCCGCGAGGCCCGCACCGAATGTGCCGTCCGCCTGAAACAGCGGCGTGCCGCGCGTGCGGGCCCAGCCCCACAGCAGCACCGCGGCGATCACCGAGCGCAGCCCGGCCTGGAACATCGGCGCGATCGCGGCGTTCGTGCTCTTGATCGCGACCTGCTGGAAGCCCCAGATCGCGCACAGCAGCAGCATCAGGCCGACGGCGCGCGTATCGAGTGCGCGGCGCACGCGGGCGGCGGCAAGCGCGGTCATCGGCGCGCCTCGCTGGTCGGGCCTTGCGGCACGGAGGTCAGGCGGGCGGCGCGTCCGGCGCGCTCGAATCGACGGTTTCGCACGGCAGTGGGGCGGCAAGAAAAAATGGGTGGTCGCGGTCGGGCGGCGGCGCGCATGCCCGCTTTTGGTGCGAAGTGGAAGGATGTTACCCGATCGACGCGGTGCCCGGGCGAGCCGGATCGTGCCGCTTTCAGTCGTTGCGCGCTTGCTCGCGCCGAGGCAGCCGATACGCGGCATCGGCCGCGTGCTTGTTGGGCCGTTCCGGGCTAGGCGCCCCCGGCTAGGCGCCCCCGGCTAGGCGCCCCCGGCGAATTTCACCCGACTCCGGTAGAATTTCCGCTTCTGGAAAGTCCCCACAGGAGTACAACACATGCGTTTGCTGCATACGATGCTGCGAGTCGGCGATCTCGACCGCTCGATCAAGTTCTACACCGAATTGCTCGGCATGAAGCTGCTGCGTCGCGAGGATTATCCGGAAGGCAAGTTCACGCTCGCGTTCGTCGGCTACGAAGACGAAAGCACGGGCACCGTGATCGAGCTGACCCACAACTGGGAGACGCCGTCCTACGATCTCGGCAATGGCTTCGGCCATCTGGCGGTGGCGGTCGACGATGCGTACGCGGCCTGCGAGAAGATCAAGGCGCAAGGCGGCAAGGTCACGCGCGAGGCAGGCCCGATGAAGCACGGCACGACCGTGATCGCGTTCGTCGAGGATCCGGACGGCTACAAGATCGAGTTCATCCAGAAGAAGGCGCACTGAACGCCGGATGAGCGGTTCGCGGCGCGTGGCGCGTCGCGGGCAACGAAAACGGGCGATGCGGCGTGATCCGCATCGCCCGTTTGGCGTTTACGTCGTGACCGACGGCGTCAAAGCGACGGCAGCAGCTCGGGCGGGTGATGCTTGAGCGTGTGCCGCGCTTCGCGGAACTCGGGGAAGATCGATTCGACGGTCTGCCAGAAGGCCGGGCTGTGGTTCATCTCGCGCAGGTGCGACAGCTCGTGCGCGACGACGTAGTCGATGATCGACATCGGGAAATGGATCAGCCGCCAGTTCAGGCGGATCTTGCCGTCGCTCGAGCAACTGCCCCAACGCGTCGCGGCCGACGACAGCGCGACCATCGAATACGTGACGCCGAGCTTTTCCGCGTAGACCACGAGGCGTTCGCCGAAGATGCGTTTCGCTTCGCCCTGCAGCCAGCCCTGCACGCGATCCTTGATCTGCTGCATGTCGGCCTGCACGGGCAGCGGCAGCGACAGCCGCAGCGCGTCGGTATCGAACGCGACGGCGCCCGCGCCGAGCGCGATCGTCACAGTCTTGCCGAGATACGGCAGTTGCGCGCCGTCGCGCCAGTCGATCTGCGGCAGCGCGCGCTGCTCGGTGCGCGTCTTCCATTCCGCGAGCTTCGCGAAGATCCAGCGTTGCTTTTCGGCGATCGCCGCTTCGATGTCGGCGAGCGTGACCCAGCGCGGCGCGGTGATCGACAGCCCGCTGCCGTCGATCGTGAAGCCGATCGTGCGGCGCGCCGAGCGCTTCAGCCGGTATTCGAGCACGCGGCTGTCGAGCGCGAACGTGCGCACGCGCGAGCGATCGGGCGCCGGGCCCGGATCGAGCGGCGCGGCGGGGGCGGCTTCGGGCGGCGCCGGCGGGGCGGCAGGCGCCGACGGCGCGGCGGCCGGCCCGTCGAAGAGCGGCAGATCCATCTGGCGATGATCGAGGGCCACGACGGCAGGCCGTGGCCGCGGACGCTGTTTCATCAGTTCGCTTCTTTTTGTCGTACGCAACGGCTGCAATCCGGGGCGTCAGGCGCGCGCGGCATCGCGCGTGCCGGCGTTGCCCGCCTGGCGATACGCGTCGGGATCGATGCGGCGCATTTCCGCTTCGATCCATGCTTCGACCTGCGAGTTCAATGCATCGGGCGTCAGCCCTTCGCTGGGGATCGGCTTGCCGATCGACACCGTGACGACGCCCGGGAATTTCGTGAACGAGTTGCGCGGCCACACACGACCTGCATTGTGCGCGATCGGCACGACCGGCGTGCCGGTTTCGATCGCGAAGCGCGCGCCGCCCGTCTTGTACTTGCCCTGCTTGCCCACCGGCGTGCGCGTGCCTTCGGGGAACATGATCATCCATGCGCCTTCCGACAGGCGCTTCTTGCCCTGGCGGATCACCGAATTGAACGCGTTCTTGCCTTCCTTGCGGTTGATGTTGACCATGTGCAGCAGCCCGAGCGCCCAGCCGAAGAACGGCACGTACAGCAGCTCGCGCTTGAACACGTAGCACAGCGGCTTCGGCATCAGCGCCGGAAACGCAAGCGTCTCCCACGCGGACTGGTGCTTCGACAGCAGCACGGCCGGGCCGTCGGGCAGGTTCTCGAACCCTTCGATCCGATAGCGGATGCCGTTCAGCCAGCGCACGACCCACAGCGTCGACTTGCACCAGCCGGCCGCCATCCAGTAGCGCGCGTCGGGGCGCATGAACGGGAACGCGATGAAGCACGCGGTGGCGTACGGCACCGTGTACAGGATGAAGTAGATCAGCAGCAGCAGGGAGCGGACGAAGCGCATCGGCGTGAGTCTGGTGTTGGGGAGGATGCGCGCGGCAGCCGCATCACTCGTGTTCGTGTGAAAGAAAATCGAGCGCGAACGCGCGCAGGTCGTCGTGGACTTTCGTGCCGTCCGGCAGATTGCCTGCGGCGAGCGTTTTCTTGCCCTTGCCGGTCAGCACGAGATGCGGCTGGAAGCCGACCGCGACGCCGGCCTGCAGGTCGCGCAGCGAATCGCCGACGACCGGCGTGTGAGCGGGATCGATCTCGAAGCGCTCGGCGATCATCTGCATCATGCCGGGTTTCGGCTTGCGGCAGTCGCAGTGATCCTCGGCCGTGTGCGGGCAGAAGAATACCGCGTCGATGCGCGCGCCGACCGCGGCCGCCGCGCGATGCATTTTCAGGTGCATCTCGTTCAACGCGGCCATGTCGAACAGCCCGCGGCCGATACCGGACTGGTTGGTCGAGACGACCACGCGATAGCCCGCGTGGTTGAGCCGGGCGATCGCCTCGAAGCTGCCGGGCAGCGCGATCCATTCGTCGGGCGTCTTGATGAACGCATCCGAATCGACGTTGATCACGCCGTCCCGGTCGAGGACGACGAGCTTTCGGTTGGGGCTGGTCGGCATCGTGCGGCCCTTATGCGGCGAGCTTCGAGATGTCGGCGACGCAGTTCATCTGCTGGTGCAGCGCGGACAGCAGTGCGAGACGGTTCGCGCGCAGCGCCGGATCTTCCGCGTTCACCATCACGTCGTTGAAGAACGTGTCGACCGGCACGCGCAGCGCGGCGAGCGCCGACAGCGCGCCCGTGTACGCACGCGCCTCGAGCTGCGACTGCACGTGCGGCGTGACGGCCGCGAGCTGTTCGTGCAGCGCCTTCTCGGCCGCCTCGACGAGCAGCGTCGGCTGCACCGCGCCGTTCGCGCCGCCTTCCGATTTCTTCAGGATGTTCGAGATCCGCTTGTTCGCGGCCGCGAGCGCTTCGGCTTCCGCGAGGCGCGTGAATTCGCGCACCGCGTCGAGGCGCGCGACGAGGTCGTCGATGCGCGTCGGGTTCAGGCTCAGCACCGCGTCGATTTCGCCGGCCGAATAGCCGCGCTCGCGCAGCAGGCCGCGCAGGCGATCCATGAAGAACGCGAAGATCGCGTCGGTCGATTCGGCGACGCCCGGCACGCCGTCGAAGCGTGCGTGCGCCGTGCGCAGCAGCGATACGAGATCGAGCGGCAGTTGCTTCTCGAGCAGCAGGCGCAGCACGCCGAGCGCGTGACGGCGCAGCGCGAACGGATCCTTCTCGCCGGTCGGCGCGAGGCCGATGCCCCAGATGCCGACGATCGTTTCGAGCTTGTCGGCGAGCGCGACGGCGGTCGACACCGGCGTGGTCGGCAGCGCGTCGCCGGAGAAGCGCGGCTGGTAGTGCTCGGCGCATGCGAGCGCGACGTCGTCGGCTTCGCCGTCGTGGCGCGCGTAGTACGTGCCCATCGTGCCCTGCAGCTCCGGAAACTCGCCGACCATGTCGGTCAGCAGGTCGGCCTTCGCGAGACGCGCGGCGCGCTTCGCGTGCGCGGTATCGGCGCCGATCGCCGGGGCGATCTCGCCCGCCAGCGCCTCGAGGCGCTCGACGCGTGCGAGCGCCGAACCGAGCTTGTTGTGATAGACGACGTTCGCGAGCTGCGGCACGCGGTCGGCGAGCGGCTTCTTCTTGTCCTGCTCGAAGAAGAACTTCGCATCGGCGAGGCGCGGGCGCACGACGCGCTCGTTGCCTTCGATGATCTCGCCCGGCGTCTTCGTGTCGATGTTCGACACGATCAGGAAGCGCGAGCGCAGCTTGCCCGCGACGTCGGTCAGCGCGAAATACTTCTGGTTCGTCTGCATCGTGAGGATCAGGCATTCCTGCGGCACCTGCAGGAATTCGTCCTCGAAGCGGCACGGGTAGACGACCGGCCATTCGACCAGCGACGTCACTTCGTCGAGCAGCGACTCGGGCATCACGACCGTGTCGCCGTTCGCATGTTCGTTCAGCTGCGTGCGGATCGTTTCGCGGCGATCGGCGAAGTGCGCGATCACGCGGCCCTTGTCGCGCAGCGTGTCGGCGTATGCGCGCGCATGCTGGATCGCGACGAGGCCGTCCGACAGGAAGCGGTGGCCGAGCGTGGTGTCGCCGGCGTCGACGCCGAACGCGGTGACGGGCACGACGCGATCGTCGTGCAGCACCGTCAGCCGATGCACAGGGCGCACGAACTTCACGTCCGAGCCGTCCGGGCGCTGGTACGTCATGAATTTCGGGATCGGCAGCTTCGCGAGCGCTTCGTCGAGCGCGGCCTGCAGGCCGTCGGCGAGCGTGGCGCCGGCCGCCGAGTAGTTGATGAAGAATGCTTCGGCCTTGCCGTCCTGCGCGCGCTCGAGATCGGCGATCGACGCGTTCGGGTGGCCGAGCGCCGCAAGCTTCTTCGCGAGCGGCGCCGTCGGCTTGCCTTCGGCGTCGAGCGCGACCGACACGGGCAGGACCTTTTCGCGGACCTGTCTGTCGGGTGCGACGGCGCGCACGTTCTGCACGACGACCGCGAGGCGGCGCGGCGTCGCGTAGCGTTCGAACACGAGTTCGCCTTCGATGAGGTCGCGCGCGGCGAGGCGTTGTGCGATACCTTCGGCGAATGCGTCGCCGAGGCGCGCGAGGGCCTTCGGCGGCAGCTCTTCGGTCAGCAGTTCGACGAGCAGGGGGGCGGGATGATTGTGCGTCATATCTGGAATAAATCTCGTCTCGTCAGACCTGATCGATCTTGCGTTCGACCTTGAGCGGCGGCGCCCACGCCGGCTGCGCGGCGTCTTGGGCGTCGGTGGTGAGGCCCGGCACGCCCGGCGGGTTGCCGAGCATCGGGAAGCCGAGCTTCTCGCGCGAGTCGTAGTAAGCCTGCGCGACGAGACGCGACAGTGCGCGGATGCGGCCGATGTACGCGGCCCGCTCGGTGACCGAGATCGCGCCGCGCGCGTCGAGCAGGTTGAACGTGTGACCGGCCTTCAGCACGAGCTCGTACGCGGGCAGCGCGAGCTGCGCGTCGATCATCTTCTTCGCTTCCGCTTCGTAGCTGTTGAAGAACGTGAACAGCAGGTCGACGTTCGCGTGCTCGAAGTTGTAGGTCGACTGCTCGACCTCGTTCTGGTGGTACACGTCGCCATACGACAGGCGGCGCAGCTCGGGGCCGTTCGGGCCTTGCTCTTCCCACTCGGTCCACACGAGGTCGTACACGTTCTCGACCTTCTGCAGGTACATCGCGAGGCGCTCGAGGCCGTACGTGATCTCGCCGAGCACCGGCTTGCATTCGAGGCCGCCGACTTCCTGGAAATACGTGAACTGCGTGACTTCCATCCCGTTCAGCCACACCTCCCAGCCGAGGCCCCACGCGCCGAGCGTCGGGTTTTCCCAGTCGTCCTCGACGAAGCGCACGTCGTTCTGCTTCAGGTCGAAGCCGAGCGCTTCCAGCGAGCCGAGGTACAGGTCGAGGATGTTTTCCGGCGCCGGCTTGAGCACGACCTGGTACTGGTAGTAGTGCTGCAGGCGGTTCGGGTTCTCGCCGTAGCGGCCGTCCTTCGGGCGGCGCGACGGCTGCACGTACGCGGCGCGCCACGGCTCGGGGCCGACCGCGCGCAGGAACGTGTGGACGTGCGACGTGCCCGCGCCGACTTCCATGTCGATGGGCTGGAGCAGGGCGCAACCCTGCTTGTCCCAGTAGGACTGCAGCGTCAGGATGATTTGCTGAAACGTAAGCATGAAGAGCCTTCGTGGCGCTGGCGCTCCGTTGCGGGCGGCGCTCCGGGCGGGCCCGGAGGGTCGGCTCGCGCGGCGGCGCGGCTTGTTAGTGTGCTGAAACGCGTAATTTTACCGGATCGGCGACCGGATGCGGCCGGAAGGCCGATGCGGGCACCGCCGGCCTGTTTCCGGCGGCCTGCGCATCCATCGCCCGCATGCGTCGCGCAGCCGCGTGCGGGCCGCCGCGACGCGCATGCCGCGGCGCTTCGCGCGGGCGGTAAGATGCGCGTATTGCGGCGCGCGCGATGCGCGCCGCGTCACCGCTTGCCGACGCTCACCGCATGGACGAACCGACCGACATCCTGATTCCGCTGCTTCCGCCGTTCCTCGCACTGCTCGGACAGGCCGCCGACGCGCAGGCGCGCGGCGAGCATGCCGCGCACGAACTGTGGCTTGCCGCCGCCACGCATCTGCATGCGGTCGATGCGTCGGCGATCGCGCAGCTCACGGCCACGCTCGTCGCGCGGCAGCGCACGGACGACGCGATTGCGCTCGCCGAATGCGCGGCGCGCGCGCAGCCGGGCGCGGACGCGTACTTCAACCACGGCTACGCGCTGCAGATGGCCGGCCGTCACGCGGATGCGGTCGCGCCGTACCGCGCGGCGCTAGCAATCGATGCCGGCTGGCCGTCGCTGCGCAACAACCTCGCGATCGCGCTGCGCTTGTCGGGCGGCGAGCGCGCGGAAGAGATCGCGCTGCTCGACGCGGCCGTGAAGCACGATCCGCAGGACGTGCAGGCATGGATCAATCTCGTCGTCGCGCGAATCGCGATGCAGGACCTCGACGGTGCGCTCGCGAGCGCCGCGCGGCTCGCCGATCTCGCGGCCGACAACGCGCTCGCGATGAACAACGTCGCGATGGCGATGAAGGAGGCGCAGCGCTGGGACGACGCCGAGCGCCATGCGGCGCGTGCGTGCGAGCTGGCGCCCGACGACGCGTCGTTCCGCTTCAATCTCGCGATCATCCAGCTCGTGCGCGGCAATTACGCAGCCGGCTGGCGCGGCCACGAGGCACGCTGGGACGGCGCCGGCGAATTGCGCGGCCGCCGGCCGGCGCTGCCTGGCCCGCGCTGGCAGGGCGAGCCGCTCGCCGGCAAGACGCTGCTGGTATGGGGCGAGCAGGGGCTCGGCGACGTGCTGCAGTTCTGTCGCTTCGTCGCGCCGCTCGCCGAACGCGTGCATCGCGAGGGCGGCCGGCTCGCGTGGAATACGTTTCCGGCGCTCGGCACGCTGATGCAGCGCAGCCTCGGCGCGCACGCGGACGTGTTCGGCGCGGGCGGCGGCGTCGACGCGCTGCCGGCATTCGATTACGAAGTGCCGCTGATCGGCCTGCCGCTGATGCTTGGCATGGAGGCGTCGACGCTCGCCGCGTCGGTGCCGTACCTGCGGGCCGAGCCGGCCGCGCGAGACGCATGGCGCGCGCGGCTCGCGGGCGACGGCCGGTTGAAGGTCGGGCTCGTGTGGACGGGCAGTGCGGGCCACCAGCGCAATCCGTTCCGGCGCGTCGGGCTCGAGCGCTACACCGATGCATTTCGCGGGATCGACGGCGTCACGTTCTATTCGCTGCAGCCGGGAGCGGACGCGGATGTCGCCGCCGCGCGCGCGGCCGGTTTCACGATCGAAGACCACACGGCCGAATTGACGAGTTTCGACGATACGGCCGCGTTCATCGGCGCGCTGGATCTCGTGATCACGGTGTGCACGTCGGTCGCGCACCTGGCCGGCGCACTCGGCGCGCGTACGTGGGTGCTGCTCGACGTGAATCCGCACTGGCCGTGGCTGCTCGATCGCCGGGACAGCCCGTGGTATCCGACCGCGACGTTGTACCGGCAGCCGACGTTCGGTGCGTGGGCGCCGGTGATGGAGGAGGTGTGCCGCGACCTGCGGAGCCTCGCCGCGCAGCCCGAGCAATCGGATCGATCGTCCCGGCAGGCCTGAACGGCCGGCCGGTTCGCGGTCACGCGCGGCCGCCGGGCGCGACGGCGGCCCGCCGCGTCACGCCGCTTCGTCGCCGCCGGGTTGCCGGCCGTTGCGCCGGCGCAGCCCGGGCCCGAACGTGAAGCCGAACGCGAGCAGCACGAACGACACCGCGAGCACGATGTTGTTGCCGCTCGTCACGTACGGCGTGAAGCCGCTCGTGCCTTCGATCCGCACGTCGAGCGAGCCGATCGTGAACGGCTTCAGCTGGCCAAGCACGCGCCCGTGCGCGTCGATCGCGGCCGTCATCCCCGTATTGGTCGAACGCAGCATCGGCCGGCCCGTCTCGAGCGAGCGCATCCGCGCGATCTGCAGATGCTGGTCGAGCGCGATCGTGTCGCCGAACCACGCGAGGTTCGTCACGTTGACGAGCACGCCGGGCGGCTGCGGGTTGTCGCGGATCGTCGCGGCGATTTCCTCGCCGAACAAGTCCTCGTAGCAGATATCGGCCATCACCGGCTGGTTGTGCACGAGGAACGGCTTCTGCACCGGCGCGCCGCGCGCGAAGTCGCCGAGCGGCATCTTCATCAGGTTGACGAACCACCGGAAGCCCCACGGAATGAATTCGCCGAAGGGCACGAGGTGGTGCTTGTCGTAGTGATAGATGTCGCGCGAATTCGGCGTCACGCCGTACAGGCTGTTCGTGTAGTCGACGTAGTGGCCGTCCTCGGTCACCGACGCGCCGACCGCGCCGAACAGCACGGCCGACCCGGTCGTGTCGCTGAATTTTCGGATCGCGACGGCGAACGGCTCGGGCAATTCCTGGATCATCACCGCGATCGCGGTCTCGGGCGTGACGATCAGGTCGGCCGGTTTCTCGACGATCATCTGTGTGTACATCTTGATCGCCGCGTCGATGCCTTCCTGCTCGAACTTGATGTCCTGCTTCACGTTGCCCTGCAGCAGCCGCACGGTGAGCGGCGCGTTCGCGGGCACGGTCCACGTGACCTGCGACAGCCCGAGGCCGGCCGCGACGAGGGCGACGGCGATGCCGGCCGGCGCGGCGATGCGCACGCGGGCGTTGCCGCCCGATGCGCCGGCTTCGCCGTCACGCACCGGCGACGGCCGCGCGGCGGCGAGCGCCTGCACGACGAGTGCGGCGAACAGCGCGAGCACCCACGCGATCCCGTACACGCCCACCACCGGCGCGAAGCCCGCGAACGGGCCGTCGACCTGCGGGTAGCCGCTGCCGAGCCACGGAAAGCCGGTGAACACGGTGCCGCGCAGCCATTCGCCGAGCGCCCACGCGCTCGCGAACGCAAACGCGCCGTGCCAGGTCGGCGAGAACGGCCGCGGGTCGGCCTCGCGGCGATGCCATGCATGGCCCGCGCAGAACGACCACAGCCCGGCCGAAAACGCCGGGTACAGCGACAGGTAGAGCGCGAACAGCACGAGCGCGCCACCCGCGAGCGGCGCGGCCATCTCGCCGTACACGTGCATGCTGATGTAGAGCCACCAGACGCCGCTGATGAAGTTGCCGAAGCCGAACGCGCCGCCGGTGAGCGCGGCGCCGCGCCAGTTCGACGTGCGCGTCAGCTGCGCGAAAAACCAGACGAATACGACGAGCTGCAGCCAGCCGCCGTGCGGCGTGGGCGCGAAGCTGAGCGTATTGGCCGCGCCGGCGAGCAGCGCGGCCGGATAGTGCCAGCGCGGCAGCGCGCGGCCGGGCGCCGGCGCGAGAAGGCCGCCAGCCGGGCGGGACGGAATCGGATCGTCCATGTGAAGCGGAAGAGGGCGAGCGGTTGAAGGAGGCGCGGCTGGCGCGGAGCGGTCAGTCTTCGTGCGAGGTTTCGGCGCGACGGCTGGCGAGCGGGTTGCGGCGCACCAGCAGCACGTGAACCTGGCGCGCATCGCCGCGCTGGATTTCGAACACGAGGTTGCCGAGCTGCAGCTTCTCGCCGCGGTGCGGCACGCGTCCGAAATGATGGGTGATCAGGCCGCCGATCGTGTCGACCTCGTCGTCGGGGAAATCGGTGCCGAACGTCTCGTTGAACTGCTCGATCTCGGTGAGCGCGCGCACGCGGTAGCGGCCGTCCGGCCCCGAGATGATGTTGCCGGCTTCCTCGTCGAAGTCGTATTCGTCCTCGATGTCGCCGACGATCTGTTCGAGCACGTCCTCGATCGTGATCAGGCCCGCGACGCCGCCGTATTCGTCGACGACGATCGCCAGGTGGTTGCGGTTCACGCGGAAGTCGTGCAGCAGCACGTTCAGGCGCTTCGATTCCGGAATGAACACGGCCGGGCGCAGCATTCCGCGCACGTCGAATTCTTCCTCGGCATAGAAGCGCAGCAGATCCTTCGCGAGCAGCACGCCGATCACGTTGTCGCGGTTCTCCTCGTACACCGGGTAGCGCGAGTGCGCCTTTTCGAGGACGAACGGGATGAAATCCTCGGGCTTGTCGGCGATGTTGATCGCGTCCATCTGCGCGCGCGGCACCATGATGTCGCGGGCGCACAGATCGGAGACCTGGAACACGCCTTCGATCATCGACAGCGAATCCGCGTCGATCAGGTTGCGTTCGTGGGCGTCCTGGAGGATTTCCAGCAACTCGCCGCGGGATTCGGGCTCGGGCGAGATGAAGTCGGTCAGGCGCTCGAGCAGCGAGCGCTTTTCTTGCGGTTTGTCGGTTGGCTTACGACTGGGATACGAATCGTTCATGGTGGTGCGCCCGGGTCATGCCGGGGCGCGCGGTCACGGAGTAGGCAAGGATACACCAAGGGCACGACGCGACCGTGTCACCCGGCCGTACGGCCAGGGTGGACGGCTCGCGCGGGCCCCGCTCGCGGACGGCCGCGCCGGGCGCGACGTCGTCGTCGGGTCCATCCTATCGCAGAAAGCGTCGGCGGGGCGCGGCGGCAAAAAAATGGCGGCGGGCAGGGCGGCGCGGCCGGACGCGGGCAACGGCCGGCGACGGCGGCATTCCGTCGCAGGCGGCGCACGCGTCGCGCGTCGTTCAGAACCGCATGCCGGCCGAGCAGCCGCCGGCGGCCGCGCCGTTGGTCGCGGCGCCGCCGCAGCCGAGTATGCCGCAGCCGGACAGCGCGACGCTCGCGGCGACGAGCAGCACGGCGATCCTGCAACGCGACCGGCGTGACGATTTCATCGGGCGTGTCCTCGTGTGGATGCGCGCGCGGCGCGGGGGCGCATGGCGGCCGCCCGCGCGGTGTGCCGGATCATCGGCATCGCGCCAGCAACCCTTCGAGCGCGCGGTCGGGGATGCCGCTCGCGCGCAGTGCGTCCACCGTGCGGCTCACGTAGTCGAGCGTCGTGCCGTAGCGGCCGGCCGCGCAGCGGAACACTTCCTTGACGACGGGGTCGGTCAGCTTGCCCGTATAGGTCGGTGCGTCGCGGCGCATCACGAACGCGAGCGCGTTCACGCGTTCGCCGGTCTCGAGCGAGCACGGCAGCCACGCGGGCCGGTACGAGCCCATCGGCATTTCGCGCTTCCACAATGTCTCGAGATGCGGCTGCGCGGTCGGGCCGGAGAGCCGGAATGCGATGCCCGAGCACGAGCCGCCGCGATCGAGCGCGAGCACGAGGCCCGGCCGTTCGGGGGTGCCGCGATTCACGCGCGACCACAGGTAGAGCCCGCGATGGTAGCC
Organism: Burkholderia sp. CpTa8-5; assembly: GCF_017815045.1. NCBI lineage: Bacteria > Pseudomonadati > Pseudomonadota > Betaproteobacteria > Burkholderiales > Burkholderiaceae > Burkholderia > Burkholderia sp. CpTa8-5. The sequence continues at coordinate 42,863 of NZ_JAGIQD010000025.1, forward strand.
GTGCACCTTGCCGCGTACGGCGGCGACGGTCGGCAGCCCGGGATTCCAGATCAGCGAGCCATAGCCGAACAGCCAGAGATCCTGCCGGCCGTCCCAGTCGCGCATCGTCTGCGCGAGCGACGCCGCGAGCTCGTCTTCCGTCAGCAGGCGTCCTTCGCCGATCGACGGCGGGTAGGCGGGCGGCAGCATCGCGGCGTGGCGCATCGGGCGGACGGCTTACTGGTACGGGTTCGGGAAACCCAGTTTCGCGAGGATGTCGATTTCGAGCGCTTCCATTTCGGCCGCGTCCTCGTCGCTCGTCTCGTGGTCGTAGCCCTGCGCGTGCAGCGCGCCGTGTACCAGCAGGTGCGCGTAATGGGCCGCGAGCGGCTTGCCTTGCTCGTGCGCTTCCTTCTCGACGACCGGGCAGCACAGCACGAGGTCGCCGATCACGGTGCCGTCGGGCGCCGCGTCGTACGCGAAGGTCAGCACGTTGGTCGGATAGTCCTTGTGGCGGTAGCCGGCGTTCAGCGTACGGCCTTCGTTCTCGCCGACGAAGCGCACGGTGAGCTGCGCGCTCGCGAACAGCGCCGGCTCGATCCATTCGGCGATCAGCTTGCGCTTCGGCAGCGTCTTGCGCACGTCGCTCGTGATCTCGTCGCCGTACTGCACGGACAGGTCGAATTCCAGCGCGCGCGGCTCGTCTTCGGGGTCGTCCTCGCGCGGCGCGAACTCGGCGCCGACGTGCAGCGTCACGCTGTCGTAGTGCTCGGGCTGCAGCGCGAGCTTCGCGCGCATCGCCGGATCGTTGTGCTGCGCGACGATCGCGACGGCCGCGTCGCCCGAGCTGCCCGACAGGTCGAACATCAGGCTGCGGCCGTCCGGGAAGTCGATCCGCAGCCCTTGCGCGTTGACGGTCCGGGCTTTGCCCTTCGCGTCGAACAGCGAAAGGCGGGGGGATTCGGACGCGGCGGACGGGGCGCGGCCGGACTTGCGGGAACGAGAGGATTTCATGACGCGTGCGGCGATTGGGACGCGTTGAGGATACACCAAACGGCCGATCGCGCCCGAATTCGGACCGGGCGGCGCCCGGGCAAAAGAAAGCCCGGCGCGCCGTCTGGCGGGCCGGGCCGGGCAGCGCTCGGGCGCCGCCGCTCAGCCGTCCTGGTGCTGCGCGTGGAACTCGTCGTACGCCTCGACGATGCGTGCGACGAGCGGATGGCGCACGACGTCCGCGCTCGTGAAGCGCGTAAGCGCGATGCCGCGCACGCCGCCGAGCACTTGCTGCGCCTCGACGAGGCCGCTCTTGTGGCCGCGCGGCAGGTCGACCTGGCTCGTGTCGCCGGTCACGACCGCCTTCGAGCCGAAGCCGATCCGCGTGAGGAACATCTTCATCTGCTCGGGCGTGGTGTTCTGCGCCTCGTCGAGGATGATGAACGCGTGGTTCAGCGTGCGGCCGCGCATGTACGCGAGCGGCGCGATCTCGATCATCTGGCGCTCGAACATCTTGGCCGTCTTGTCGAAGCCGAGCAGGTCGTACAGCGCGTCGTACAGCGGCCGCAGGTACGGGTCGACCTTCTGCGCGAGATCGCCCGGCAGGAAGCCGAGCCGCTCGCCGGCCTCGACGGCCGGGCGCGTCAGCACGATCCGCTTGACCTGGTCGCGCTCGAGCGCGTCGACCGCGCACGCGACCGCGAGGTAGGTCTTGCCGGTGCCGGCCGGCCCGATGCCGAACGTCACGTCGTGCTGCAGGATCTGCTTCAGGTATTCGCGCTGCGCGGGCGTGCGGCCGCGCAGGTCGGCGCGCCGCGTGTAGAGCTTCGGCCCCGGCTCTTCCTCCGGTTCGCTGGCGTCGAGCTGCGCGACGGGCTCGTCGAACGGATGATCGGGGTCGCCGCGAAAGCGCACGTCGAGCGTGTCCTGGCGGCCGTTGCCGGCCGTGTGGCGCACTTCGACCAGCGCAAGCTGGATGTCGTCGACCGACAGCGGATCGCGCGCGCGGTTGTAGAAGTTTTCGAGCGCGGCGAGCGCGAGCTTGGCGCCGCGCCCGCGGATCGTGATCCGGTGGCCGCGCCGCGCGAGCGTGACGTCGAGCGCCTGTTCGATCTGCCGCAGGTTCTCGTCGAGCGGGCCGCAGAGGTTGGCGAGGCGCGCGTTGTCGTCGCGCGGGGCGGTGAATTCCAGTGCTTGGACGGTCTTCAAAGTAGCGTCGGGCTCCTGTCGGGCGTCGGTCGGTCAGTGGGTGGCCGCGCTCGCGTCGTCGCTGACGAGCACGAGCTCGCCGCGCAGCGAGTGCGGGTACGCATGGTTGATCTTCACGTCGATCATCTGGCCGATCAGGCGCGGGTGCGACGCGAGCGGCGCCGGGAAATTCACCACACGGTTGTTCTCGGTGCGGCCCGCGAGCTCGTTCGGGTCCTTGCGCGACGGGCCCTCGACGAGGATCCGCTCGACCTTCCCGACCATCGACTGGCTGATGCGCGCGACGTTCTCCTCGATCGTCGCCTGCAGACGTTGCAGGCGTTTGAGCTTCACTTCGCGCGGCGTGTCGTCGGCGAGGTTCGCGGCCGGCGTGCCGGGGCGCGGGCTGTAGATGAACGAGAAGCTCGTGTCGTAGCGCATCTCGTGCACGAGCGCCATCATCTTGTCGAAATCGTCCTCGGTCTCGCCGGGGAAGCCGACGATCATGTCGGTCGACAGCGACAGGTCCGGGCGGATCGCGCGCAGCTTGCGGATCACCGACTTGTATTCGAGCACCGTATAGCCGCGCTTCATCGCCATCAGGATGCGGTCGGAGCCGTGCTGCACCGGCAGGTGCAGGTGGCTCACGAGCTTCGGCACCTTCGCGTACGTGTCGATCAGGCGCTGCGTGAATTCCTTCGGGTGCGACGTCGTGTAGCGGATCCGCTCGATGCCGGGGATGTCGGCGACGTATTCGATCAGCGTCGCGAAATCGGCGATGTCGGACGAGCCGGCGGTCAGTGCGCCACGATAAGCATTCACGTTCTGGCCGAGCAGCGTGACTTCGCGCACGCCCTGGTCGGCGAGGCCGGCCACTTCGGTCAGCACGTCGTCGAGCGGGCGCGACACTTCATCGCCGCGCGTGTACGGCACCACGCAGTAGCTGCAGTATTTCGAGCAGCCTTCCATGATCGACACGAACGCGCTCGGTCCCTCGACGCGCGCGGGCGGCAAGTGATCGAACTTCTCGATTTCGGGGAACGTGATGTCGACCTGCGCGCGGCCGCTCGCGCGGCGCGCGTCGATCATCTGCGGCAGGCGGTGCAGCGTTTGCGGGCCGAACACGAGGTCGACGTACGGCGCGCGCGACACGATCGACGCGCCTTCCTGGCTCGCGACGCAGCCGCCGACGCCGATCAAGAGGCCCGGCTTCGCTTCCTTCAGCTCGCGCACGCGGCCGAGATCGGAAAACACCTTTTCCTGCGCCTTTTCGCGCACCGAGCAGGTGTTGAACAGGATGATGTCCGCGTCTTCCGGCGTGTCGGTCTTTTCGAGGCCTTCGGCCGCATTGAGCACGTCCACCATCTTGTCCGAGTCGTACTCGTTCATCTGGCAGCCGAAGGTCTTTACGTAAACTTTCTTGGTCATGGGGATTCGCCGTTCGCAGTGGTTGACCTGGGGGCGTCGTCAAGGGTGAATCGGGACGGCCGTGCGCGGCACGCGAATGGCGCGCATCGGACAGGAAAGGCCGTCGGGAAAGCCTTCCATTATAGCTTTTCATGCCACGACGGACGGGCGGCCGGTTGCGGGCGCGCGACGCCGGTTTTCACGTTCCGACCCCGGAGTGGTGGCGCGGCGGCCGTCAGCGGCACGCGTTCAGCAGGTCGTCGAGCGCGGCTTGCTCGCGCGCGAAGCGCTCGGCGAGAAAATCGAGCAGCACGCGCACGCGCGGCGCCATGTAGCGCTTGCTGTGATAGATCGCGTGCAGCGGCGCGTCCTGGTGCCGCCAGTCGGGCAGCAGCACGCGCAGCCGGCCCGCGCGGACGTCGTCGGCGATGTCCCACAGCGACTTCAGCGCGATGCCGTGGCCGCGCAGTGTCCATTCGCGGGTGAGGCCGCCATCGTTGGTCTCGAATGCGGTCGACACCGGCACCGTGTGAACCTGCACTTCGTCGCCGCGCGTGAAGTGCCAGGTGTTCATCGGGCCGGACGCGATCGTGATCACGTTGCACGGAAAGCGGGCCAGATCGTGCGGATCGGCCGGCACGCCATGGCGTTCGACGAACGACGGCGCCGCGCACAGCACGCGCCGGTTGGTCGCGAGCCGGCGGGCGATCAGCGCGCCGTCGGGCGGCGCGGCGAAGCGGATCGCGAGGTCGATCTCGTCCTGCCACAGGTTCGACGACGAATCGGACGCCGTCAGCGAGAACGTGACGCCCGGATGCAGCGTCGTGAATTCGTGGAGCCAGTCGAGCAACTGGTGGCGGCCGAAATCGGACGTCGACGACAGCCGCACCTTGCCGCTCACGACGTTGCGGCCTTCCTGCAGCATCGCGTCCGCGTCGTCGAGCGCCTGCAGCGCCTGGCGGCAGCAGTTCAGGTACAGCTTGCCTTCGTCGGTGAGCCGCAATTGCCGTGTCGAGCGTTCGAACAGGCGCGTCGCGATCTTTGCCTCGAGCTTCGCGAGCCGCGCGCTCGCGGCGGCTGGCGTGAGGTTCAGCTTGCGCCCGGCGGCGGACAGGCTGCCGAGTTCGGCAGCCTCGACGAACAGCCGGATGTCGCCTAGTCGGTCCATGCGATTTTCCAGAAATATTTGAAAATGGTTCAAATGCCACGCCAATTATCAAATATAGGCGTCTTCGGGACAATGCGCGCACATCCCGCTTTCTTGTGCGGTGCGGCACCGACCGGGCGCCGCAGCCGCCGTCTTCCGGAGAACGTCATGCCCATTCCGCTCCTGGCGCTCGCGATCAGCGCCTTCGCCATCGGCACCACCGAATTCATCATCATGGGCCTCTTGCCCGAAGTCGCGCACGACCTCGCCGTGTCGCTGCCGTCGGCCGGCCTGCTCGTCACCGGCTACGCGCTCGGCGTCGCGGTCGGCGCGCCGCTGCTCGCGGTGCTGACGAGCCGCATGCCGCGCAAGGCCGCGCTGCAACTGCTGATGGCGATCTTCATCGTCGGCAACGTGCTGTGCGCGACCGCGTCCGGCTACGCGATGCTGATGGTCGCGCGCGTCGTCACGTCGTTCGCGCACGGGTCGTTCTTCGGCATCGGCGCGGTGGTCGCCGCGTCGCTCGTGCCGGCCGACAAGCGCGCGAGCGCGATCGCGCTGATGTTCACCGGGCTCACGCTGTCGAACGTGCTCGGCGTGCCGTTCGGCACGTTCGTCGGCCAGGTGCTCGGCTGGCGTGCATCGTTCTGGATCGTCGCCGCGCTCGGCGTGCTGGCGCTCGGCGGTGTGGCCGCGCTGGTGCCGAACCGCCACGACAGCGGGCCGGTCGGCCTCGGCCACGAAGTGCGCGTGCTGAAGGAGCCGCAGGTGTGGCTCGCGCTGCTGATGACCGTGCTCGGCTTCGGCGGCGTGTTCGTCGTGTTCACGTACATCGCGCCGATTCTCGAGACCGTGTCGGGCTACTCGCCGCGCGCGGTCGCGCTGATCCTCGTGCTGTTCGGCGCGGGGCTGACGATCGGCAACATGATCGGCGGCAAGCTCGCCGACCGCGCGCTGATGCCGTCGCTGATCGCGATCCTCGTCGCGCTGATGGCCGTGATGGCCGTGTTCGCGAAGACGAGCCACCTGCCGGTCGCGGCGGCCGTCACCGTATTCGTCTGGGGGATCGCCGCGTTCGCGACGGTGCCGCCGCTGCAGGCGCGCGTGGTCGAGAAGGCCGCGAGCGCGCCGCATCTCGCGTCGACGCTGAACATCGGCGCGTTCAACGTCGGCAATGCGGGCGGGGCGTGGCTCGGCGGCGTCGCGCTGGAACACGGCTTCGCGCTCGATGCGCTGCCGTGGGTCGCGGTCGCGGTGACGTTCGCGGCGCTGGTCGTCACGTGGCTCGCGATGCGGCTCGATGCGCACGGGCCGGCGCGCGGCGCGGCGCCCGCGGCACAGTGAGCGTCGCCACGGCGCGCCGAGCGGCGACGCCATAGCGGCAGGAAAAGGTTCGCGAGAAACGCATTCCTCCGCGATGCTGATAACGGTGTGAAGATAACTTCGTTTGCCCGTACCAGGCCGGGTGATAGCGTCTCGATACGCGCCAACGACCGGCGCAACCCGATTCCGATTCCGGCTTACCCCTACGCAGGGCCGCGCAGCGGCCCGGAGGCCATGCTATGTCTTCATCCCTGGCGCTCGTGCGCGACGTGTCTTCCTTCGAGTCCGGCAATGCCGCCGACGGACGCGGCGCCGCGTCGCTCGACGCCCTCGAACAGGTCGTCGGCGTGAACCTCGCGCGCTTGCGCGCCGAGCGGCAACTGTCGCTCGATGCGCTCGCGCGGCTGTCCGGCGTGTCGCGCGCGATGCTCGCGCAGATCGAATCCGCGCGCAGCGTGCCGTCGATCAAGGTGCTGTGCAAGATCGCCGCGGCGCTGAAGGTGTCGGTCGCCGCGTTCCTGCGGCGCCATGCGGTGAACGGTTTCGAGCATCTGGCGGCCGAGCGCGCGTCGCGCGTCGTCAGCTCGAACGGCCGTTTCTCGGCACGTGCGCTGTATCCGGAAGGCGAGCCGGCCGCGGCCGAATTCCACGAGCTGCGGATCGCGCCGCTGCATACGGAGCCCGGCGCCCGCCGTGCGCCCGGCACGACGGTCAACCTCGTCGTCAGCGAGGGCACGCTCGAAGTCAGCGTGCACGACCGCCGCCAGTTGCTCGCGACCGGCGACGCGATCGTGTTCGATGCCGACCAGCCGTACAGCCTGCGCAACCCGGGCGACAGCGAAGCGCGAGCGTTCCGCGTGACGGTGAGCCCGGAGGTGCCGCCGCGCTGGCTCGTGCCCGACGCGGCGCACGCGGCGGTCAACTGATCGCGCAGGCGGCGCGGCGCGGCTGCGCTCCGCGCTTTTCGCAGGATCGTGGCTCCGTCCGCCGGCCGTTCGGACGATGCCGTTAGACGGGGTCGTCAGTAAGGTTTTACGCTGCGCGTCGCGCGCGGCTGTTGTATGCTTGGCCCGCCGATGACGGGGTGTTCCCGTCCGGCAATCAGTGCGTCTTCAGGGCGGGGCGAAATTCCCCACCGGCGGTAGGCTGGCGTAAGCCGGCGAGCCCGCGAGCGCCCGCGCATCCGCGCGGGGTCAGCAGATCTGGTCGAATGCCAGAGCCGACGGTCACAGTCCGGATGAGAGAAGATGTGCAGATAGTCATGTCCGTCAGGGCCGCTTCGCGCTGCACGCGAAGCGGGTTGTCGTTCTGTCTGTTTGCAATGCCCTGAAACGTTTTTCGCCCAAATCGTATTTGCGAGGAGCGTTTCACATGTCCTTGATGTCCGTTTCGTCGGCGCCTGCCGACGCCTTTGCCGATCTCCCGTTGCTGGATGCCGAACCGGTGCCGCCGCGCATTGCCGCCGCGCTCGACGCGATGCGCGCAGGTCGCGCGGTCGTGCTGCAGGACGACCACGACCGCGAAAACGAAGCCGACCTGATCGTCGCCGCCGAGCGCATCACGCCCGAAACGATGGCGCTGCTGATCCGCGAGTGCAGCGGCATCGTGTGCCTGTGCCTGACCGACGACACGGTGCGCGCGCTCGAACTGCCGCCGATGGTGCAGACCAACGAAAGCCGCAACGGCACCGCGTTCACCGTATCGATCGAGGCGCGCGAAGGCGTGCATACCGGCGTGTCGGCCGCCGATCGCGTGACGACGATCCGCGCGGCGATCGCCGACGGCGCGAAGCCGCACGACATCGTGCGCCCCGGCCACGTGTTTCCGTTGCGTGCGCAACCGGGCGGCGTGCTGGCGCGCCGCGGTCACACCGAAGGCACGGTCGACCTGTCGATCCTCGCGGGCCTGAAGCCGGCCGGCGTGCTGTGCGAGCTGATGAATCCGGACGGTACGATGACGCGCGGCGACGATGTCGAGCGCTTCGCGCAACGGCACGGGCTGCCGATGCTGACGATCGCGGAACTCGTCGCGTTTCGCGAGGCGCTGGCGGCGGCGCGCGAACGCTGCTGCGAGCCGGCCTGAGTGGAAGGAAAGGCGGGCGCGTTCGCGCGCACGTGGCGCGGCCGGATCGACCCGATCCGGCCCGACTGACGATCAGGACTGCACGTCGCCGAATTCGCCGCGCATGCCGGCTTCGACGAGCGCCGGCAGTTCGTCCATCCTGCGCATGATCCGCGTGATGCCCATCGCGCGCAGCGCGTCCGCGTAGTTGTCGGGGATGTGGCTCGCGCCGACGAACGCGATCGTCTTCATCCCGGCCGCCCGCGCGGCATTCAATCCCGAGATGCTGTCCTCGACGACGACGCAGCGCGCCGGCGCGACGCCGAGTGTTTGCGCCGCGTGCAGGTAGACGTCGGGATAGGGCTTCGGCCGCGCGACCTGTTCGGAACTGAATACCCGCTCGCCGAAGATCTCGGTGAGCGACGCGCGCTTCAGCGAGCTGCGCACGCGCACGAGCCGGCTGTTCGACACGACGGCGGCCGGCAGCGTGACCTTCAGCAGCGCGTCGCGCACGCCGCTGATCGGCGCGAGCGATTGCGCGAGCGCGACCTCGATGTTGTGCTCGATGGTCTCGATGAAGTTGGCGGGCATTTCGACCCCGAAGCGGGCTTCGATGCCGGTGAGGAAACGCGACGTCTGCTGGCCGAATGCCGACTTCGCGGCGGCTTCGAAATCGAGGTTCGGGAACGTGGCGGACAGCGTGTCGAGCAGCACGCGGTCGGCGATGACTTCGCTGTCGACGAGCACGCCGTCGCAGTCGCAGATGAGGTGATCGAGCATGGTGATGAAAACGCGGAATATCGGCGACGCCGATCGATTCGCCATCATACGTGCTTTCACGCGCCGGCCGCGCGACGTGGCGGCACATTTGCCCGATGCGGCCGTGCCGTTGCGGCCGGTCGTGCCGGAGTGCCGCCGGCCATGCGGCAGCGGCAACCCGTTTGCGCGGGTCGCCGCCGTTCACGGCGTCACAGCGCGATCACGCGCCCCGTTTTCCACGACGCCATCGCGGCTTCGGCCAGTTCGAGCGCGGCGAGTCCGTCGTCGATCGTCGTCCTGACCGGCGCGCCGTCGCGCAACGCGTCGACGAAGTGCGCGATCTCGGCCGCGTACGCATGCCGGTAGCGTTCGAGGAAGAACGGCTCCGGCACGTCCGTCGCGATGCCGCCCGCGAGCCATGCGCTCACCTCGGTCGGCCGCACGTTGCCGGCCTGCAGCATTCCGTGGCTGCCGAGCAGCTCGAAGCGCTGGTCGTAGCCGTAGGCCGCACGCCGCGACGTGTTGATCTGGCACAGCAACCCGCGCCGCGTGCGGATCGTCACCGCGGTCGAATCGATGTCGCCCGCGTCGTGCACGGCCGGATCGGTCAGGCAGCTGCCGGTCGCATGCAGCGTCTGCGCTTCGTCGCCGAGGATCCAGCGGAACACGTCGAAGTCGTGGATCAGCATGTCCTTGAAAATGCCACCCGAGCTGCGAATGTAGTCGACCGGCGGCGCGCCCGGATCGCGGCTCGTGACGACCAGCATTTCCGGCGCGCCGATCTCGCCGCGCTCGACGCGCGCCTTCAGCGCCGCGAAGGTCGGGTCGAAGCGGCGCTGGAAGCCGATCATGCAGGTCACGCCGGCGCGCCGCACGACATTCGCGCACGCACGCGCGCGTTCGACGGTGAGGTCGACCGGCTTCTCGCAGAACACCGCCTTGCCGGCGTTCGCGGCGGCGACGATGAGGTCCGCGTGCGTGTCGGTGCTCGACGCGATCACGACCGCCTTTACCGACGCGTCGCCGAGCGCGCGCTCGATGTCGGCGACTTGCGCGCCGTGCGTGCCGGCGAGCGCTTGCGCCGACGGCGCGTGCCGGTCGATCACGTATTTCAGTTTCGCGCCCGGCTGGCGCGCGAGATTCGCCGCGTGGATCTTGCCGATGCGGCCCGCGCCGAACAAAGCGAATTCGATCATTCCGTTCTCCCGTGGATTGTGTCGTCTTGCCGATGCGCTCAGCGATCCGCCAGTTCGCCGCGCACGTAGTCGATGCTCGCCCGCAACCGGTCTTCGATGTCGTCGGCTTCGGCGATCTCGCTCGCGAACGGCTCGAACGACAGCGCACCGCTGTAGCCGCGCGCGAGCAGTTCGCGCAGTTGCCGGATGTTGCCGAGCCGGTCCGCGCCGCCGACCAGCACGCGGTGGCCGTCGCGCATCCGGTCGACCGGCAGCTCGGCCTCCTCGACGCCCGAGATGTGCACGAGGCCCGTCAGGTTCGGGAAGACGATGTCCTCGCCGGCGAGGTGATGGTGGAACGTGTCGTGCACGAGCCGGAACACCGGCTCGCCCGCTGCCGCGTAGATGCCCTTCACCGCGTCCGACTTGCGGCGCAGCGCGCATTCCTCGAAGCCGAGCGGCTCGATGAAGCCGAGCAGGCCGCGGGTGTCGAGGATCGGCTTCAACGCCTGCAGCGCCGTCACGAGATCCGCGTGGCGGGCGTCCGCGCCGCGCGTGTCGGCGCGGCTGTTGGTCGGGCACAGCACCAGCGCACGCGCGCCGCATTGCGCCGCGTAGTCGGCCAGCACGGTCGCCTCGTCCGCGCGCTCGGCGTTCCATTGATCGAAGCGCTGCAGCGCGTTGATCGTCAGGATCGTCACGCCGCCGGCTTCGGCCATCGCGCGGACGGCGGCGGCCGGCGTGCCGTCGGCGAGCTCGACGCCGTCGAGATCGTTGCGGATCTCGATCGTGTCGACGCCGAGGCGCCGGCACAGCGCGACGTAGCGGTCGAGCGGCAAGCGCGGCGCGCTCATCCGGTTCAGCGAAAAGTGGAGGGCGTGCTTCATCGTTCTGTCCTTGAGGCGTGAGTGGTGCAGGGTTCGGATTCGGTGCCGTCTCGCGCGGCGAGTGTGTGCCACGTATCGCGCAGCCATTGCGCACACGCGACGTTGTTGTCGAAGATCGAATAGCGTGCGCCGCCGCCGTAGTCGGGAAACGGGATGAACTCGCAACTGATCTGTTCGAGCCGTGCCGGCTGCACGTGAGCGTGAACCTGCATCTGCGCCTGCAGCAACTGGCGCAGCGCGGCCTTCCACGTGTCGAGCGCGTCCACGCGCCATTCGGCGTGATACGCGCCCGGCGCGGGTGCGACGAACGGGTACTGGATGCCGCGGCCGGGCTTGCCATCCGCGCGGCGCATCCAGCGGTTGTCGGGGTTGTTCGGGCTCACGCTGCGCGCATGCGCATGCCGGACCCAGCCGCGCGCGATCCAGTCCGCGTAGATCGCGGTGGGCGACGCCGGGTCGAGCATCGCGCGGCCGCCGTCGACCGGTTCGCGCAGCCCCGCTGCGTCGAGCTCGGCGCGGTTGCCGAGCTTGAACAGCAGATGCGAATGATCGAGCGTGATCCGGAACGGCGCGCCGGCCTGCTCGACGTGCCGCGCGACGCGCGCCACGCGCGCGAAATCCTCGCTCCACATGTCGACGTGCACTTCGAGGCTCGGCAGGCAGCCGACCGGCTCGCCCCATGCATAGGCGCGCAGGTAGAAATCGGCGACTTCGCGATCCGACAGCCGATGGCCGTCCGCGTGATGCGCGAACAGCTGGCCGTTGAGCACCGTGCTGCCGAAGCGTGCGCCCGCCGCGACGATCTCCGCGACATGCGCTTCGTCGCGACCCGCGCACCAGATGCCGCCGATCACGCGAATCGGCAGCGCGTGGCGGTCGACCAGCGCGAAATACGGCGACAGGTCCTCGCCGCGCGCCGGATTCTTTTCGATGTAATCGAACACGCCGGCAGCGGCGACCTTCCGGAAGCGCTCGGCGGGCGTGGGCGGCGGCAGCCCGTCGTGTTCGAGCACGCCGTCGAGGTTCACGCCGATGAGGATCGGTTCAGCCATCGTCTCCTGTCCGTTGTCGTCTGTCGATGGCTGTCCAATGTACGGATGCGCGGCGCGGGCCGCATGACAAACGTTGACGAAAAATCGCCAATGCCGCGGTCGATTTTTTCGCCGTGCGCAGACGGTGCGTCGCACGGCGCGATTCATGCCTGCAGGTATGCGCTCGTCCTCACGTTCGCCAGGCAGAACACGCGGAATTCGACGGGGTCGTCCGGCGGCGACTGTTCGACGATGCCGCACGCATGCAGCACGTGCTGCAGCGCGGAAATCGCCTGTCCGTCCGGATCCTGGTCGATCGCGAGATCCATCGCGCCGGCTTCGATGAAGGTGCGGTGCAGGTCGATCATCTCGTGGCCGATCCACACCACGCGCCCGAGCGCGCCGGCCTTGCGCAGCGCCGCTTCGATGCCGGCCGAACCGGCGCCACTGTTGTAGATCGCGACCACGTCGTCGTGCGCCTGCAGCGCCCTCGTCACCGCGCGATAGCAGCGGTCGTCCTGGTCGAGCGTCTCGACCGGCGCGTCGTCGCAGCGCACGGCGGCGAACGCGTCGGCGAGCTGATCGCGGCAGCCGGCCATCCGGTCGGCGTGCGCGCGGTAGCCCATGCGCCCGCCGAGCAGCAGCACGCGGCCGGGGCGTGCCGCGAGGCGGCCGATGTAGTAGCCGGCCGTGCGCCCCGCGCGGTAGTTGTCGATGCCGGCGAAGTGCGCGCGTTCGATGCCGCCGATATCGGTGACCATCGTGACGACGGTCTCGCCACGCGCGATCGCGCCGGCCAGCGCATCTCGCATGCGGGCCGTGTCGTGCGCGGTGACGATCAGCGCCTCGCGCCGGTACGCGGGCCGTTCGATCAGCGTCGCGGCACGCTCGTCATCCGCGGCGGGCAGGATCGTCCGGTGCACGACCACGCGCCGGTCGAGCATCTGCAGCGAACGCTGCAGCGCCTGCTGCAATCGTCGGAAGAACGGCGCGTCGGTGTCGGGCAGCAGCACGTCGACGTGGATCAGCCCGTGCCGCGTGTCGGGCAGCTGGCGCGGCACGCCGAGCTGGCGAGCGGCCGCCACCACGCGTTCGCGCGCCTGCGCGGAGACGCTGCCGCGCTCGTTCAGCACGCGATCGACGGTCGTCGTGCTGACGCCGGCGAGCGCCGCGATCTCGTCGAAGCGTGCGGTGCGCTTGCGCCAGCGCGGCCCCGATTCACCTGCCATGGTCGTCTCCATCGTGAGGGTCGCCATCGACCGCGTGGCGTTGTCGGGAACGCTAAAGCGATGGCGAAATTTCGTCAACGTTTCGATTGAGGCGGGGCGACCGGTCGCCTAATTTCGGTCTTATGCGAAGCGTTTGCCGCGCTTCCCGCGCACAAGACCCCCAGGAGACAGACGTGGCCCATACCGACGACCCGGCACGCGAACGCACGGCGGCGCGCCGTCAGGCATACCGAATGATTGGCGGCGCCGGCGATCGCGCGGCGGCCGCCGGGCTCGTCAACGCCGCGTGGTACCGATGCGCGGTGCCGCGACCGCTGATGAAGCAACTGATGCAGCGCGGCGATGCGCGTGCGATTCGCGACACGCTGATCTGGTACGCGGCGATTGCGCTCAGCGGCGCGCTCGCGTGGCTGGCGTGGCGTGCGCATTCGGCATGGGCGATCCCGGCGTTCTTCGTGTACGGCACGCTGTACTGCAGCCCGGCCGATTCGCGCTGGCACGAATGCGGGCACGGCACCGCGTTCCGCACGCGCTGGATGAACGACGCGCTGTACCAGGTCGCGTCGTTCCAGGTGTTCCGCCGCGCGACTGCCTGGCGCTGGAGCCATGCGCGCCATCACACCGATACGCTGGTCGTCGGGCGCGACCCGGAAATCGCCGCGCCGAAGCCGACCGACTGGCTCGCGCTCGCGCTGAACGTCGTCGCGCTGAAGCACGTGGCCGGCGAGCTGCGCAAGATGATCGCGGTGTCGTTCACGGGCCGGCTCGACGACGAGGAGCGCACCTACGTGCCCGAATCGGAATGGCCGAAGGTCGTGCGCGAGTCGCGCATCCATCTCGCGATCTACGCGCTCGTGACGGGCGCCGCGGTCTACTGGCGCACGATCCTGCCGCTGCTCTACATCGGGCTGCCGAGCCTCTACGGCGCGTGGCTGTACCTGTACTTCGGCCTCACGCAGCACGCCGGCATGCCCGAGAACGTGCTCGATCACCGGCGCAACTGCCGGACCGTGATGATGAATCCGGTGTTTCGCTTCCTGTACTGGAACATGAACTATCACGTCGAGCACCACATGTTCCCGATGGTACCGTTCCATGCGCTGCCGAAGCTGCACGACGCCGTGAAGGCCGACATGCCGCCGCCGTACCGCAGCACGCTGGCCGCATATGCGGAGATCGTGCCGGCGCTGATCCGGCAGACGCGCGATCCGTCCGATTACGTCGTGCGGCCGGTGCCGGATGCCACGCGTGCATGACCGTTATCGAACCTGCCAACGAAGGAGACACACCATGACGCAATGGATCGACACCGGCGCGCTCGACGACATCGACGACGAAGATGTCGCGCGCTTCGATCATGCTGGCCGCACGTACGCGATCTACCGGATCGACGGCGAGGTGTATGCGAGCGACGGCCTGTGCACGCACGAGCAGGTGCATCTCGCGGACGGGCTCGTGATGGATCACGTGATCGAATGCCCGAAGCACAACGGCCGCTTCGACGTGCGCGACGGCCGGCCGCTGTCGGCGCCCGCGTGCGAGAAGCTGCGCACGTACCGCGCGAAGATCGAAGACGGCCGCATCCTGATCGAGGTATGACGCGATGATGAGCGACCGGGTGATGGCGATCGTCGGCGCGGGCCATGCGGGCGGCCGCGCGGCGCAGGTGTTGCGCGCGTGCGGCTGGCGCGGGCGCATCGTGCTGATCGGCGCGGAGCCGCATCCGCCGTACGAGCGGCCGCCGTTGTCGAAGGGCGTGCTGACGGGCGAGCGCAGCGCGGCGCAATGCCGGTTGCGCGAGGCGCAAGCCTGGGCGGCCGATCGCATCGAGCGGGTCGTCGCGACCGTCGAGCGCATCGATCCGGATGCACGCGAAGTGCGCGTGTCCGGCGGGCACGTGTTCGGCTACGACGCGCTGCTGCTGGCCACCGGCGGCCGTGCGCGCCGCCTGGCCATCCGCGGCGCGGCGCTCGACGGCGTAGTCGCGTTGCGCACGCTCGACGATGCGGCCGCGCTCGGCGCGCGGCTCGTGCCCGACGCGCGGATCGTGTTGATCGGCGGCGGCTTCATCGGTCTCGAAGTCGCGGCGTCGGCGCGACGGCGCGGCTGCCGCGTGACCGTGCTCGATGCGGCGCCGCGGCTGCTCGGTCGCGCGGTGCCGGAAGCCATTGCGACGCGCGTGCATGCGCTGCACGACGAGCAGGGCGTGGCGATTCGTCTGAACCGGACGCCGATTGCGATCGAGCGAACCGCGGGCGGGGCGCTGGCCGTCGTGCTCGACGACGGCGACACGCTGCTCGCCGACACGGTCGTGGCCGGCATCGGCATCGAACCGGCCGACGAACTGGCGCGCGACGCGGGCCTCGCGGTCGAGCGCGGAATCGTCGTGAACGCGCGGCTCGAGACGTCGGGGCCCGGCATCTACGCGGCCGGCGACGTCGCGGTGTTTCCGAGCGCGTTATCGGGATTGCCGATTCGACAGGAGACGTGGCACGGCGCCGATACGCAGGCGCACGTCGCCGCCCGCAACATGCTCGGCGCGAACGAACCGTATCGCGACATACCGTGGTTCTGGTCCGATCAATACGATGCGCAGTTGCAGGTGGCCGGGGAGCCGGCGCTCGGCACGCAGTCGGTCGCGCGCGTGCTCGGCGACGACGCGGAAATTCATTTCCATTTCGATGCGGGCGCACGGCTCGTCGCGGCGAGCGGTTTCGGCCGTGCAGCGGGATTCGTGAAGGAAATGCGCGTCGCGAGGATGCTGGTCGAACGCGGGATCGACGTGACGCCGGCCGCGGTCGCGGACGTCGCGGTGAAGCTGAAATCGCTGATGGCGGCCGTGAATGACCGGTAGACGAAAAGAAGGGAGTGAAGCGCGCGGCAGCGCACGCCGCGCGCTTCGTCCACACCGCGATCAGGCCATCGCGTGCAGGCGCAGATACAGGCCGGCCGCCGCGGCGCCGCCGAGCAGCGGGCCGATTACCGGCACCCACGCATAGCGCCAGTCGCTGTCGCGCTTGCCCGGGATCGGCAGCAGCGCATGCATGATGCGCGGCGACAGGTCGCGCGCGGGGCTCATCGCATAGCCGGTCGGGCCGCCGAGCGAGATGCCGATGCCGAGCACCAGCAGGCCGACGGGCAGCGCGTCGAGTGCGCCGAGGCCGACTTGCGGCGACGCGAGATACAGCACGCCGAGAATCAGCACGAACGTGCAGATCGCTTCGGTCAGCACGTTGTGTGTGGTGCTGCGGATCGCCGGCGCCGTGCAGAACACCGCGAGCTTCAGGTCCGCATCGGCTTCCTTCGCGAAGTGCTGGCGATACGCGAGCCACACGAGCAGCGCGCCCGCCATCCCGCCGAGCATCTGCGCGAGCACGTAGCCGCCGACTTTCGACCATGCGAACTTGCCCGCGAGCGCGAGGCTGATCGTGACGATCGGATTCAGGTGCGCGCCGCTGAACGACGCGGTCACGTAGACCGCGACGAATACCGCCATCGCCCAGCCCATCACGATCACGATCAGGTCCGCGCCTTTGCCCTTGGTCTTTGCCAGCAGCACGTTTGCGACCGCGCCGTTGCCGAGCAGCACGAGGATCGCGGTGCCGATGAATTCTGCAATATAAGGTGACATGATTGTCTCTCGAAGTCACGGCGGACTCGCGCGCTGCGCGGTCCGCCGGTGTTGTTGTATGTCGTTTGAAGTCGTTCGGATTACTGGGTGTCGTCGGCCCATGCCTTCGCGGCGCGTACCGCGCGCTGCCAGCCGGCCATGCGCTGTTCGACCTGCTCCTTCGGCATCGACGGTGCGAAGCGGCGATCGAGCTGCCACTGGTCGCGCACTTCATCGAGGTTCGTCCAGTAGCCGATCGCGAGGCCCGCGAGATAGGCCGCGCCGAGCGCGGTCGTCTCGGTGATTTGCGGGCGCACCGCGTCGACGCCGAGCAGGTCGGCCTGGAACTGCATCAGCAGGTCGTTCGCGCTCGCGCCGCCGTCCACCCGCAGCTCGCCGATGCTGATGCCCGAGTCGGCTTCCATCGCGGCCAGCACGTCGAGCGACTGGTACGCGATCGCATCGAGCGCCGCGCGCGCGAGGTGCGCGGCGGTCGTGCCGCGCGTGACGCCGAACACCGAGCCGCGCGCCCGCGCGTTCCAGTGCGGCGCGCCGAGGCCGGCGAACGCGGGCACGAGGTAGACGCCGTCGGTATGCGGCACGCTCGCGGCGAGCGCTTCGATTTCGGCGGCCGTCTTGATGAGGCCGACGCCGTCGCGCAGCCACTGCACGACCGCACCCGCGATGAAGATGCTGCCTTCGAGCGCGTACTGCACGTCGTCGCCGATCTGCCACGCGATCGTCGTGACGAGGTTGTTCTTCGACTCGATCGGCTTGTCGCCGGTGTTCATCATCAGGAAGCAGCCGGTGCCGTAGGTGTTCTTCACCATGCCCGACGTCGTGCACATCTGGCCGAACAGCGCCGCGTGCTGGTCGCCGGCGATACCCGCGAGCGGGATCTTCGACGCGAACACGGTGGTCTTCGTGTGGCCGTAGATCTCCGACGACGCCTTCACTTCCGGCAGCATGCTGCGCGGAATGTCGAGCAGTTCGAGCAGTTCGCTGTCCCACTCGCGCGTGTGGATGTTGAACAGCATCGTGCGCGACGCGTTGGTCACGTCGGTCACGTGCAGCTCGTGCTTCGTGAAGTTCCACACGAGCCAGCTGTCGACGGTGCCGAACGCGAGCTTGCCCTGGCGCGCCTTGTCGCGCGCGCCCGGCACGTTGTCGAGGATCCAGCGGATCTTCGTCGCGGAGAAGTACGAGTCGATCGGCAGGCCGGTCTTCGCGCGCACCTTCGCTTCGAGCCCTTGCTTCTTCAGCGAGTCGCAGAAGTCGGCCGTGCGGCGATCCTGCCAGACGATCGCGTTGTAGACGGGCTGGCCCGTCTCGCGATCCCAGACGATCGTCGTCTCGCGCTGGTTGGTGATGCCGATCGCGGCGATCGACGTGCCGTTCAGGCCCGTGCGCGTGACGGCTTCCGCGGCGACGCCGGCTTGCGTCGACCAGATTTCCTGCGGGTCGTGCTCGACCCAGCCGGGTTGCGGGTAGATCTGTTCGAATTCCTTCTGGGCGATCGATACGATGTTGCCCTGGCGATCGAACAGCATCGCGCGGGAACTCGTGGTGCCCTGGTCAAGCGCGAGGATGTACTGGTCCTGCATGTCTCTCATCTCCATCCGTGGATTGGCTTAGTTGTGATGCGCGCCGCATGTGGGCGGCGCGTCGGTGAATCAACGTCGGTCAGGCAACGGCAACTGCAACTTGCATTCGAATCAGGCGTGCGGCGCATGCGCGGCGGCGAACCACGCGTCGACCGCGGCGGTCACGGCGTCCAGCGTGCCGGGCGCGACGTGCAGGCCCAGCTTCGAGCGGCGCCACAGCACGTCCTGTGCGCAGGTCGCCCATTCGGCGTCGCGCAGATAGCGCAGTTCGGCGTCGTGGATGCCCGGTGCGATTTCGGCGCCGAGGTCGGCGAGCGAGGTCGCGCCGTCGACCACGCGCTCCGCACGCGTGCCGTACGCGCGCGCATAGCGGCGTGCGAGCGCGGCGGGCAGCCACGGATGGCGTTTCGCGAACGCACTGGCGAACCCGTCGAACTTCGCGTCGGCGATATCGCCGCCCGGCAACGCGACGCCGGCCGTCCAGGTCTTCGCGTCGCGGCCGAGCGCGCGGCACAGCATGTCGCCGGCTTCTTCCGCGAGCTTGCGGAACGTCGTGATCTTGCCGCCGAACACCGACAGCAGCGGGGCGCCCGCGCCGTCGTCGAGTTCGAGGCGATAGTCGCGCGTGACGGCCGACGCGTTCGCCGCGTTCTCGTCTTCCAGCAGCGGGCGCACGCCCGAATAGGTCCAGTGCACGTCGGCCGGCGAGATCTTGCGCTTGAAGTAGCGGTTGATCGAATCGCACAGATATTGCGTCTCGTCGCGATCGATCGCGACCTTCGCGGGATCGTTCGTGTATTCGACGTCGGTCGTGCCGATCAGCGTGAAGTCGTGCTCGTACGGAATCGCGAAGATGATCCGCTTGTCCGGATTCTGGAAGATGTACGCGTGATCGTGATCGAACAGGCGGCGCGTGATGATGTGGCTGCCCTTCACGAGCCGCACGCTGTGATGCGCGCCGCGGCCGAGCGCGCCGTGCAGCACGTCGCCGACCCACGGGCCGGCCGCGTTCGCGATCGCGCGCGCCTGCACGACGCGGATCGAACCGTCGGCGTGCTGGAGCCGCGCTTCCCATTCGTCGCCGCGGCGTTCGGCGGACACGAGCTTCGTGCGCGTGAGGATCTCGGCGCCGCGCTCCTTCGCGTCCATCGCGTTCAGCACGACGAGGCGGGCATCGTCGACCCAGCCGTCGGAATACACGAAGCCGCGCTTGATCGAGTCGATCAGCGGCGCGCCGGCCGCATGGCGGCGCATGTCGATGCCGCGCGAGCCGGGCAGCAGTTCGCGTTTCGCGAGGTGATCGTAGAGGAACAGGCCGATGCGGATCAGCCAGGCCGGGCGCAGGTTCGGCATGTGCGGCATTACGAAGCGCAGCGGCCACATGATGTGCGGCGCCGCGCGCAGCAGCGTTTCGCGTTCCTGCAGCGCCTTGCGCACCAGCCCGAACTCGTTGTACTCGAGGTAACGCAGGCCGCCGTGAATCAGCTTCGTGCTGGACGACGACGTATGCGACGCGAGGTCGTCCTGCTCGCAGAGCATGACCGACAGGCCGCGGCCGGCCGCATCGCGCGCGATCCCCGCGCCGTTGATGCCGCCGCCGACGACGAGCAGATCGTAGCGATTCGGTTGGGTCACCTGCTGTCCTTATCGTCTGTTGAAATAGGGCGAACATGAAATGTTCGAATTCGAAATTTAACGAACGAAATCGAAAAAGTAAAGTTCGATAAAGCGGGGCCAGTAGCGCGCGACACGATCCCGGACGATACTGGCGAAATCGACCGTTTCGCGAGGTGAATCATGCGTATTGGGATGTGGGCCGGCGTGTGCGCCATCCTTCTGGCGGGGTGCGGCGCGGGTACGCCGCCGCTCGCCGGCAACTGGCGGGCGCCGTCGTTCGTCGACCTGCAGACGTCGTGCGGCGGCGCCGTGCGCGACTGGGGCGCGGACGCGCAGCCCGTCTATTCGACGCTGTACGACGCGTACGTCGCGAAACGGTATCGCGGGCTGACCGAAGCGAACTATTGTGCGTTCGTAAACGAACTTTCGACCCACTATGTGGCGCCTGACGCGGCGGCGCGCGCGGGCTGGATCGCGTATTTCAACGGAGCGCGCGCGCAGGCCATCAGCTGGCGGGCGGCGGTCGATCCGACGCTGCGCGGCGGTTGAAGCCGGCGGCGACGAACGGGCGGGGAGGCGGAAACGACCGCGCGGCCGGATGCCGGCCGCGCGATCAGGTCAAGGTCGGGAACAGCGGGGCTTACGAATAGCGGTACTTGACGGATCGCAGCGTGGCGTCGCCGGTCTCGGTCACGCAGTATCTGCGCCCCGAGCCGAGCCCTTCCAGGCGGACGAGCTGTTGTTCGAGCAGGATGTCCAGTTCATCCCGATCCATGTCGCGCTGATCAGGCGCGTCCTTCACAAGCAAGAGCGTGGCGAATTCATGCGGACTCAGCATCGTTCTCTCCATGGCAATCGGACTGCCCGCGCGGCCGGCGCATACGCCGACGCGCGATACCCCGTGGGGTATGGCTTGGGGGGAAAGCTGTATTCGCCGGCCCTGCAGTTCGCACCGCCCTGGCACAGGCGGATCGGCGAACGGGCCGGGGAACTGGAGTCTAGTCGAGCGCACACGCAACGACAAATCGTGCCCCGTTAATTTTCCGTTTGACAGAAGCGCATGCCGCAAGCGGTTCGTGCGCGGCGCCAACTTCTTGATTTCACTTGAAGTTTCAGGTGCGGTGCAGCATCGCAACCGTCATTCCGCGACGTACACCTGGGTGCCGGCGGCGGCCACCGTATCGGCCATGTCGGGCGGCAGCGGCTTGTCGGTGAAGAGCGCGTGCACCTGGCTCAGATGGCCCTGGCGCACGAGCGCCGGGCGGCCGACCTTCGAATGATCGGTGACGAGGTACACCGTGCGTGCATGCTGCATGATCGCCTCGGCGACGCGCACCTCGCGCGTGTCGAAATCGCGCAGCGTGCCGTCGGCCTCGATCGCCGACGTGCCGATGATCGCGTAGTCGACCTTGAACTGCCGGATGAAGTCGATCGCGAGTTCGCCCACGATGCCCTTGTCCCACGGCCGTACGATGCCGCCCGTGATCAGCACCTCGCAGTCGGGATAGCCGCTCATCATCGACGCGACGTTCAGGTTGTTCGTGATCACGTGCAGCCCGTGATGGCGGTTCAGCGCGCGCGCGACTTCCTCGGTCGTCGTGCCGAGGTTGATGAACAGCGACGCCTGGTCGGGGATGTGCGACGCCGCGAGCGCCGCGATGCGCCGCTTCTCGTCGTGGAACATCCGCTGGCGCGCGGTGTACGACACGTTCTCCGAGCTGGTCGGCAGGCTCGCGCCACCGTGATAGCGGCGCAGCAGGTTCAGGTCGGCAAGCCAGTTCACGTCGCGGCGGATCGTCTGCGGCGTGACCGCGAAGTGCGCGGCGAGATCGTCGACGGTCACGAAGCCGTCGCGCTGCACCCATTCGAGCAATTCCTGCTGGCGCGCGTTGAGGGTGAGGCGGGGATCTCGGGTCATGGCTCGATGGTCGTGTCGTGAGACGGAGCGGGTATTGTAAGGGCGGCAACGGCGTTCGGCCGGCCTGCCGGACATCGGCGCGCATGATTCATGCGGAAATGGCATGGATTCATGTGACAAATGAATTTGTGCGATCGCGCCGATCGCGCTGCAATGGCGGATTGCCCGTTCGCACGGGCCCGTTCATTCAGCTTTCGACGAGGTGGTCTCGATGAGTGGCTTCAACTGGCACAACCCGTATCCGTCGACCCGTATTCCGGTGTTCGCGCGCAACGTCGTGTCGACGTCGCATCCGCTGGCCGCGCAGGCCGGGCTGCGGATGCTGTGGAAGGGCGGCAACGCGGTCGACGCGGCGCTGGCCGCGGCCGCCGCGATCACGGTCGTCGAGCCCGTGTCGTGCGGGCTCGGCGGCGATGCGTTCGCGCTCGTATGGGATGGCGACCGACTGTCGGGGCTCAACGCATCGGGCGTCGCGCCGGCCGCATGGAACGTCGACTACTTCCGCAAGCGTCACGGCGAGGACGCGCGCGGCAACGCGAACAAGCCGACCCGCGGCTGGGACACCGTCACCGTGCCGGGCGTGATCGCGGGCTGGGAAGCGCTGCACGCGAAGTTCGGTTCACTGCCGTTCGCGGACCTGCTCGAGCCGGCGATCGAGATCGCGGAGCGCGGCTTTTCGGTGCCGCCGATCGTCGCGCACAAGTGGGCGGCGGCCGTCCCCGAACTGCAGGGCCTGCCCGGTTTCGCGGACACCTTCATGCCGCGCGGCCGCGCGCCGCTCGTCGGCGAACGCGTGTGCCTGCCCGGTCATGCGCAGACGCTGCGCACGCTCGCGAAGGACGGCGCGCGGGCGTTCTACGAAGGCGCGCTCGCCGAGCGTATCGCCGCGTTCGCGCGCGAAGGCGGCGGCGCGCTGACCGCAGCCGACCTGCGCGCGTACCGGCCGGAATGGGTCGAGCCGATCGGCAAGCGCTTCGGCCGTCACACGATTCACGAGATCCCGCCGAACGGGCAGGGCATCGCCGCGCTGATCGCGCTCGGCATCGCCGAGCAGGCGGGCGTGACCGAGTGCCCGGTCGACTCGGTCGATTCGCAGCATCTGCAGATCGAGGCGATGAAGCTGGCGTTCGCCGACGTCTATCGCTACGTCGCCGATCCGCGCGCGATGGACGTCACGCCCGAACAGATGCTCGACGATGCGTATCTCGCCGAACGCGCGAAGCTGATCGATCGCGCGCGTGCGACGCACTTCGCCGCCGGCCGTCCGCATTCGGGCGGCACGATCTACCTGTCGGCGGCCGACGAGCGCGGGATGATGGTGAGCTTCATCCAGTCGAACTACATGGGCTTCGGCTCGGGGCTCGTCGTGCCCGGCGCCGGCATTGCGCTGCAGAACCGCGGGCACGGCTTCTCGATGGACCCGGCTTCGCCGAACGTCGCCGGGGGCGGCAAGCGGCCGTTCCACACGATCATCCCGGCGTTCGTTACCGAGGAAGCCAATGGCCGCACCGAGGCCGTGATGAGCTTCGGCGTGATGGGCGGCGACATGCAGCCTCAGGGCCATCTGCAGACCGTCGTGCGGATGCTCGGCTATGGCCAGCAGCCGCAGGCCGCGTGTTGCGCGCCGCGCTGGAAGGTCAATCGCGACTTCACGCTCGACGTCGAGGCGACGATGAACCGCGCGACGGTCGACGCGCTGGCCGCCCGCGGCCATACGATCCAGTCGATCGACGATCCTTACATGGATTTCGGTTCGGGGCAGTTCGTGTGGCGCCTCGATCCCGACGATCCCGAGCGCGGCTACGTGGCCGCGAGCGACAGCCGGCGCGACGGGCTCGCGGCCGGTTTCTGACGGATCGCTTCCGGCTTTCTTTGCAGTTGTCCAGCATTACGGGCGGCCCGGCGGCCGCCCGTTTCGTTTGATGCGGCGGATCTCGTCGACCGCGCGCAAGCGGTTTGAAGGACTCGTCTAACGAACGGCAACAGACGCCGTGGAACTGCGCCTGTCGGGTATGGTCAGTGCTCTGGAGCACGAACTTCAAAGTCCGGCTAAGATGCCAGGATGGTTCGGCCGGACCGACTCACTATAAACGCAAGTAAAACGCCGCCTGCGGATCGGCTGGCGCCTGTGCCCCAGGCATGGGCCGGCCTCCGCGCGACGACTGGGAGCGCACTACCATGGACACCAAAACGACGCATGTGATGCCGTGGCGTATCGAGGACATCGACCTGAACCGGATCGATCGTCAGCGTGCCGCCGCGAACGAGGATCTGCTACTGCTGCTGTGCGCGTCGTCGTTCATCGAAAGCGGCTCGGATCTCTATACGAGCAATCTGAGCGAATTCTTCAATGACGATCCGGAAGTCTCCGCATGGCTCAACAATGCATGGGAGCCCGAAGAATTGCAGCACGGCCGCGCGCTGAAGGCGTATATCGCGCACGTGTGGCCCGAGTTCGACTGGGATACGGCCTTCGCGAATTTCTTCGCAGAGTATTCGAAGACGTGCTCGGTCGAGGCATTCGAAAAAACCCGCGCGCTCGAAATGGTCGCGCGCTGCGTCGTCGAGACGGGCACGGCCACGCTCTATCGCGCGATCAACGAATGCTCGGACGAGCCGGTGCTGAAGGAAATCACCGACAACATCCGCACGGACGAAGTGCGTCACTACAAGCACTTCTTCAAGTTCTTCAAGAAGTACAACCAGGTCGAAGGCAACGGCCGGCTCGCGGTGCTCGGTGCGCTTGCGCGCCGCGTGATGGAAATCAAGAACGAGGATTCCGAGATCGCGCTGCGCCACGTGTTCGCGATCCGCTATCCGGACCGCGTCGGCGACAGCCAGTACAACCGCGAGCGCGCCGCGCGCATCAATTCGCTGGTCCGGCGCAACCTGTCGGCCGACATGTGCGTGAAGATGCTGCTCAAGCCGCTCGACCTGCCCGCGAAGATCCAGCCGGGCGTCCACTATCCGCTCACGAAGATCACGCGGCACGTTTTCCTGCGCTGATCGCCGCGGGGCGGCCCGTCGCGCGTATGCTGGCGCATCCTCATCCGATCCGCAGCCGGGCCACGCCATCATGACCGATACCCATCGCCACGCACTCGAACAATGGACGTTCGATGCGTGGCCGTCCGCCGTCGTGTCGCTGTTCGACGGCACCGCGCTCGAGCGTCATGCCGACGTCGCCGCGTCGCTGATCGTCGCGACCGACGACGGCCAGTTGCGCACGACGCTGCTCGGCGTCGGCGAAATCTACGCACACGATGCGCGCACGCTGCTGATCGCGCTCTGGCCGCAGTCGCGGGCGGCGCGCGCGATCGCGCAACGGCGCACGGCCGCGTTGACGCTGGTCGCGGACGGCGCGTTTTTTCAGGCGCAACTGGAGATGAGGCCGCTCGAAGGGGACTTCGGCGGACTGGCCGGATTCGCTGCGACGATCGCGCACGGCGATGCGCAGCGGGTCGGCTATGCGCGTCTCGCGACAGGCGTCACGTTCACGCTGGAAGGGGAGCGCGCCGCGGTGCTCGCACGCTGGCAACGCCAGATCGAGCACCTGCGGCGCGCGGCCGCGCGGCGTCAGTGACCGCGCTGGCCGCTGCGCGACGAACGGTTGCGGTTCGGATGCGCGGCGTTGCCGCTTGCCGGGCGGGCGCCGTTGGCGCCGCCTGCCGGACGTCCGCCGCTATTGCCAGCGGCGCCGCCTTGCGTGCGCGGCTTCGCGGTCTTCTGCTGCGATGCCTTCGGTTGCGCGTTGCCGTCGCGTTTCGCGGCCGGCTGGCCTGAGCCGCCGGCACGCGGCTGGCGATTGCCGCCGCCACCGCCGCCGCCGCGCGGTTGCTGCTGGCCGCGGCGTTGCTGGATCGGCTCCGGCTTCGCGTTCGGATCGGGTTCGAAGCCCGCGATCACTTCCTGCGGGATCTCGCGCTTGATCAGCCGCTCGATGTCGCGCAGCAGTTGCTTCTCGTCGACGCACACGAGCGACACGGCTTCGCCGGTCGCACCCGCGCGGCCCGTGCGGCCGATCCGGTGCACGTAATCTTCGGGCACGTTCGGCAGGTCGAAGTTGACGACGTGCGGCAACTGGTCGATGTCGATCCCGCGCGCGGCGATATCGGTCGCGACGAGCACCTGCAGCGTGCTGTTCTTGAACTCGGCCAGCGCGCGCGTACGCGCCGACTGGCTCTTGTTGCCGTGGATCGCCATCGCGCTGATGCCGTCCTTCGTCAGTTGCTCGGCGAGCCGGTTGGCGCCGTGCTTGGTGCGCGTGAACACGAGTACCTGGAACCAGTTGTGTTCGCGGATCAGGTGCGTGAGCAGCTCGCGCTTGCGGTCGCGGTCGACCGGGTGGATCTTCTGCGCGACGCTCTCGGCGGTCGTGTTGCGGCGGGCGACCTCGATCAGCGCGGGCGAATCGAGCAGGCTGTCGGCGAGCGCCTTGATTTCATCGGAGAAGGTGGCCGAGAACAGCAGATTCTGGCGCTGCGGCGGCAGCTTCGCGAGCACGCGCTTGATGTCGTGGATGAAGCCCATGTCGAGCATCCGGTCGGCTTCGTCGAGCACGAGGATGTCGAGATCCGACAGGTCGATGGTCTTCTGCTGCATGTGGTCGAGCAGGCGCCCCGGCGTCGCGACGACGATGTCGACGCCGCGCTTGAGCGCATCGATCTGCGGATTGATGCTGACGCCGCCGAACATCACGGTCGAGCGCAGCTTCAGGTACTTGCTGTACGCGCGCACGCTTTCCTCGACCTGGGCGGCGAGTTCGCGCGTCGGCGTGAGGATCAGCGCGCGCACCGCACGCTTCGCGCCACGGTGCTCCGCGTAGAACGTATGCAGGCGTTGCAGGATCGGCAGCGTGAAGCCGGCGGTCTTGCCGGTGCCGGTTTGTGCGCCGGCGAGCAGGTCGCCGCCGCCGAGGACGGCCGGGATCGCCTGCTGCTGGATCGGGGTCGGCGACGTGTAGCCGAGCTCGTTGACCGCCTTGACCAGCGGTTCGGCCAGGCCGAGAGATTCGAAAGACATAGATACCACTCTTGAGTTTTATGATCGGCGATGCATCGCGCGGCCCGCGCGGCAAACCTGCATCGCAAAACAGCCAAAAAGCAAAAGGGCGCGGCCGCGGTTTCCCGCAGCCGCGCCCCGTTTGTGTGAGCCGCTTCTTAGTCGAGCGGCGCGGAACGCAGGTCGCTCACCTGTTGCGGCGAGATCGGCGTACCGTTGTTACCCCAAGACATCCGGATATACGTGACGACCGCCGCGACTTCCTGGTTCGACAGCGACTGCGCGAACGGCGGCATCCCGTACGGACGCGGATTCTTGAACGTGCTCGGCGGGTAGCCGCCATTCAGCACCATGCGGATCGGGTTGACGGCCGATTCCATCATGATCGAGTGGTTGCCCGCGAGCGGCGGATAGGCCGGCGGCTTGCCCGCGCCGTTTTCGGCGTGGCAGGTCGCGCAGTTGTCCGCGTAGA
Source organism: Burkholderia sp. CpTa8-5 (assembly GCF_017815045.1). Lineage (NCBI taxonomy): Bacteria > Pseudomonadati > Pseudomonadota > Betaproteobacteria > Burkholderiales > Burkholderiaceae > Burkholderia > Burkholderia sp. CpTa8-5. The sequence continues at coordinate 70,264 of NZ_JAGIQD010000025.1, forward strand.
TCTTCTTGCCCTGGTCGAACAGCGCGTTGCCGAACTGCTTCGACGGCTCGTACTGCATGTTCTTCGGCGCTTCAGCTTTCTGCGGGATCGACTTCAGGTACGTCGACATCGCGCGCGTATCTTCGTCGGTCATGTACTGCAGGCTGTTGTGGACCACGTCCGCCATCGGGCCGAACACCGCGCCCTTCTGCGACACGCCGGCCTGCAGCAGGTCGGACAGCTCCTGCACGTGCCAGTCGCCGAGGCCGAGCTCCTTGTCGTTCGTCAGCGACGGCGCATACCAGTTCTGCAGCGGGATCAGGCCGCCGGCGAACGCCGACGAGCTCACCGGGCCGCCCATCATGTTGATCGACGTGTGGCACATCGAGCAGTGGCCGAGGCCTTCGACGAGATACGCGCCGCGGTTCCATTCGACCGACTTCGTCGGATCCGGCTTGTATTCGCCTTCCTTGAAGAACAGCGTGCGCCAGCCGATCAGCAGGTTGCGGTTGTTGAACGGGAACTTCAGTTCGTGCGGACGGCTCGGCACGGACACCGGCGCGACCGAACGCAGGTACGCGTAGATCGCATCCGAATCGGCGCGCGTGACCTTCGTGTAGCTCGCGAACGGGAAACCCGGGTACAGCAGGCTGCCGTCCTTCGAGCGACCGGTGTGCATCGCACGGTAGAAGTCGTCCGACGTCCACTTGCCGATACCGTTCTGGTCGTCCGGCGTGATGTTCGGCGTGTACATCGTGCCGAACGGCGTCGCCATCGGCAGGCCGCCCGCGAAGGACTTGCCGCCGCGCACGGTGTGGCACGCGATACAGTCGCCGACGCGCGCGAGGTATTCGCCCTTCTTGATCAACGCGGCCTGGTCGGCCGGCGTGGCCGCGACGGCGGCAGCGCCGTGCAGCGTGTCGTTGCCCGGCCACAGGACCGGCACGAGGGCGGCAGCCGCGACGATTGCGACGGCCGAGAGTGCAAACAGGGACTTGCGTTTCATTGTGTCTGTCTCCCTTGCCTTATTGCGGTTCGCTGCCGCAGGCGAGCGGAGTCTTCATCGAACGCGCCGGGGCCGGCACGGGGTTGGCGGGCGCCGGTTGCGCGGCGAGCCACGCGGTCACGGCCGTCACGTCTTCGTCGGAAAGCTTCGCGGCGATGTCGTGCATGCAATCGGGCGCCTTCGCGTGGCGGTTGCCCGAGCGCCATGCGCCGAGCTGCGCGCTCAGGTAATCGGCGTGCAGGCCGACGAGGCCCGGGATCGCCGGCTGCATGCCGGTCAGCCCTGCGCCGTGGCAGGCCACGCAGGCCGGCAGCTTGCGGGACGGGTCGCCCTGCGTGACGAGCTGCTTGCCGCGTGCGAGCGTCGCGGCCGGCAGCGTCGGCTTCGCCGGCGTCGGGTACGGCGGACGTTCGGCCGAGAAGTGCTCGGCGATTTCCTTCAGGTAATCGTCGTTCAGGTACGTCAGCAGATAGTTCATCGGCGGGTACTTGCGCCGGCCGTCACGGAAGTTGACGAGCTGGTTGTACAGGTACTCGGCCGGCTTGCCGGCAAGACGCGGGAAGTAGTCGTTGTCCGTGCCCTGGCCGTGAACGCCGTGGCATGCAGTACAGCCGCGCACGCGCTCGGCCATGGTATCGGGTGCCTTGAGCGGCGCCTGCTGGGCGTGCGCTTGCTCCGTGGGCTTGGTCTGCGCTTGGGCAGCGCTCATAAGGCCCGCGCCGCCGATCATCAGAACGGCGAGCAGCGGACGGAAGAGGCGTCTTGAAGACACACGAGACTCCATGTTTATTCGTCGGGGACCTTGTCCGGGCTACGATCGGCTCGGCGCATGGACGGCAGGACAGCCGGGCTGCTGCGACGCGGCATTCTATCATCGATGGGTAATGACGGCTATTTGGCAAAAGGACATCGGTTCCTGTCCGTTTGCGACTTGCGACAATTTGACGCGCATTGCGCCGGGGGCATGTGAACCGGCGTGCGTTTTCCCCATCGAAGACCGTACACTCGCGGGTCGCGCGGCGCCGCCTCCGCCGCAGGTCCAGTCATTTCTCCCGTTTCCGGATTCATCGATGACGTTTTCTACCGTGCCGTTGCCTGCCTCCCGCTGTCCGTCCCGCTGTCCGTCCCGGTGCCGCCGCACTGCCGGCCTGCCGCTTGCGGGAGGGGGCGCGCGATGAAGTTCGACAGCTTGTGGATCGGTCAGGTCGCGCTCGCGGCGCTGATGGATGCGGCGTTCGCGATGGCGGTCGGCTCGGCGCTGCTCAAGGCGTGGCTCGGCAAGGACGGTGCGCGGCCGGTCATCGCGCCGTCGCACCCCGCCTGGCTGCGCGCGCAACATTCGCTGGTCGCGGCGGCGCTGGCGCTGGTGCTCGCCGATCTCGGCTGGCTCGTCTACGAGGCCGCGACGATGAGCGGCGCGGGGCTCGGCGGCGCGTTCGCCGCGATTCCCGTCATGCTGATGCAAACGCATACGGGCTTCGCGTGGAGCGTCGCGTTCGCCGGCGCGCTGCTGCTCGCGATCGTCGCGCTCGCGAAGCCGGACGGCCCGGTCGCGCATGCAGTGCTGTGGCTCGCGGTGATCGTGGTCGCGGCCGGCAAGGCGTCGCTCGGCCATGCGGCCGACAGCGGCGTGCTGTCCGCGGCGGTCGGCGTGCAGACGCTGCACCTGCTGGCCACCGCCGTATGGGGCGGCCTCGTGCTCGCGGGCGGGCTCGCGGTGTTGCCGGCGCTCGGGACGTCGGTCGCGCGCGGCGCGCTGATCCGCATCGGCCAGCACCTGTCGCGCACGTCGATCGTCGCGGTCGTCTTCGTGCTCGGCACCGGCGTGCTCAACGCGATCCGCGGGCTCGGCGGCTCGCTCGCGCCGCTCGACGGCAGCACGTGGGGGCGCGTGTTGCTGCTGAAGTTGCTGCTCGTCGCGCTCGCGCTCGTGCTCGGCGGGCTCAACCGCTTCTCGGCGCTGCCGCGCCTGCGCCGCACCGCGTCGACCGAGGACGCGTACACGTTCCGCAACATCCTGCATCTCGAAGGGATGACGATGATCGGCGTGTTCGTGGCGGCGGCCGTGCTGTCGTTCAGCGTGCCGGGGTTCGCGGCGCTCGGCTGACGGCCGAACGACGCAGGGCGCAGGGCGCTGGCGCGCGCCGCTGGCGTGGCGCGGATGCAAGAACGGCCGCCTTGTCGGGCGGCCGTGTCGAACGCATTGCGCGGCGCGCGCCGCACCCCGCGTCTTTCTTATTTATCTCACGCGTTCATCACCACTCGGCGACGCTGCCGTCCGCGTGGCGCCACACCGGGTTGCGCCAGCGATGGCCGGTCTTCGCCATCTCGCGCACCTTCTCCTCGTTCACGTCGATGCCGAGCCCCGGCCCTTGCGGGATCGCGACGAAGCCATCGTCGTAGCGGAACACCTCGGGGTTGCGCAGATAGTCGAGCAGGTCGTTGCCCTGGTTGTAGTGGATGCCGAGGCTCTGTTCCTGGATGAACGCGTTGTAGCTGATCGCGTCGAGCTGCAGGCACGCGGCGAGCGCGATCGGCCCGAGCGGGCAATGCAGCGCGAGCGCGACGTCGTAGCTTTCCGCGAGCGTCGCGATCTTGCGGCACTCGGTGATGCCGCCCGCGTGCGATGCGTCCGGCTGGATGATGTCGACGTAGCCGCCCGCGAGGATGTGCTTGAAGTCCCAGCGCGAGTACAGCCGCTCGCCGAGCGCGATCGGTGTGTTGGTCTGGTTGACGATGTCGCGCAGCGCCTCGGCGTTCTCCGACAGCACCGGCTCCTCGATGAACATCAGCTTGTACGGGTCGAGTTCCTTCGCGAGCACCTTCGCCATCGGCTTGTGCACGCGGCCGTGGAAGTCGACGCCGATCCCGACGTGCGGGCCGACCGCGTCGCGCACCGCCGCGACGTTCGCGATCACCTGTTCGACCTTGTCGTAGGTGTCGACGATCTGCAGTTCCTCGGAGCCGTTCATCTTCACGGCCTTGAAGCCGCGCTCGACCACCGCGCGCGCATTGTTCGCGACGTCGCTCGGCCGGTCGCCGCCGATCCATGAATACACCTTGATGCGGTCGCGCACCTGGCCGCCGAGCAGCGCGTGCACGGGCACGCCGTGATGCTTGCCCTTGATGTCCCACAGCGCCTGGTCGACGCCCGCGATCGCGCTCATCATGATCGGGCCGCCGCGGTAGAAGCCCGCGCGGTACATCACCTGCCAGTGATCCTCGATCAACAGCGGGTCGCGGCCGACCAGGTAGTCGGCCAGTTCCTGCACGGCGGCCTCGACCGTGTGCGCGCGGCCTTCGACGACGGGCTCGCCCCAGCCGATGATGCCCTCGTCGGTTTCGATCTTGAGGAACAGCCAGCGGGGCGGGACGACGAACGTTTCGAGGCGGGTGATTTTCATGACGCGTGTCTCCATGATTGACCGGCGCGCCCGCGCGGGCGCGGCGCACGATCCGTGCTTTCGCGGTTATCCTAGCGTAGTCGAATAAAAAATAGTATTAATAGCATTAATGTGCAGATAGTGGGCAGCCCGCCCGACGGAGAACGATCATTCAACGCGACCTGCATGGACAGACGGCCTTCCGGCTCGCGACGGCGATCCTGCGCGGCGACTATCCGCCCGAATCGCTGCTGCCGAGGGAACCCGACCTGATGGAGATGTACGGCGTGAGCCGCACGGTGATGCGCGAGGCGCTGCGCACGCTGACGTCGAAGGGGCTGGTCGAATCGCGGCCGAAGGTCGGCACGCGCGTGCGGCCGCGCCGTGCGTGGAACCTGCTCGATGCCGACCTGCTCGACTGGTATGCGCGCGTCGCGCCGCCGCTCGCGTTCGCGCTGAAGCTGCAGGAAATGCGCGAGATGATCGAGCCGCACGCGGCTGCGCTCGCCGCGCGCACCCATACGCCCGAAGCCTTCGACGCGATCGACGGCGCGGTGCGCGCGATGGCCGCCGCGCGCAACGTCGACGAATGGGTACGCGCCGACCTGCACTTTCACCTGAGCGTGCTGGAGGCCGGCGGCAATGAGCTGCTGGTGCCGCTCGGCGCGCTGATCGATCGCACGCTCGAGGCGCAACTGCAGCTGAACGCGCGCCGGGCGGACGTGTACAACGCGTCGCTTGCCGAGCACACGGCCGTCAGCGACGCGATCCGCGTGCGCGACGAAGACGGCGCGCGCCGCGCGATGGCGACGCTGCTCGCGGTGACGCGCGCGCGGATCGAGATGTCGTGACGGAGCGGGGCGAGGCGGCCCCCGCGCCGCACCGTGTCGTCAGGCGTTCGCGCAGCCGCCCGGCTTGTGGATGCGTTCCGTCGACGGCGGGTACTTCGCGAGCAGGCTCGCCGGCCGCCGCGGCCGCGCGACCAGGTCGCCGCCGCAGTTCGGGCAGCGGCCCTTCAGCACGTCGTCGGCGCAGGTCGCGCAGAACGTACATTCAAATGTGCAGATGCGCGCTTCCGCCGAATCGGGCGGCAGGTCCTTGTCGCAGCATTCGCAGCCGGGGCGCAGTTCGAGCATGAGGGTCTCCTGGGTCGATGACGGATGGGCGCCGCCCGGACATTGCGTGCGGCGCGTGCGAGCGCTACTGTACGCGTTTGGATCGGCCCGGCCAACGGCGTCCCGCCCGGGCGCCGGCGCTGCGCACGGGCTGCACCGGGAGACGACCATGCTTTATCGCGGAAGCTGCCATTGCGGCGACGTGACGTTCGAGGCGGAAGGCGACCTGCAGGGCGTGATGGCGTGCAACTGCTCGATCTGCCAGCGCAAGGGCGCGCTGATGTGGTTCGTGCCGCGCGACCACATGAAGCTGCTGACGCCCGACGAAAATCTCGCGACCTACCTGTTCAACAAGCACGTGATCCGGCATCGCTTCTGCAAGCGGTGCGGGATTCATGTATTCGGCGAAGGCGTCCATCCGGACGGCACCGCAATGGCCGCGATCAACGTGCGCTGCGTCGAGGGCGTTGATCTCGACGCGCTGCCCGTCACGCACTACGACGGCCGCTCGCGCTGAGCGGCGCGCGGTTGCGGGCGCCTGCGCGGCGCAATCGGATCAGGAGGGTTGCACGGCCGCCGCGTTCGGCGCAGGCGTTTCCGCTTGCGGCGCCGGGCCGGCGGTGCGCGTGCCGGCGTCGGCCGGGCGTTCGATCAGCGGCGCGAGCGCCGGCGCCATCGACTTCAGCAACTGCACGGCCATCGCGCTCGTGAAGTCGTAGCGCGCCGCATACGGCTCGTGCGCGGTCGCCGTCAGCACGCCGAAGAACCGGTCGCCGATCGCGAACACGAAGGTGCCGCTGCGGTTGACCTTGCGCGACTCGATCAGCCGCGCGCCGCGCGCATAGATGTTGAAGCGCTGGTCGCCCGTCCCGGTCTTGCCGTACACGTCGAGCGTCTTGCCGTCCGGCAGCGTGAGCCCGCCCGCGAGGCGGCGCGCGGTGCCGTGGAGCACGACGTCGCGCAGCAGCGTGTGCGCGACGTTGACGATCTCCGGCGCCAGCATCGGCTGCGGCTGCGCGGCCGCGCGCACGAAGCGGGTTTCGTACGGCGTGCCCTTCGCGAAATCGAGCCGTGTGATCGTCTCGGTCGGCGCCTTCTGGCCGCCGTTCGCGATCAGGCCGATCAGTTTCGCGAGCGCGTCGGGCTGGTCGCCCGAGGCGCCGATCGCGGCCGCGTAGGACGGCGTCACCTCCGCGAACGGGTAGCCGAGCGCGCGCCACGACTTCGTGATTTCCGCGTACGCGCGCAGCTCGACCATGCGGCGGATGCGGCGGTCCTGCGTCGCGTGGTAGCGGGTCTTGTACAGCCACGAATACGTGTAGAAACGCGCATCGCGACTGTCGCGCTGCACGTCGGCGAGCGACGCGGCCGGATGTGCGCGCAGGTAGTTGAGCGTCCACAGCGCGAGCGGATGAACGCTCGCGATATAGCCGCGATCGTTGAGGTTGAAGCGGTCGATCGCGTACTTCGCGTAGAGCGCGGCGAGATCGTCGTCGGACAGCGTCGCGGCCGGCGTGCCTTTCAGTTGCGCGCGCATCTGCGCATCGAACCATGCAAGCGATTCGTTCGGCGCGACGCTGCGCAGCACCGTCGCGAGCTTCGGCGGCGACTTGCGTACGTCGCGCAGCATCAGCGCGAGCGCGTCGTCGGGCGCCTTGCCCGCATAGCGCGTGTAGTAGCGCTTCACGTAGACCTGGCTTTCGCCGTCGACGAATTGCTGCAGGTAATGCTGGCGCTGCGCGGGATCGTTGAGCCACGACGACGACGGGCCGGCCGCCTGCAGCGTTTCGTAGTGAACGATGTCGCGCATCAGCCGCACGAACACGAGGTTGACCGAGTGCTCGAACGCCGCGTGCAGCGTCAGGATGCGGCCGTTGTCCGACTTTTCGAAGTTCGAGAACACCTGCGCGCCGCCGCCCGTGTAGAACACGTCCGGACTCGCCGAATACTTGCGTTCGACGGACGCATCCAGCATCGCCTGCAGCGAGCGGTCGCGCGTATGCGACAGGTAGTCGAGCGCCCAGCGCGACAGCCCGTCGATCGGATCCGGTTTCACGCGCGCCAGCTCCGCGTTCGACAGGTTCGCATAGCGCGCATGCAGGTCGGCGACGATTTGCAGGTACGTGATCAGCGTGCGCAGCTTCGCGGTCGAGCCGAGGTTGATGCGGCCGCCGCGGTTCACGTCGAACGGCTGGTTCACGCTGTCGGTCTGCACGCGCAGCATGTTCGCGCCGTTGCGGTGCTCGTACAGCGTGAAGCTGTACGTGAGGTGCGACGGGTCGTCCTTCGGCGCCAGCATCTCGAAACCGTACAGGCCGGCGGCCTGCGCGCCGTCGCGCGTCGATGCCCGCGCGAGCCGCTCCGCGACCGCCTGCTGCACGCCGTTGTCGAGCGTGCTGGTGGCCTGCAGATCGAGCTGGTCGAGCTGGTACAGGTCGCTGATGCCGAGCGCCGACAGCAGCGACGCGCGCGCGGAGGTCACGGCCTTGCGCGACACGAACGACTGCACGCGCGCGGCGGCCGGCGGCGCGCTGCGTTCGATCTGCGCGGCGAGCGCGGCATCGCGCAGCGCGGGCGAGATCACGCCGCCGTTCGACAGCAGCCGCAGGTAGCTGTCGGTCAGCTTCTGCAGCGCCGGATAGCCGCGGTTGAGGAAGTACGACGGCGCGCGCTGCGCGATCAGCAGCGACAGCGCCTCGCGGAACATCTTGCCTTGCTGGTCGACGTTGTCGCCGGTCGTCGGCGCGGAGAGCACCCGGTTCACGTCGTTGAAGTCGCGGCCGTACCACGCGGCGAGGCCGTCGCCGATGCCGGTGATTTCGCCGACGTGCGGCCGCGCGGCGAGCGGCACGGAGTTCAGGTAGCGCACCACGATCGTGCGGCGCGCGAGCATCGTCTGCGGGCCGTTCAGGTACGCGCGCACCGACGCGGACGCGATCTGCCGCAGCTTCTCGGGCGGCGTCGCGGTGCGGCCCTCGGGCGAATGGCGGAATTTCTCGATCTGCGTCGCGAGCGTGCTGCCGCCCGGGCGCGCCTGATGGCGATTGACCACGTGCAGCGCCTGGTCGGCCAGCGCGCGGCTGAAGCGCCCCCAGTCGATCGCCGGGTTGCGGTTCGGTTCGTTCGCATCGAGCAGGTAGCGATCCTCGATGAACAGCAGTGAATCGGTGATCACGCGCGGCACCGTGTCGAAGTCGGCATAGACGCGCTGCGGGAACACGGTCGCGAACAGCGGCGAGCCGGTCGAATCGAACAGCATCAGGCCCGTCTGGTCTTTCTCTTCGTAAGGGAGAAATAGCCCGCGCTCGCCGAGCGACAGCATCCGCTGCGAATCGCGCGCCTGTTCGCTGACGACGAAGCCGCGCGCGAGCAGCCGCTGCTGGAACGCGGGGATCAGCGCGTAGCCGAAGCGCTGGTCGTACGGGCCGTTCCCGGGGAAGCGGATGTGATCGCTCGGCCCCGTCTCGACCGTGTAGCCGACGTCGCGGGTGAGCTCGGACAGGTAGCGCGCCTGCAGCCGGGACGTTTCGATCTCGGTCTGCACCAGCCGCGCGACGATCGCCACCGCGATCAGCAGTGCGGCGAGCAAAGACCACTTGACCCACGTCCAGACCGATGCGGGACCGGTCACGCGCGGGAGGATACGATTCAGCGGCCGATTCATGGCGGCGTCTCCCTGAGGGCGCGGTTGTCCGGCCACACCCCATTAAGGATTAGTGTAGTCCTCCGCGGCGGGCTGCCAAGGCCGGTTGACTACCGAGATGCGCCGGCGCAACAGGCGTGCCCGCGCCAGCCGGGCGACGGGTCGATGGCGGTCGGGGCGCCAGCCGGCGCGGTGCGCCGGCCCTGGGCAGGTCGGGCGGGCGGCGGCGACGCAGCGTGGAAAAATGGTGCGCGATTTCACCGTTCATTCAACTGGTGAAATGCTCGATCAGGTGATCGACGAACAGCCGTGCCTTGCGCGGAAAATGCCGGCGGGTCGGGTACGCGACATTCATCTCGAGGGCTTCGAGCCGATAGCCGGGCAGCAGCGCGAGCAGCCGGCCGTCGTCGAGATCCGGCTTGACGAGGAAATCGGGCAGGACCGCGATGCCCATGCCGGACAGCGCCCAGTTCCGGATCAACCCGACGTTGTTCGACGATGCGGATTTGTTCGGGCGCACGGTGATGCGCGTTTGTTCGTGTTCGAACGACAAGTATTCGCCCGCGAAATCGGCATGGAATGCCAGGCCCGCGTGCGATGCGAGATCGTGCGGATGGCCCGGCGCGCCGTGCCGTTCGACATAGTGCGGCGCCGCGCAGACGATCCGGTTGATGCGCGTGAGCGGGCGCTTCACGAGGGTGTTGTTGCTGATGTGCTGCGACAGCAGCAGCCCGATGTCGAAGCCCTCGGACACGAGGTCGACGTGACGGTCCACGATCGTGACTTCCGGCACGATGGCCGGATGGCGCGTCTTGAACGCGTCGATGGCCGGCGCGAGCACGTGCATGCCGAACATGACCGGCGCCGCGATTTTCAGCGATCCAATCGGTTCGTGATGCATCGAGGCGATCGTTTCCTCGACCCGGTCGATCTCGTCGATCACGTGACGTATCTGCGCCAGATAGAGGTGGCCCGCGTCGGTCAGCGACAGGCTGCGGGTGGTGCGATTCAGCAGGCGTGCGCCGAGCCGATCCTCGATGCTCATCACGAGGCGGGTGGCCGACGAATTGGAGATGTTCAGTTCCGTGGCCGCGCGCGCGAAACTGCGAAGTTCGGCGACCTTGACGAATAGTCGCATCGGTAGGAGTTCGTCCATTTTTTATCGATAAATAGAAAGCGATGACTTGATTCTATCTATCGATTTGCTGGATTTTAACGGACGTTTTTCGCGAATTATTATTATGGAATCGCGTATTTATCCGGTGTGCGAACGGTATGAGAATGGTGGGTTACAAGGCATTAAAGTCGTTGAATTGGCGATTTGATTGAGATTGCCATTAAACCTTTTTGACGGATTTGTATTTAGTAATTGTACGAAAATATAGGCTACTTTTTCGTTAAAGAATCGGACGTTATCGATGCGATGTGATGCCGAACCGTATACGTCCCTGTTGCGTTGGCAGCTTCGCGCGTTCGTGCCGGCGCACGGCCTCGGTGGAACGGCGGAACGGGTAGTCGCAGGTAATCGGGTTTGGCGCATCGCGGCGCGTGAGCGCGCGTGGCCGCCGGATGGCCGTGCGCGGCGAGCACGTGTTGCAGCGGGCGGCCCACGCCGAGGACCCGTGTCGCGGCCGCGGCCAGCGGTGATATGCTCGCGGGACGCCCGCGACCGACGGGCGGTTTCACGATGCCCGTGCGCGGTTGCGTCGCGCGGCGTTTCCGAGGGAAGAACCGACATCATGAGCCGCAAATTCATTCTGAAGGGCGACACGACCGATCACGGCGGCGTCGTGCTCGAAGGGATCGCCAATTCGTCGTTCGACGGGCGCGAACTCTCCTATCTCGGCGCAGCTGTGTTCTGCGCGGCGTGCAAGTCGCCGGGCGTGATCGTATCGGACGGCGGCGAGCGCACGATGACCGTGATGGGCAAGGTCGTCGCGCTCGAACACGACCTGTGCCAGTGTCTGTGCACGCCGCAGCCGAAACTGATCCCGTCGCAGGCGACCGGGACGATCTCGGGCTGAGCCCCGCCGCGCGCAGGCGGTCGTCGTCCGCGCTGCGTCGAGACACCGATGCCCGCTGTCAGACGCTGCCTGCGGTCTCGATCACGAGGATGCGCGCGGCGCCGAGCGGATGCGCGACGTGCTCGGTGCCGACCGTCGCATGGAAGACGTCGCCCGTCTCGAGCACCGTCGCATGCTCGACGCCTGCGTCGCGGTAGCGCATCTCGACGCGGCCATCGAGCACCGCGAACACCTCCTCGCCGTCGTTCACGTGCCAGCGATACGGCTGGTCGGTCCAGTGCAGCCGGACCGTGATGCCGTTCAGGTTCGCGATGTCGAGCGCGCCCCACGCGCGGTCCGCCGTGAATGCGGCACTCCGGATGATCTTCATCGATGTGTTCTCCGGCACGCGTGTGTGCCGCTTTCCCGTGATTTTTCCGACATCCGCGTTCAGCGCGACGCTGCGCGCAGCGCCTGCTCGACGATCTGCTTGCGCTTCTCGAAGCCGGCGGCCGTCCGCTCGGTGACGCGCGTCACGACCGCAGCCGGCGCGGTATCGGGCGAGCCGGCGTCGAACGGCGGCGCGGGCGCATATTCGAGTTGCAACTGGATCGCCTGCGCTTCTTCGTCGCCGACCAGCTCCGCGGCGATCGTCAGCGCGAAGTCGATGCCGGCCGTCACGCCGCCGCCCGTGACCAGGTTGCCGTCGCGCACGACGCGCTCGCGCACCGGTATCGCGCCCAACGGTTCGAGCAGCGAGTGGAACCGCCAGTGCGTCGTCGCGCGCCGTCCGCGCAGCAGGCCGGCCACGCCGAGCAGCAGCGCGCCCGTGCAGACCGACGTCACGTAGCGCGCGGTGGCCGCGCGCCGTTGCACGAACGCGATCGTTTCGGTATCGAGCAGCAGGTCGTTGATGCCGATCCCGCCCGGGATGCAGATCACGTCGAGCGGCGGGCAGTCGTCGAACGTGCAGGTGGGCGCGAGCGCGAGGCCGCTGCTCGACGCGACCGCGTCGCGCGACTTCCACACCAGATGGACGGCCGCGTCGGGCAGCGACGCGAGCACATCGTGCGGGCCGGTGAGGTCGAGTTGCTGGACGCCCGGAAAGACGAGAAGGCCGATATGCAGGGTCATGCGAAGACTCCGACGGGAAGGGAACGCGCGCCGTTCGGCACGGGATGGACAGATCGATTCTAGGCGCGTAGTGTTTGGCGAAATTGCCATATCACCCACGTTTTCAGCCAATCGCCATGCCCGCCGCCGCTCCGCGTTCGATCCTCGTCCTCGCGTTTCCCCGTGCGCAACTGCTCGATGTGACGGGGCCGCTGCAGGTGTTCGCATCCGTCAACGAGCTCGCGCTGGAGCGCGGGCAGCCGGCGCCGTATGCGCCGCGCGTCGTGGCCGTCGAAGCCGGGCCCGTCGAGACGTCGTCGGGCCTCGTCGTGATGGCCGAGTCGCTGCGCGCGGCCGCGCGCCGTCCCGACACGCTGATCGTCGCCGGCGGCAAGGGCGTGCATGCGGCGTCGAAGGATGCGCGGGTGGTGAGTTGGGTGCGGCAGCAGGCCGGGCGCGCGCGCCGCGTGGCGTCGGTCTGCACCGGCGCGTTCCTGCTCGCCGAGGCCGGCCTGCTCGACGGGCGGCGCGCGGTCACGCACTGGGCGCGCTGCGACGAATTCGCGGCGCGCTACCCGAACGTGCGTGTCGAACCGAACCCGATCTTCATCCGCGAAGGCGCGCTGTGGACGTCGGCCGGCGTGACGGCCGGCATCGATCTGGCGCTCGCGCTGGTCGAAGAGGATCTCGGTCGGGCGACCGCGCTCGACGTCGCGCGCGAACTCGTCGTGTTCCTGAAGCGTCCGGGCGGACAGGCGCAGTTCAGCACGATGCTGTCGATGCAGCGCACTGCCGACCGGTTCGGCGAGCTGCACGCGTGGATGGCCGAGCACCTGACGGCCGACCTGTCGGTGCCCGCGCTCGCCGAGCGCGTGAGCATGAGCGAGCGCAGCTTCGTGCGCCACTATCGTGCGGAGACCGGCCGCACGCCCGCGCGCGCGGTCGAGCAGATCCGGGTCGAGGCCGCGCAACGCCTGCTCGGCGAAACGGCGTGGCCCGTCAAGCGGATCGCCGGGCGTTGCGGCTTCGGTACCGAGGAGACGCTGCGACGCAGTTTCGTGCGCGTGCTCGGCGTGTCGCCGCAGGGATATCGCGAGCGGTTCGTGCGGTAACAGACGACGGATGAGCGGGGCCAGAGCAGGCGCTGCGCGGAACTGAACGGAAACCGGTCGGTTTCGAGTCCGAAGCACCGAAACTATTCAGGATTGGACAACAATAGGCGGGGGCTTGTGCCGCGCCCGCCGCGGGCTCTATTCTGTTCCGTTGGTGATTCGAAGGGGAAGCGGCATGGACCGAATCCAGGCAATGGAAGTTTTTACCCGCGTGGTCGACGCGAACAGCTTCACGCGGGCGGCCGACACGCTCGCGATGCCGCGCGCGTCGGTGACGACCATCATCCAGAATCTCGAGGCGCTGCTCGGCGTGCGCCTGATGCACCGGACGACGCGCCGGCTGTCGCTGACGCCGGAGGGCGCCGCGTACTACGAGCATTGCATGAAGATCATCGCGGAGATCGCCGAGGCCGACGCGAGTTTCCAGGCCGGCAACCGCAAGCCGAGCGGCATGCTGCGCGTCCACATGCCGAGTTCGCTCGGGCGGCGCATCGTGCTGCCGTCGCTGTCGATTTTCCGGCAGCGCTATCCGGACATCACGCTCGAGCTGGGGCTGTCCGACCGCTACGTCGATCCGGTCGAGGAGGGCATCGACTGCATGATCCGGGTCGGGCCGCTCGAGGATTCTTCGATGGTCGCGCGGCGCATCGGGATGCTCAAGCGCGTGACGTGCGCGTCGCCCGATTACCTCGCGCGTCACGGCGAGCCGAACGAGATTGCCGATCTCGTCGAGCATCATGCTGTGAATTTCCGCGCGAGCCACGGCGCGCGGGCGATTCCGTGGGTGTTCATGATCGACGGCAAGCCGTTCGAGGTGCGGATGAACGGCAGCGTCACGGTCAACGATTCGGATGCGTACGTGACGTGCGGGCTCGAAGGCTTCGGGATGATCCAGCCGACGCTGTTCATGGTGCTGCCGCACCTGCTCGACGGTTCGCTGGTCGAAGTGCTGCCGGACAGCAATCCGAAGCCGAAGCCGATTTCCATCGTGTATCCGCACAACCGGCATTTGTCGCAGAAGGTGCGCGTGTTTGCGGACTGGATCGCGGAGGTGTTCGAGTCGACGCCGGCGCTGGAAGGTGGGGAGAACTGGCGGGGGAAGGTGGGGGCGGAGGCGGCGGATGCGAAGCGCGGAGCGGTGGTGGCGTAGTCGCGGCGCAGCACGTGGGCTGAGGGACGGGCAACGTGCGGCACCGTGTGCGCTGAAGCAATGAAAAAAGCCGCTGTTTCTTTCGAAACAGCGGCTTTTCGCATTTGGTGGCGAATCAGGGACTCGCGACGATTGTCGTCAGAGCCCTGCTCCGCCTCGTTTTGCAGCCGCTACACGTTTTCAAGATAGCAGGCGAGGGTAACAGTTCCAAGCTCCAATTCCCTTCCAATCGGCCGCAGCACACTCGCTTACAGTTCACGTACGGCGCAAGCTCGGCAGCAAACACCACCTCATCGTCGACGCGCAAGGCATCCCGCTCGCAGTCCAAAACGAAAAACGCCCCGTTTGGAACGGGGCGTCTGAATTCAGCCTGTCACGCTGCCGACCGTGAGCCGGCTCGTCTTATGCAAGGTCGTCTTCTTCAGACTCGTCGTCGTCCGGGTCACCGGGCTCATACGCTTCTTCGACGATACCGCATAGGTCGTCCGGTAGCTCCAATTGCTCGAGCAAAACGTCCAGCGGAACGTTGTATCGCGGGCCCAGGTCGGCTGCCATCACCGCAGCGGCCATCGGGCTTGCCCGGCGAATCGACTCGGCAGTGCTGTGGCCCACAACGAAGCCCAGCCGGTAGTCGGGCTCGAAGAACGACATATCATAGTCTGACGGCTCTACGTCCGCCTGCATGCCTGCCTCGTAGCCGGCGTCCAGTGCGGATTGTGGTTTTTGAGATTTCGTCGCCATGATTTACGCCCCCGGTGCGAATTGTGCCGTGTTCGGGTTGTATCCCGCGATGATAGCCATGTGAAAGTACGCGAGCGAACGCTCCTCGTCTGGCTCGACCACGCCCGAATAGATGTCCGCCTTGGCATCAAAACGCGTTTTTGCGTAGAACAAGCAAGCGTTATAGGCTGACTCTCCGTCTCCAAGGTGCGCCGCGCGTTCGCACATCTTCAGCGCGAGGGGCAGGTCGCGCGCGCCGACCTCTCCACCTGCGGCCAGTCCCGCGACCAGCTTGCAGTACTCGATTGTCGCCGCGTCGGTTGTGAACGTATCGATGTCGACCGACCGGAGGAGCGCCCATGCGCGCTTCGGCGCCTGCTCGCATCCCCAGCCGTAGGTCAGCGCCTTCGCGAGCGACACGCGTGGATAGTCAAAGCCGCTGCCCTCGAACGCCTCCAGAATGCGAACGCCAATCGCCGCATCCGGATGCTCGCGCAAATTGACGAGTCGCACGGCGACGATACCCGCGTCGGCCTGGATAAGGGCTGCGCGCCGCGGGTCGCGGCTGAAGTACACGTTGTCGAGAATCAGTTCGACCTGCTGCGCCTTCGGTACCTCGCGCGAGTAAATCAGGCGGTTGAGCAAAACAGCGCACAGGCGCTCGGAACCCGTGTAGCCGTTGTTGGCCTGGACTTCGTAGAAGCGCGCCACGTCGAGTTGCGGACGACGCGCCGACGGCTGCCAATTGCGCAGTAGCGTCGCGGCGGCGCCACGTTCAAGCGGCATACCTTGCTTCGCGAAGAACTCAATCGCGCGTTGAACCTGCTCTTCACGTCGAGCACGGAACACCTCCGGACCGCACTCCTCGTCGAGCGGTGAGGCGGCTTCCGGCGTGTCAGAAACATTGACGAGGCCGTGCCACGATGCCGACGCGCCGCACAGCACGTAGGCGGTCAGGTCCTTGTGGGGAAATTTTTGCTTGCCGGATGCTGGAAGCACATCCGCCAGTAGTTTCTCGACGTCCCGTGCGGCGCGCTTAGGAATCGAGTCGGTAGCGAAAATCATAAGATGGGTCATGAGCGTTGTCCTGTTTTCTGGCGCAAACAAATACGGCTCGACGCAAGGCGTGAGACCGTCCGAAAATCGGATTGACTTGAAAAAATCCGAACTGCCCGGTTTGTTTGCGTTGCCGATAGGCCAAATGGACGCCCGCGAAAGCCCCGAGGGTGCTGCTTTCGCATCGCTCACGGAACGTACGCTTTGCCCGCGCAAAGTCTCGCCCGGCCGAGGCGTTGCCGCGGCAACTGTCGAGACGGAGAGGGGGGGCTGCGTAGTTCATGGCTTGAATTTATCGAAACGATTCAGAGGCGTCAAGCGGCCTCCGCAAAGCGCGCCTGACGGCCGGCGGCGCAGTCTGCTGAAAAATCACGGGGAAGAACGAGGTGGGGCAGTCCTCAGGGATGCAGGCGAGAGCCTGCGCACTTGGACCCAAATCCACGCCAATGCTCCGTCCGTAACTGGTCATGTGCAGGAGAGTTTTCTGGCACAAATTCAAAATGCATATGCGGCGACGGTACGGGCATCCGTGCGTCGAGAAGGGGAGTGGCCGCGACTGAGCTATTCGCACCTAATTGGATTTGGCCCGCGTAGGATGGCTGTGCTTGCGCTAGGGCAAGCGGCCGAAGGTTTTGCTGAGCACTGTGCATGGTCGATAGTCATCGCGACCGCGAAGTGGGGGCAGTGACCTTTGCCGCCCCCCATTCTTTGCAGCGACGCTATTCGGTTCTTACTTGTGCGACTCGCCGAGTTCACGCATAGCCTGCGCCACGCCAGCGTGAAGCACGCGCAACCCGTCATCTACCTTCAGGTGCGCATAGTTCTCCATCACTGTCTCGAGTGTATCGTGCAAGAGTTGAGCGACTGTCAGATAGTCTTGCGGGTGGCGCTTGAGGTGGTCGGTCGCAATAATATGGCGAAATGTATGCGGTCCGAACCCATCTCCTTCCGGCATGTATCGGGCTGTCACGACGATTACACGTTTGGCCAGACAGTCGGAAATCCAGTTTCCGGCCAACTCGATGTCCAGTGCTGCGTAGCCTGCCCCTCGGTTGGGACCTTCAACACGGGGCAAAAACAGAAAGTCAGTTTCCGCGTTAACAAGCGAGGGACGTGCTTCTGACAGGTAGCGGCGAATCCATGGCCACACGGTCGGCTCCACGGCGGCGTCGTATTCTTCGAAGGCCGCACCTTTTTCGTTCTTGAAGTCACTGGGGTCGAAGCGAAGTCGCCAGGAACCATCCGCTGTCTGATATAAGTTTGGTCGACTGCCACGGAAACGCATGATGCTGAATTGGGACACGCGTAGCGGATTGCTGATGAGCATCTTGCAAAGAAGGACATCACGAATCCAGACGGTGTAGTCTCGCTCATGAGTTTGGGGCGGCTCATCGGCTTCGAGGTCGCGCACCATTTTTACCAGGCGTTTAAGTGGGAACTCATCTCCCAATATGGTTGCGACGCGTTGGCTGCGCTTCCGTGCGTAGCGCACGGGTGAGTGAGCCGCGAGAGACTTTTCTAAGTTGAGCAGTTCACGATGCGCTTCTGCACAGTACGAGCGCCATGCGGTCTCGCGATTCAATTGAGTCGCAATGGTCAGCGCGCGTGCATCGCCAGCTGCGCACAGGTCATCGACAAACTCCGGGCGATGCCACAGAAACCCGGTCTCAGGGCGCAGGTGCGACCGCGCATTGTTAAGCAACGTGATGACACCATGGTGCGTGACATTGCCAGCCCGTGTACGCAGAAACTGCACATACGATTTCATATGCCCGGTTGACGTTAGCCATGCAAGGGAATCTGCATGTTCGCTGGGCACTGTACGTCCCCGAACGGTATGCGTTGTGATGAAGCCAAGGAAGGGAGCAAAGAAGGACCATTGCAATCCGGCGGTGGCGCATACTGTTCCGTCACACATGTTTGCCCATCCAATGCGGAAGCCTGTGTCTTCGACTGACTTCAATCGCCAAGTATTGCGTTTGGTCGCGCCATATCTGGTTACATCCGATTTGAAGCGAATCAGCTCCTCCCACTGAGACATGAGCCGTGCTGTTGGACGTAGCATCGGACAGGCTACCTTTGCGGCGCGTTTGGACTTTGCCGATGTGTCTGTCGATGCATCCATGAGCTCATTTTTCCGTCGCTCGTAACGTGCACGCCGTCGTGGCGGCAACCGGTTCGCCAAGCAATCAGGAGGCAATCCCAAAGCCGACTCTAGGCCGGGAATCCGCGCATAGCTCGTCTGGTGCTGGGGTGTTCCTTTGCCTTGGACCCACTGGCCCAGGACCTGAGGAAGAATGCAAGACTGCCGGCCAATCTGTGCGAGTGTTTCCCCGCTTCGGTCAATGGCATAAGCCAGTGCATCGCCGAAGACAGGTGGAAGCAAATCGTTGATGGAGAGCGCGTCGTACAACTGCTTCAGCTTCCGGATTTGTTCCTGACGGTCCTTCTGAGTTCGGGGCGCGAGTCGTGGCGCCATTTCATCTTCGAAGCGCCGAAAGCTTTTGGCGAAGCTGCATCCTAACTCCTCGCCCACGATGTCATCGGGCCTACGTTGGAACACCTGCATCCAGCCGTGCATCGCCGAAACGAAATTCGCGACGCGCTGACCGCCCCACCCGTCGGCGGTAAGATGCTTCCGGATGTGTTGCTCGAGCTCCTGGTAGGTGAGCTTGGCATGTCCTTGGGCAATGGAACCACTCGGGGCAATTGGATGGGCACCCGCGTCGTGTTGAATAGACGCGTTCACGGGGAGCGTCGCCTGGGAAATAACGGGTTCGTTAAGCATTTTTTAACGGCTGAAATCCGTGTCAGGCCGGCCACGCAAGGATGCTGGCGAACAAAGCCGTCACGGATTTGATTCGTAAAATGCAGGAGCACTGCCGTTATGTGTTTCGCAGCGTCCCGCGGCGCGCGGAGCGTTGCGACGTCCATCAGCGATGGCCAAGCGTCGCAGCGTTCCAAAGGCATATAGCGACGTTGGATGAACAGGCTGTTTTAGGCGAAAAGAGGGAGGAAGGGGAGAGCGGTTCAAGCCCTGCCCAACATGTGCGGATTCGGAGTCACGCACACAACGCGGATGGGCGTGGCCTGACAGATGGCCGCGCTCGGGAGGCCGGGCTCCTTGACCACGAGCTTTTGCGTTGGTGTCAGGGCGCCGTCGAGGCGTGGCTGTGAGCGTCATGGACGTCGTTCCGCGACCGAGTCGGTACAGCCATCCTGCGACGAGGCAGCACTCTTGGCTCTGCCACCACGAGTACGATTTTTTGAGCGGACGCGTTTAAGACACCGCGCCGGCATCAACCGGATAACCGAGGCGTTAAGTTTTCGGCTTATTGCGGTCGCCCGTGGTCTGGCCGCCTGCGTCGGTCTTCTTCTTGCGGCCGGTCTTGATGGATACAGGGCGCTCGGTAGGTTCTAGGAGCAGTTGAGACTCGTGAACGCCGAGCGCATTGGCGAGCGACACCAGAGTGTCCAGAGTTACGTTCGCCAAGCCCCGCTCAATCTGCCCGACGTGATTCCGGTGCAACCCCACGCGGTCAGCGAGCACCTCTTGCGAGATGCCCAGCTTCCCGCGTAACAATTTTAGATTCGCACCGAGCCGCAGCCGGGCAGCCTTTTGGTGAGGTGTTGTGGTGTCTTCCATATGCGACAGGAGCATCGCCCATCGCCAGCTGTGAATCTACCCTATTTAAAGTGGCAGTTTATAAACTGCCAATCTTTACATTGCATGTTTTCCGCTTTAGACTGGGCACCCATCGGCCACCCGGGTCGCAGAGAGCGCATGTCCTCCCTGCGCAGGGTTACCGACTTATAGGTGGCCCCGGGTTTGCTGCTGGTGCAGAACGTGTTTGGTGCCGACGCCTGCTAGGAATGGCGTGCAATCGTGTGACACCGAGACAGGCTGCCGTCAACGAGACGCGATGTAACAGGAGCAGTGGTGATGTTGGCTTATGTAGTAGAACCGGCGCGATTCAGGCAGGACGAGGATATCGCCATTGCCGTGTGCGTTGGCCGTTTCGGCTCAGACCTGCGATGGACGCAAGAGCTGTACACCCGGTGCATACAGCACAGCGGCGTTCCAGATATTTGGGCTGACGCATATCACGCTTTACACCGATATGAGAGCGCACAACTCATATCGGAGGACGGTCCCGTGATAGCAAATAGGCCTGTGCCGACTACACAACGGGGCCGCGTAGCGCATGTGACCTGCCTCGTGGAGCGGGAGCGAGCGTCTGTGCAAAATGCGGCCGGTCGGTTCACAGTATCTGTTGACTCGGTAGGGCGAGTACGTGGGGAGGCTGTTGCCACTGGCCAGCGGGTGGTAAAAATCGCGCGAATGCGCGTGGACCCATCTCATTCTGCTTCAGAAATCGGCCTTGCTGTGCTGCTCCATCTGGCTAGTAGAGACCATCAACCCGCGGTCGCGGACATCATGCTCCGTATGCGGCGGGGAGACCCGCTTTGAAGCGTCGCTCGTTTGGTACTGGTCGCGTTCTGCGGGATGCAAGTCGACGCAGCAATCGGGAGACTTCTTTGCGATTGGCTTCATCCGGCAATGTGCCGGGCTACTGGCGAAGATGACACTGGAAACTCGTGTCGTGCGCTCCATCCGCCGGCGCAAGAGCGTCGTCATTCTTCGCTCGGAGGTGTCGGGACTGGGAAGCCAATCGCAGCTGACCCGTGTGCTAGCCAAGCTGGTCGCGACTGGACAACTGATACGAGTAGGCCATGGCATATATGCCAAAACCCGCATAAATCGATATACAGGCCGTCCCGCGCCGGCCGCAACGTTCGAGTCAATAGCTGCGGAGGCTTTCAAAAAGCTGGGCATTTCCGTCGGTCCGGGGGCGTTAGCCAGGGAGTACAACTCTGGCAGGTCCACGCAGATACCGATGGTGGCAGTCGTCACCACTGGCCGACGACGTATAACCCGGAGGATTCAGGTGGGTAGCAGGAGAGTCGTCTATGAGCGCGTTGGCAAGGACACGCGGTGAGGCAAATCTACAGACATGAGGACAGGCGATGAGCGAAGCTCTTGATTTGTCGCCAGGCGCGCCTTTGCTGAGGACAAATGTCGCCGTGTACCTGGGTGACTGCACTGGCGCCACTTTGCCCGTGGTGTGCGATGGCAGCTCCATCGAATCGCGCGGGTCAACGTGGCATCGCGCGTCACTGGCTCTTGCCTGCCCAACGCCACGTGGCCCATATCCGGTGTGCGAGCGCTTCACTGTTTTCGTTTACGAGACTTGCGATTATGCATTCACGCGCCCGAGCGCGGTGGTTGCTTTTCGAATCGATGTTCGATGCGAGGGCAGGTTGATATACGCCAGCGTTCGAAGTGCTCAGTCCAGTGCTGACCTTCCGCCAATCCCGTATCTGATTGGTGATGATGTGGTCACCACGGTTCGACGCCTGTTCCAGACTACGTCCTGGCCTTGATGCTGTCGAACGAAAGCGCCCGCGCGCGTCGAAATCGCACCTCATCGCCGCAGTCCACACCGCCTTGAAGAAAAAATGCTGACAGGAATCCCAGGGCCGGCCTTCTCCGTACCGCCCCCACGACACACGGGCGGGCGCGTGCTCTTTCTCGATTTTGATGGCGTGACACACCCTGAGTCCGTGTATCTGCTGCACAAGCGCGGTCCTATTTTGGTGGACGCGCTTGGCCATTCCCTCTTTGAGCACTGCCTACTGCTCGAAGAAGTGCTGTCGCCATACCCGGACTTGCGAATAGTGCTGTCGACATCGTGGGTGCGCCGCTATCGAGGAAGCGTCGTCCGGGTGTCGCGCAGACTGACGCCGGGCCTGCAGGCGAGAGTTGTTGGTGCCACGTACCACAGCGGAATGGACCCGCGGGAGTTTGCATCCGCTCCGCGCGGCATGCAAGTGTGGTCGGATGTGTTGCGCCGCAAGCCAGATGCGTGGCTGGCGTTGGACGACGACTGGCTGCATTGGCCTGCATGGTGCCGTGACCATCTAGTGCGCACAGACCCGCTGCTTGGGATAAGCGAACCTTCCGTGCTCATGGAGTTGAAAATAAAGCTGGCGAAGATGTGTAACGGCAACTGACGTTACCACGTTGCGCGGTACGAGCCGCCATGTCCCGCGTGTAGCGGAAATTTGGTGTCGTGCTCGCCGATGCGCGGTGTGACGAGGTTCACCGGCTAGCCATCCGCTATTTCCGTTTCGCGAGCCTCTCGCACATCTCGGTTACCCACCGACGCACAAAATCACGGTTTGGCGAGTCGAGCTTCGACAGCATCTCGGCAATGTCAGTTGCCTCGTCCGCAATCCGATTGGAATTCGCTCGCAGAAGGGATTCAAGCGGAACGTCGAAATAGTCGGCGAGCTGTATCAGCCGCGGTAGCGGCGGCAAGGTCGCACCACGCTCGAAGCGGCTGACGGTTTCCTGTTCGACGCCAATGATTTCGGCGAGCTGCTCCTGCGTCAGGCCGCGTGCCATCCGTTCGCGCGCAATCGCTTTCCCAAGCCGTTCCGGTATTCCCGCCGATTGCCGCGCCATAACCACGTCTGTTGTTGTTAAGCAACATGAAGTGTGGTGCCGGGCAGCTCTAAAGTTAACGACATAGAATGTCGTAATAAGTCATTAAATAAATAATAGTGCGGATGCACGTCGTGACATGTGGGCGATGGCGCGTCGACGCACTGCAGTTACGGGGAAACAATGAAAAGACGGGCTTTCTCATCGTGGCGCCGTTGCCCACGGTGTTGCGTACTGGTTGCGGCGGAGTCAACAGTTATCGCGTCGAAGGTGAAGGATACTCACACCTCAGCCGCTCAGAGTCAGGTTATCTTCTGCACGCCTAACTTCGTGCTCACGGATAACTGTAGCGCGGGCGCGGGTACGGATGGGGTGTCGATATGACGTTGAGGAAACAGCGCATTGTGCTCATAGCCTGGCTTTGTGTGTTCACTACGCAGGCAAGTGCATGGGTAGTCGCCGCCCATGGCGACAATGGATTTGCGTTTGTCGCGCGTGACGCGGCATCTTCCGAAGAGGCCACTCGAGCGGCACTGGACGGATGCGGTAAGGAATCAGGCGGATGCCGTCTGGTGGGCAAGCCAGTTGCTGGGCCTATCGCGCTGGTCATTGCTCGCAGCGATGACGGCATATCGGTGTCGACGGACAGAAACCCGGAAAGCGCTGCTGAGCGCGCAATGAAAGATTGCAAGACCACATTTAAACGTAAGCGTCATTTCGTGGCCGCATGGACAGAGCTGCAGCCGGTGTCCAAAGTGATGTCCGTTACTTCAAGTGATGG
>NZ_JAGIQD010000026.1:0-93166 GCF_017815045.1 Burkholderia sp. CpTa8-5
CCGGTGGCGGCGGCCGTCGCGGTCGCGAACCTGAAGCTGCTGCGCGACGAGGGGATCGTCGAGCGCGTGAAGACCGACACCGGCCCGTACTTCCAGGCGCTGATGCGCGAAACCTTCGCGCGTCATCCGATCGTCGGCGAAGTGCACGGGCACGGGATGGTCGCGAGCCTGCAACTGGCCGAAGCGCCGGCCGAACGCCGCCGCTTCGCGAACGGCGGCGACGTCGGCACGATCTGCCGCGACTTCTGCTTCAACGGCAACCTGATCATGCGGGCGACCGGCGACCGGATGCTGCTGTCGCCGCCGCTCGTGATCTCGCGCCAGGAAATCGATGAACTCGTGTCGAAGGCAAAGAAGGCCGTCGATGCCACCGCCCAGCAACTGGGTATTTCGTAACGGTTTTGCCTACAGGCGTGCGGCGGGCGCCGCACGCCGCCATCACCCAAGGGAATTCCACCATGCGTGCCTGCTTACTTCGCCAAGCCTGTTCCATCGCGGCCCTTGCCGCGGTGGCCGCGTTCACGTCGGTCGCCAGTCCGTCGGCTCATGCCGAGGACCTGAACGTCTACAACTGGTCCGACTACATCGCGCCGGACACGATCCCGAACTTCCAGAAGCAGACGGGTATTCACGTCAAGTACGACAACTACGACAGCGACGACACGCTTCAGGCGAAGCTGCTGGCCGGCAGCTCCGGCTACGACATCGTCGTGCCGACGTCGAACTACATGGCCAAGCAGATCCAGGCCGGCGTGTACCAGAAGCTCGACAAGTCGAAGATTCCGAACCTCGCGAACCTCGACCCGCTGCTGATGAAGATGATCTCGGATGCCGATCCGGGCAACCAGTACGGGGTGCCCTGGGCGTACGGCACGGACGGCATCGGCTACAACGCACAGGCGGTGAAGAAGGCGCTCGGCGACAAGGCGCCGGTCGACAGCTGGGCGCTGGTGTTCGATCCGGCCAACATGGAGAAGCTGAAGAGCTGCGGCGTGTCGTTCCTCGACCAGGCCGTCGACGTGTTCGCTGCCACGCTGCAGTACATGGGCAAGGACCCGAACAGCAAGAACCCCGGCGACTACCAGGCTGCGTTCGAAGTCCTGAAGAAAGTCCGCCCGTACATCACCCAGTTCAACTCGTCCGGCTACATCAACGACCTCGCGAACAACGACGTATGCGTCGTGCTCGGCTGGTCGGGCGACGTCGGCATCGCGCACCGCCGCTCGGCCGAAGCGAAGCGTTCGTACGACATCAAGTTCTCGAATCCGAAGGAAGGCGGCCTGCTGTGGTTCGACGTGATGGTGATCCCGAAGGATGCACCGCACCCCGAGGCCGCGCTGAAGTGGATCAACTACATTTCCGACCCGAAGGTCAACGCGGCGATCACCAACACGGTGTTCTACCCGACCGCGAACAAAGCCGCGCATCAGTTCGTCACGCCGGCCGTCGCGCAGGACCAGACCGTCTATCCGCCCGAAGACGTGCTGAAGAAGATGGTGCTGATGAAGCCGATGCCGGCCGAGATCCTGCGCCTCGAGAACCGTCTGTGGGCCCAATTGAAGACGGGCCACTGATCGCGATGCCTCACGGCGGCGCAGGCATCGCGGTCCGCCTGCCCGCCTGACATTCGCGGACCTCCGTCCGCCCGCGCGCCACGCGCGCTGTTCCATCCGGCACGAGCCGTTGCTCGCGAGTCGCGTTGCGCGCCTCGCGTGGGGACGCTCACGCCTGCAATCCGTGAAGAACGAATGGTGACTCCCATGCAATCGATACCCTCTTCCGCTGCTGCACGCCAGACCCAACCTGCCGCCGCACCCCGTACGCAAAACGATGCGTTCGTGCGCATCGAAAACGTCGTGAAGAAATTCGGCGACAGCACGGCCGTCGACAACGTGAACCTGACGATCGCGAAGAACGAGCTGTTCGCGCTGCTCGGCAGTTCGGGCTGCGGCAAGTCCACGCTGCTGCGCATGCTCGCCGGGCTGGAAACGGCGACCTCCGGCAAGATCTTCGTCGACGGCGAGGACCTCGCGTCGCTGCCGCCGTACCGCCGCCCGGTCAACATGATGTTCCAGTCGTATGCGCTGTTCCCGCACATGACGGTCGAATCGAACGTCGCGTTCGGCCTGAAGCAGGAAGGCACGCCGAAAAACGAGATCAGGGAACGCGTGGCCGATGCGCTCGCGCTCGTGCAGATGACCAAGTACGCGAAGCGCAAGCCGCATCAGCTGTCGGGCGGCCAGCAGCAGCGCGTCGCGCTCGCCCGCTCGCTGGTGAAGCGCCCGAAGCTGCTGCTGCTCGACGAGCCGATGTCCGCACTCGACAAGAAGATCCGCCAGAAAACCCAGCTCGAACTGGTGAACATCATCGAGAAGGTCGACGTGACCTGCGTGATGGTCACGCACGACCAGGAAGAGGCGATGACGATGGCGAGCCGCCTCGCGGTGATGAGCGAAGGCAAGATCGTGCAGATCGGTTCGCCCGGCGAAGTGTACGAATACCCGAACAGCCGCTTCTCGGCCGAATTCATCGGCTCGACCAACCTGTTCGAGGGGCGCGTGGTCGAGGACGAGCCCGACCACATCTTCGTCGAAAGCGACGATCTCGAGAACCGCATGTACGTGAGCCACGGCGTGACCGGCCCGCTCGGGATGCCGGTCGGCATCTCGGTGCGCCCGGAGCGCGTGCACGTGTCGCGCGAGAAGCCGGGCGCGCGGCACAACTGGGCGCGCGGCGTGGTGACCGACATCGCGTACATGGGCAGCTACTCGCTGTACCACGTGCGTCTGCCGAGCGGCAAGACGGTGGTGTCGAATCTGTCGAGCTCGCACCTGATGAACGACGGCGCGCCCGCGTGGAACGACGACGTGTTCGTGTCGTGGTCGCCGGCCAGCGGCGTCGTGCTGACGCAATGAGGACGCGACGATGAGAACCTCCGCTTCCACGCCTTCCGCGCCGGTGCCGACCGGCGCCGCACGCACCGGCGCGGGTCACGCCAGCCGCCGCCGCTTCGCCGCGCTGTCGCGCTTGCTGCCGTCGGGCCGCACCGTCGCGATCGGCGTGCCGTTCCTGTGGCTGGCCGTGTTCTTCGCGCTGCCGTTCGTGCTGGTGCTGAAGATCAGCTTCGCCGACCAGGTGATGGGCATCCCGCCGTACACGTCGCTCGTCGAGTTCAAGGACGGCGTCGTGCACTTCGCGCTGCAGCTGTCGCACTACGCGTTCCTGCTGCAGGACGACCTGTACATCGCGACCTACCTCAGCTCGCTGAAGATGGCTGCCGTGTCGACAGTGCTGTGTTTGCTGATCGGCTATCCGATGGCGTACTACATCGCGCGCTCGGAGCCGAACCGCCGCAACGTGCTGATGATGGCCGTGATGCTGCCGTTCTGGACGTCGTTCCTGATCCGCGTGTACGCATGGATCGGCATCCTGAAGGACGACGGCCTGCTGAACCACACGCTGATCGCGCTCGGCATCATCCACACGCCGCTGCGGCTCTATCACAGCGATGCGGGCGTCTACATCGGAATGGTCTATTCGTACCTGCCGTTCATGGTGATGCCGCTCTATGCGCACCTCGTGAAGATGGACCTGACGCTGCTCGAAGCCGCGTACGACCTGGGCGCGAAACCGTGGGTCGCGTTCACGCGCATCACGCTGCCGCTGTCGAAGAACGGGATCATCGCCGGCAGCCTGCTGGTGTTCATCCCGGCGGTCGGCGAGTACGTGATTCCCGAACTGCTCGGCGGCGCCGACACGCTGATGATCGGCCGCGTGATGTGGGATGAATTCTTCAACAACATGGACTGGCCGATGGCGTCCGCGGTGACGGTCGCGATGGTGCTGCTGTTGCTGGTGCCGATGGCGCTGTTCCAGTACTACCAGGTCAAGGAACTGGAGGACGCGAAATGATCAAGCCGAGCAAACCGCTGTCGACGGGCGTTCTCGCCTTCGGCTTCCTGTTCCTGTACATCCCGATCATCAGCCTCGTCGTGTATTCGTTCAACGAATCGAAGCTGGTGACGGTGTGGTCGGGCTTCTCGCTGAAGTGGTACGCGGCGCTGCTGGACGACGACGAGCTGCTGACCGCCGCGTGGCTGTCGCTGAAGATCGGCCTGTTGACGGCCACCGCGTCGGTCGTGATCGGCACGTGGGCCGGCTTCGTGCTCGCGCGCTTCGGCCGCTTCAAGGGCTTCACGCTGTACACGGGGATGATCAACGCGCCGCTGGTGATTCCGGAGGTGATCCAGGGGATCTCGCTGCTGCTGCTGTTCGTCGCGCTGGAGCAGATGTTCGGCTGGCCGAAGGGGCGCGGGATGGCGACGATCTGGATCGGCCACGTGATGTTGTGCGTGTCGTACGTGGCGATCATCGTGCAGTCGCGCGTGAAGGAGATGAACAAGTCGCTCGAGGAGGCCGCGCTCGATCTCGGCGCGACGCCGCTGAAGGTGTTCTTCGTGGTGACGCTGCCGCTGATCTCGCAGGCGCTGCTGTCGGGGTGGCTGCTGTCGTTCACGCTGTCGATCGACGATCTGGTGCTGTCGGCGTTTCTGTCCGGGCCGGGCTCGACGACGCTGCCGCTGGTGGTGTTCTCGCGCGTGCGCCTGGGCTTGAACCCCGAGATGAATGCGCTGGCGACGCTGTTCATCACGGCCGTGACGATCGGCGTGATCGTCGTGAACCGGATGATGATCGCGCGCGAGCGGCGCCGGATGGCCGACTTGAAGGCCGCGTTCGCGATGGCCTGAACGCTCGACTCCTTCAACGATAACAAGCAGTGCAGACAAGCATGACGCGCCGCCCCGGGGGGGGGCGCGATTCGATCCCGTTTTGACAGGCGCACGACTAGGAGAATCCGCAATGAAGAAGAAACTGATCTGCCTGCTGGTGGCCGGCGCGTTGCCGGGCGTCGCGCTGGCCGGTTCCACCTCCGCCGAAATCAAGGCGCTGCAGGCGCAGGTCGCGGCGCTGCAGAAACAGATGAAGGCGATGCAGGCGCAACTCGCCGCGAAGCCGGCCGGCGCGAGCGGCGGCATGGCCGGCGGCGGCAACGCGGTCGCGGTCGCCGCCGATCCGAGCTCGCCGGATTACGGCCGCGCACGCGCCACGCTGACCAACGACGAGGTCAGCGAAATGAAGCAGCAGATCGCGAACCAGCAGCTGAAGGTCGACTCGCTGACCGACGCGGCCACCACGGGCCCGCTCGCCGGCCTGTCGGTCACCGGCTACATCGATCCGACCTACATCTACAACCGCGCGGCCGGCACGTCGTCGTTCCTGTTCGCGAACCACGAGAACGCGTACAACTACTTCAACAGCACGTTCGGCGACCTCTACCTCGACATCAAGAAGACGTTCGGCGTCGGCCCGATGGCGCCGTCGGCCGAAATCACGCTGATGCCGAACCGCGGCAACGGCATCACGCTGCTGCAGAACTCGCGCGGCTCGATCACCGACAACCTGCTGAACACCGCGGTCATCAACGTGCCGATCACCGCGGAAACGACGCTCGTCGCCGGTTTGATCCCGAGCTTCGGCGGCTACGAAGTGCAGCAGTCGAACCAGATGCTCACGCTCACGCACAACCTGCTGTACGATTTCTCCGATCCGGGCAGCTACGTCGGTGTCGGCGCGAACTACACGAAGGGCGCCTGGGCGTGGAAGTTCTTCCTCGGCAACGAGCAGTACCGCACCTACGGTTCGGTCACGCAGACGGGCACCAATGCGCTCGGCGACCCGATCACCACGAGCAACAAGGTGCCGACCTTCACCGCGCGCGCGGACTACACGTGGTCGAGCGCGCTCGATCTCGGCGGCTCGTTCAACATCGGGCGGCAGACGCTGTCGAGTGCGATCGATTCGGACGGCGTCGTCCACTACGGCCCGGGCGGCGCGGCGCCGAGCGGGTACGGTTCGTTCTTCTTCGGCGAACTCGACGCGACCTACACGCTCGCCGATATTCAGTACAACGCCGAAGTCGACTACGGCCGGCAGCAGCATGCCGCGTTCAACGGCGGGCTCGCGCAGTGGTACGGGCTGTCGCTGCTCGCGCACCGCAAGTTCAACGCACCGGTGGTCGGCCGCATGGGCGTGACGCTGCGCTACGACCTGCTCGCGAACTCGAAGAACGGCGGCGGCGGCGGCGGCATCGCGCTGAACGGCAACGGGATGGACCCGAGCAACGGCTTCGGCGTCGATGCGGACTGCCTCGCGCAGTCGAAGGCCGGCGGCGGCCTGGGCTTCGAGTGCAAGGGCGCGGTGCGCCAGGACGTCGCGCTCGACCTGCTGTTCTATCCGACCCAGCAGATCACCGTGAAGGTCGAATACCGGCACGACTGGGCGAACAACAAGGTGTTCCTGCGCAACGACGGGTCGTACGGCAAGTCCAACGACCTGCTCGCGACGCAGTTCATCTATTCGTTCTGATGCAGCACGCGCGGGGCGCCGTGCCGCACGCACGGCGTCCCGCGCCGTTTTCCGGCTGCGCGCCGTTCGCAGCCTTGTCGAGGGAGTCAGTTTCATGACGCAGTCTTTCACCCGCCGCGCCGAGGCGCTCGCGCGCGACTCGTATTACGAAGCCACGGCCACACGACCCGTGGCCGACGATCCGATCCTCGAGGATGCGATCGACGTCGACGTCTGCGTGATCGGCGCCGGTTTCGCGGGCCTGTCGACGGCGCTCGACTGCCGCGCGCGCGGGCTGTCGGTCGCGGTGATCGATGCGCACCGGCCCGGCTGGGGCGCGTCGGGCCGCAACGGCGGCCAGGCGATCACCGGCTTCGCGAAAGACGAGGTGATCGAGAAACAGCTCGGCGCCGACGGTGCGCGCGCCGCGTGGTCGCTGTCGCTCGACGGCGTCGCGCTGATCGCCGAGCGCATCGCGCGCTACGGGATCGACTGCGACTTCACGCGCGGCTACCTGACCGTCGCGACGAAGCCGCGCCGCGTGGACGACCTGCGCGCGTGGATGAATGCCGCGACGTCGCGCTGGGGCCACCCGTCGCTCGCGTGGCTCGATACCGGCGAGATCCACGCGCGCATTGCGTCGACGCGTTATCTGGCCGGCGTGCACGACCCGCTGTCGGGCCACCTGCATCCGCTCAAGTATTGCCTCGGCCTCGCCGATGCCGCGCGCCGCGAAGGCGTCGCGCTGTACGCGCACACGCCCGCGCTCGACGTCGTGCGCGGCGCGCGGCCGGTCGTGCGCACGCCATCCGGCGAAGTGCGCTGCCGCTTCGTCGTGTCGTGCTGCAATGCGGGCCCCGGCGGTGTGCTGCCGGCCGCGACCGCCGCGCGCATCGCGCCGATCGCGTCCTACATCATCGCGACCGAGCCGCTCGGCCGCGCGCATGCCGACGCGCTGATCGCCCGACGCGAAGCCGTGTGCGACAACAACTTCTTCCTCGACTACTTCCGGCTGTCGGCCGACGACCGGATGCTGTTCGGCGGCCGTGCGAATTCGGCCGGCGCGTCGCCCGCCGCGCTCGCCGAAGCGATCCGGCAGCGCATGGTCGGCGTGTTCCCGCAGCTCGGCGACGTGCGCGTCGAGCACGCGTGGGGCGGCTTCGTCGACGTCACGCGCAACCGCGCGCCTGACTTCGGCGCGATCGATCCGAACTTCTTCTACGTCCAGGGCTTCAGCGGGCACGGCGTCGCGCTCACCGGGATCGCCGGACGCGCGGTCGCCGGCGCGATCGCGGGCGACACGCGCGCGTTCGATCTGTTCGCACGCGTGCGTCACCGGCGCTTTCCCGGCGGCGACGCATGGCGGCAACCGGCACTCGAGCTCGGGATGCTGTATCACCGCGTCCGCGAGCTGTTCTGAGCCCTCTCACTCCGCCCTCCTCATCATGCAGACATTCGCCAACCAGCCGCACGTCGCGTCGTACTACGCGGCGACCGTCAACGACACGACCCGCCACGCGCCGCTCGCCGGCTCGACCGACGCCGACGTATGCGTGATCGGCGCGGGCCTCACGGGCCTGTCCGCCGCGCTCAACCTCGCCGAGCGCGGCCATTCGGTGACCGTGCTCGAAGCGTCGCGGGTCGGATGGGCGGCGAGCGGCCGCAACGGCGGCCAGCTGATCGGCGGCTTCGCGTGCGGCATCGACACGTTCGCGCAATTCATGCCGGAAGGCGACGTGAAGCGGATCTGGGACATGGGGCTCGAAACGCTGTCGCTCGTGAAGGCGCGCATCGCGCGGCACGACATCGACTGCGCGCTGGTGCCCGGCTACCTGACCGCGGCGAACACCGAGCGCGACGCCGATGCGCTGAAACGCTGGCGCGACGAAGCCGCGAAGCGCTTCGGTTACGACCGCTTCCACTTCGTCGAAGCGGACGAACTCCCCGACTACGTGCAGTCGGCCCGCTATTGCGGCGGCCTGTACGACCCGGACAGCGGCCACCTCCATCCGCTCAACTACACGCTCGGCCTCGCACGGGCGGCCACCGACGCGGGCGTGCGCATCCACGAGGACAGCTGCGTGACGCACGTGCGCGACGTGTCCGGCGGCCACGTCGTCGAGACGAGCGGCGGCAACGTGCGCGCGCGCTTCGTCGTGCTCGCGTGCAACACCTACGTCGGCACGCTCGCGCCCGCATTGTCGAAGAAGATCATGCCGGTCGGCACCTACGTGATCGCGACCGAACCGCTCGGCGAAGCGCGCGCCGCCGCGCTGATGCCCGCGCGCGCGGCGATCTGCGACAGCCGCTTCGTGCTCGACTATTTCCGGCCGGCGCCCGACACGCGGCTCGTGTGGGGCGGCAAGGTCAGCTATTCGACGCGCGAGCCGCGCGATCTCGCCGCGGCGATGCGCGCGGACATGCTGAAGACGTTCCCGCAGCTCGCGGACGTGAAGGTCGACTATGCGTGGGGCGGCTTCGTCGACATCACGATGAACCGCGCGCCGCATTTCGGCCGCATCACGCCGACGACCTACTTCGCGCAGGGGTTCTCGGGGCACGGCGTGAACACGACCGCGCTCGCGGGCAAGCTGATCGCCGAGGCGATCGACGGACAGGCGAGCCGCTTCGACCTGTTCGACAAGATCCGGCATCGCGACTTCCCGGGCGGCGAGGCGCTGCGCACGCCGGCGCTGGTGCTCGCGATGAGCTGGTATCGGCTGCTGGACGCGTTCGGCGTGCATTGAGCGGCGTACGCCCGCGAAACACGGCCGCGTTGAAAACGCGGCCGCCCGCTTCCCGCTAGTCGCCCACCTTCTGCCGCATCGTCACGAACTCCTCGGCCGCGGTCGGATGAATGCCGATCGTGTCGTCGAACTGCGTCTTCGTCGCGCCCGCGCGAATCGCGATCGCGATGCCCTGAATGATCTCGCCCGCGTCGCGGCCGACCATGTGCGCGCCGATCACGCGCTGGCTGTCGCGCGCGACGACGAGCTTCATCAGCGTGCGCTCGTCGCGGCCCGACAGCGTGTGGCGCAGCGCCTTGAACGACGTGCGGTAGATGTCGACGTCGCCCAGCGTGCGGCGCGCATCGGCCTCGGTCAGGCCGACCGTCGCGACCTCCGGCTGGCTGAACACGGCCGACGGCACGTACGCGTGATCGACCGCCACGCGCGAGCCGCCGAACAGCGTGCGCGCGAGCAAGCCGGCGTCGCGCGTCGCGACCGGCGTGAGCTGCGGCCGCGACGTGACGTCGCCGATCGCGTGGATCGACGGCACCGACGTCGCCGAATACGCATCGACGGCAATCGCGCCGCGTGCATCGAGCAGGATGCCCGCCTGCTCGAGCCCGATCCCGTCGACGTTCGGCACGCGGCCGGTCGCATAGAGCACCTGATCGTACGGCCCGTGCCGCGCGTCGCCGACATGCACGAACAGCGCGCCGTCGTCCGCGCGCTCGATCGATTCGATCACCGCGCGCGGGTGAATCGCGACGCCCTGCTTCGTCATCTCGTCGGTCAGGAACTGGCGCACGTCGTCGTCGAAGCCGCGCAGGATTTTTTCGCCGCGATAAAACAGGTCGACGTGGCTGCCAAAGCCGTTGAAGATGCCCGCGAACTCGACCGCGATATAGCCGCCGCCGACCACCGCGATGCGCTTGGGGCACGTCGCGAGCGACAGCGCCTCGCGCGACGTGATCGCATGTTCGATGCCGGGCCGCGGCGGCAACGACGGCCGCGAGCCGGTCGCGATCGCGATGTGGCGCGCGCGGATCGAGCGATCGCCGATCGCGACCGTATGCGCATCGACGAGCGTCGCGCGGCCGGCGTGCATGTCGACGCCCGATTGCCGCAGCAGGCTGATGTAGATGTCGCTCAGCCGGTTGATCTCGCGGTCCTTCGCGGCGATCAGCGCGGGCCAGTCGAGCGTGCCGGCGCCGAAGGTCCAGCCGAAGCCCTTCGCGTCGTCGAGTTCATGCGGGTAATGCGATGCGTAGACCAGCAGTTTCTTCGGGATGCAGCCGCGCAGCACGCAGGTGCCGCCGATCTGCTCTTCTTCCGCTATGCCGACGCGTGCGCCGTATGACGCGGACATGCGCGCGAGCCTCACGCCGCCCGAGCCGGCGCCGATGACGAACAGGTCGTAGTCGAAATCCATCGCATTCCCTCATCGCAGTTCGGATGGGGTGACGATAGCAAGATTCGGGGATTCGTGCGGCGCGCGGTGCGTGCCGCGCGTCCAATAAAAAACGGCGAGAGACGTGGCCTCTCGCCGGTCAAACCGGCTGGCGGTTGTGCCATGCGTCACCGATCGACCGCATGCCCGACCTGCCGATTGCGCGGCACCGGTCGGCCCAGGCGCGCGAAGGGCGCGCCCGCGGCCGGACCGGCCGCCATGCTCATGCCTGCGACGTGTCGCTGCCGTCCGTCGCCTGCGTATCGTCCGCCTGCTGCGGCTGCTCGTCCTTCTTCTCGAGCAGGCCTTCGATCGCCTCCGCGCCCTTGAAACCGGCGACGGCCGCGGCCGCCTTGGTCAGCAGGCCCGCATCCGGATCCACCTTTTCCACGCCTTCGACGGCAGCCACTGCGCCGGCGATTTCGCCCACAACGTTCAGGATACCCATCGTCATCCCCTTTCAAGAAAATCGTGAGCGCATCGTCCCACGAAAGAAACCGGCGGACCGCGTTTGTCATCGCCGGATACACAAGTTACGCACAGGCCGCCCGCGCTCGCGGCGCGCCGCCGGAACGACGCACGCGCACGCCTGACGGCATGCCACGCGCGATGCACGCAGCGTAGCGGAAAGCCCGCGCGCGGACTGTAAAAGTGTGTTCTGGATCGCCGACGGATCGCTTACGGCGCGGGCCTGGCGCAATGGAGCGTTTGCCGAATAATCGGTTGCGCGTATGAAGGTCGCGTGACGAAAAAAAGAGGCTCCGCGCGGAGCCTCTTCGATGCGCGCCGGACGAAGCCGGCGCAGGCATTGTCCGACGTTCGTCAGAAGATATTGCGCAGGCCGATCGCGATGCCCGTCTGGTTGCTGCGGCCAGGCAGCTCGACGTTCGCCGCGCCGTTCGTCTTGTTGAAGTCGACGGTGCCGTAGATTTCGGTGCGCTTGCTCAACGCGTACTCGGCGATGCCGACGATCGCGTAGCGGTTGCCGCTCGCGAGCGTGCCGTTCGTGGTCATCGCATTGCGCATGTGGTCGTAGTAGAACGCGCCCGTCAGCGTCAGCGGCGCGCTGACCTGCCAGCTCACGCCCGCGAACGGACCGTCGTCGATGCGGCCGGTGCCCTTCGCGACCGGAATCGACTGCTGCGCGAGCAGGCTGTCGACGAAGCCCGTGTCGTCCTTCGAGCGCAGGTAGCCCGCGTAGATCTTCGCCTTGCTGAACGCGTACACGACGTTCGCGTGGTAGATCGTCTGCTTGCGCGCCGAGTTGTCGCTGTTCTGCTGCGCGCCGGCCGCGATGCTGAGCGGGCCCATCACGTACGACAGCGATACGCCCCATGCATTGCCCTTGCCGAGCGAGCCCGGAATCTGGCCCGAGAAGCCGCCGGCGCCGGTCGATTCGTAGTTGGTGCCGGTCGAGTACATCGCCTTCGCCGTCAGGCCCTCGAACTTGCCCGTGTACTTGATCTGGTTGTCCGCATACAGGCCGCCGCCGAGCGCGACCGGCAACCACGCGTTTTCGAGGTAGTTGCCGACGGTCAGAGGATCGTAGGTATCCGCCAGCAGGTCGAACAGCGGCGTCTTCTGGCGGCCGAGCGTCACGGTGCCGTACGGGCTCTGCAGGCCGACGTACGCCGCGCGGTTGAACAGGCGGCCGCTGTCGGCGAATGCGCCGTTCTGCAGGTTCACGCCGCTCTCGAGGTTGAACACGGCCTTCAGGCCGCCACCGAGGTCTTCCGTGCCGTAGATGCCGAAGCGGCTGTTCGTGATCGCGCCGTTGGTCATCGACAGCAGGCCGTCGTTCTTCGCGTTGGCGTTGGTCAGGTAACGGATGCTGGCATCGGCCACGCCCCACAGCGTGACCGAGCTTTGTGCTGCTGCGTACTGGCTGGCGAAGGCCAGCGCCGCGCCCCCTGCGATGACTGCGAGTCGGGTGGTCTGCTTCATGAGCGTTCCTTTTTTTAGGTGTCTCCATTCATGACCGGCCGCGTGCGCAGCCGGGTGGCGATCGCGGCGCGCTCATGGCGCGCGCGACGTGGGGTGAATCATAGGATGAGTACGGAGGCTGAAAGAAATTGAAATGCGCGGCAATCGCGCGATTGTCGTCCGGGAACAACGTTTCCCGCGCGGGGCGTGTTTTCGTGCGGCGGCGGCACGGTGGGCGGCGGCGCCGGCGGGCACGCGCGGCGCTGCAAGGTTCGGCGATGGTGCGGCGTGGTCACGCGGATCGCGGAGAAATCGCCGGTGCGATCGTTGCGGCGGGTTGCGGGTTGCAGCCTGCCGTCAGGCCGTTTGCGTCGCCCCGTCGCTGCTGTCGCCCTGACCACCCTGACCGCCCGCGCCACCCGCACCGCCGTTCCCCGCGCGACGCCACGCACGCCGCACGATTTCCGCGAACGCGCCGACGAGCAGCAGCACGGCGCCCCACAGCGCGATGTCCGGCACGAGCCGCGTCACGAGGCCGCCGACCACCGCGCCGCCCAGGAAACAGAAACTGATCGTCGCGAGCAGCGCCGAGTCGTGCAGCGCGCCCGCGTCGTAGCGCGGAATCAGCCCGACGAACAGCTTCTGCGCGGCGCGCCGCAGGTTGCCGGTCGTCATCACCGACGTGTACGACAGTGCCTCGAGATGGGTGAACGACAGCGTCTGCAGCGTCGCGACGAACGAGATGCCCGGGATCAACCATGCGCTCGACGCGCCGACGACGCCGCTCGCGGCGACGCCGAGAAACGCGATTTCGACGATCAGGCTCACGAACGCCGTATGTCGCATCCAGCCGCGCTGCGCGGCCAGGGCGAGCAGATGCGCGACGAACACCGCGAGCACGAAGCCGCCGAGCGGCGGCACGTGATGCAGCGCGGCGGCCCATTCGCCGGCCGACAGGTTGATGCCGAGCAGCGCGACGTTGCCGGTCATCGTGTTCGCGAACACGTGGCCGTGGCCGACGTACGTGTACGCGTCGAGGTAGCCGCCGGACAGCGTCAGCAATGCGGCGACAGTGAGATTGCGGCTGGCGCCGTCGAGATCCATCGATCCTCCCGTGAAAAGTCGCGCCAGTATCGCGCACGGGAGGGCGGTTGTGCGCCGTTCACTGCCCGATGCCCGTGAGCCCGATCAGCGCGCCGCCCGCGAGCAGCCACAGCGGATGGATGCGCGTGCGCCACGCGAGCACCGCGCATGCGGCCGTGATGCCCCACTGGATCGCGGTGCGGTTCGACGCCTCGGAAATCAGCACCGCGCTGGCCGCGACGAGCCCGGCCGTCACCGGCATCATTCCCTGCTGCACGTAGCGGCGCCACGGCCGGTCGCGAAAGCGCTCCCACGCATGCAGCGCGAGCACCGTCACGATCGACGACGGCCCGAACTTCGCGACCGACGCGACGAGCAGCCCGGCCCAGCCGGCCACGTGCCAGCCGACCAGCGACACGATCATCATGTTGGGCCCGGGCGCCGCCTGGGCCAGCGCGAACAGCGCGGTGAACTCGTGCGCGCTCATCCAGTGGTGCACGTCGACGACCTGCCGCTGCATCTCCGGCAGGATCGTGTTGCCGCCGCCGAACGCGAGCAGCGACAACTGGCTGAAGATCGTCGCGATGGCGATCAGCGTATCGCTCATGGCCGGCGCTCCTGTTGCGTGTGGGGCGAGTCGTGCGCATCGTGCGCGCCTCGCGCGGCAGCCGGCGCCGGCCGCGGCGTGCCGGCCTCGCGGCGGCGCGACGCGAGCCAGATGCTGACGGGCGTCAGCACCAGCATCGTGGTCAGCAGCGGAAGTCGCAGCACCGCGATCGCGACGAATGCGAGTGCCGCAATCGCCGCCGCGGTGCGCGGCGCCCGAAGCAGCGGCTTCGCGACCTTCACGGCCATCGCGACGAGCAGCCCGGCCGCCGCCGCGGCGAGCCCCGCGAACAGGTGCTGCACGCGCGGATCGTTCTGTGTCTTCGCGTACAGCACGCCGAGCGCGACGACGACGAGCGTCGGGCCGGCGATCAGCCCGAGAATCCCGGCGAACGCGCCGGCGACGCCGCGAAAGCGCATGCCGACGGCGACCGACAGGTTGATCACGTTGCCGCCCGGCAGGAACTGGCACAGGCCGAGCAGATCGGTGAATTCGTCGGCGGAGAGCCACTTGCGCTCGTCGACGATCGTGCGCCGCGCGAACGGCAACGCGCCGCCGAACGACATCAGGCCGAGCGACAGGAAGCCGGTGAACAGCTCGGCGAGGCCGACGCTGCGAGGGGACTCGGCAGGCGGCGGGAAGGCGGGCGGCAAAGCGGATTGCATGGGGCTCCTCATCAAACGGTGAATCGAGGTTACCGCCGTTCAGGATTCCGGCAAAACGATTTTATCGGCGCGCCCTTGTGATCTAAAATCACAAGCATGGCACGCGATCTCCCGCCCTTTTCCGCGCTTCGGGCCTTTGAAGCCGCGGCACGACATGAAAGCTTCAGTGCCGCCGGCGACGAGCTGCATGTGACTCACGGTGCCATCAGCCGGCAGATCGCCGGGTTCGAGGCGTGGCTCGGCAAGCCGGTGTTCCACCGCTACGGCAAGCGCGTGAAGCTCACCGACGAAGGCCGCCGCTACCTGGACACCGTACGCGCGGCGTTCGACAGCATCGCGCACGCGACCGAGCAGTTGCGCAACACCGGCGCGGCGCGCGTGCTGCGCATCAACGCGCTGCCGACCTTCGCGATGAAATGGCTGCTGCCGCGCCTGTCGCGGTTCCAGCGCGACGTGCCGAACGTCGAGCTGAAGCTGTCGACGTCGAACGCGCCGCTCGACACGCTGAACGGCTTCGACGTCGCGATCCGCCGCGGCCCCGGCCACTGGCCGAACTGCACGAGCGGCCACTTCCTCGACGAAAGCGTGATTCCGGTGTGCAGCCCGGCGCTGCTCAAGCGCGCGCCGATCACGCGGGCCGACGATCTCGCGCGGCACGTGCTGCTGCATTCGGATACGCGGCCGGAAGGCTGGCGCGACTGGTTCGCGGCGGCCGGCGTCGCGATGAAGGGGCGCAAGCGGCAGTCGTTCGACCACTTCTACCTGGCGCTGCAGGCGGCGGTCGACGGGCTGGGCGTCGCGCTCGGCCCGTTGCCGCTGATCGACGACGAACTCGCGAGCGGGCGGCTGGTGATGCCGCTCGACGGGCCGCGTATCGCGACGCGCAGCTACTGGTGGATCGCGCCGGGCGCGCCGGCCGACGATCCGCTCGTCGCGCAGTTCTGTGCGTGGTTGCAGGGGCAGTCGAATACTGGCGCGTAATGCAAGCGATCGGCAGCGTTGCGCCGCCCACCCGGGTCAGACAACATACGGTCGAGCGCTTGGTCAGGGCTGATCCGGATCACCCCGCCGCCTCATGACGAGAATCCTGGCCGATGCGTTCAGATCAGCGGCTGCGTACCGGGCATGGCCGCGCCTCGCGTCAATTCCTGGCCGGTCTGCGCCGAACGGATCACCAGTTGGACATAACTGTTCGTCGGCCCGTACGGCGCGAAGAACCGTTCGAGCAGCTTCGTGAACACGACCAGGCTGACTTCGCGCAGCGCGGTCTCGTCAAGCGACAACATGATTTCGATGCCGCGCACGAACGACGGGAACTGATTATCCAGCGACATCCATTTCATTGCCGGCTTGTAGTCCAGTTCGGTAATCGCGTCGATGCAGCGCAGCGCGAACGGCGTCGTGCGCACCGCGTGAAGCCGCAGGAATGCTTTCAGCCCCGATAACCCGTCCCGCGTCAGGTCCAGCGGATGCGGCGCAAGCGTCGACAACACGCGCCACAACGCACCGTGGCCACGCGGCAGATCAGCCGTCAACGTCGGTCGGGTAATCAACTGGATCGGACAATCCAGCGCCTTGCTTTCGAGCAGCAAATCGCCCACCGGATTGCCGATCGACAAGCGCGCCGGCAAGTCGCCGTTTGTCACCGTCGTCACCACATCGATTTGGGGCAGCTTTGGCCGGACCGACTGTCCGTCCAGTCCGACCAGCGACAGCATCATGGATTGACGACCGGGCGATCCCGTATCGCGGTCACGAAACGCAACCCAATAGACCGCCGCCGAATCCGGGCGCGGATCGTGACTCAGCGCCTGATAGGGCCGCACCAGGGTTCTAGGCCGATCACTGTCGAGCGATACGTCCTCGTCTTTGTCCTTCTTCCTTGATAACTCGCCGAGATAGACCGCGTCGACCGAATACACGCCCAGCGGCGAATGTTTCGCCAGTCGCATGGGTTGGACCGGATAGGCGTCCTGCCCCTTCAACACAATGGGCAGGGCCGGTTGAGAAAAGAGATTCACGACGGGCGTACAAAACAGCTTGAACGCCGCCGCGTCCAGCGATGCAAGCGCCAGCGCGGCGACCGAGTCGGCAGGCGTATCGCGCAATACGACGTGCAACGTTAGTTCCCGAGCGTCGGGAGCGCTTGCTGCCCGCCGCACGCGGCCGATGTCGAGATCGACGAAATCGAACAGTTCGGGAAACGCGAAGTATTCCAGCAAGTAGCGGTAGGTGGTCGCGGTGCGGCTGGTGGTTCGGTTGTCCGGCAGCAAGCGGTCGTCATCGGCGAAACCGACCGGTTCGAACGGCACCTTCGATATGGCCCGCCAGCGCCCACATTGATCGACCTCGACATACGCGGCCGCCGCGCGCAGCAGCAAAGCGTCCAGCAGCGACGAGACGAACGGCCGTTCGCCGGAAAGATAGATCCGGACAGGCCCGTCCGGAATAGCCGCCGTGAATGGACCGGCAGCCGACGCGAAGCTGATCGACAGCACGCCGGTTGCGTCTGTCGGCAATCTCACGGCCGACGGCGCCAGCATCGCCGGGGCATACCGCGCGGACCGGATTTGCAATGGCGAGAGGGTCACGTCGTAGGCCGACCGGAACCGTATCGGGGCGGTGCGCGCATTCAACGCCATGCCTCGCGGCACGATGATCGGCTCCGTCAGTTGACCGACGATCGTCCGTGGTTCGACCGAGGCAATCGCGCACGACGGTATGGTGCGCAGATAGTGGGGGTGGACGACCTCGAGCAGCGCCTCGGTGAACTCGGGATAGTCGTCGGCCAGCTTCGAATCGAGGTGTGCGGCCAGAAACGAAAAGGTTTGAATCAGACGCGCCACATGCGGATCGTCGCTTCGGCCGCTCTGGATGCCGAGCCGAGCCGCGATCTTTGGATAGCGGATCGCGAAATCGCCGAGTGCCCGCGCGAACAACCCGAGTTCATATTCGTAATGCGACAGCAGGTGATCCATTCAGCTACAGCCCTAGTCGGTCGGAACGCACGAGTGTCGGGCCGACGAAGATAAGTTTGCGCAATCCTCCTTGTGGGCCGTATGGCTGCATCCGGATCACTTCATGCCGCGGGCCGTACGACGGGAGAGATTCGGCCGCCTCGGCGTCGAGAATCGCCGGGCCGACGACGTGTCGGTCATAGAGATGTTCGATTTCCGCTAGCCGTTCCGCCCGCGTGCGCTTGCCAGGCTCCGGGAAGTGGCGTAGCCGGTTCAAATAAAGCCAATGATGCACAACCTGCGCGTCGGGCGACGATTCGCCGATCAATGCCGTTTCCTTCATCGGATCTACCGAACCGCCCATACGCGATGACCTCTATTCAAGCGACGAAATCAGTCGCGCTCCGCACTCCGTCGGATCATCGTGAAAGGCTACCGGCGTACCGTGATGGTTGCGCGTACTGTTTTGGGGAATGATCCTGAACTGCCCGCCGCACTTCGGACATTCGGTCAGGTGCCCTTCGAGCGCGACGGGAATGCCCTGCGCTTTCAGATCGTCACTCGCGGTGATCACGTGGCCACCGTGCGTCGTCTTGTCATTCAGGCGGATCACGCCACGTCCGTTTTCATCCTTCATCATCCTTTCCGCATCGTTTGCATTGTCATGCCGTTGAACAAGCAAGACCTGATCGGTCCCGCATCCAGGTCAACCGTCGCTCTTCGGAGCGACTCCGCTAAAAGTTTTCGGATGCCGAGCATTGGCGCAAATTCGATTCCATCCGGAGAATTCGAACGCGGTCGCGTACCTGCCTCCATTGTCCTCATCACGAATTCCGTAATTCAGCTCAGGCTTCTCCAGGCTGAGCGGGCCATAGTCGGCAAGTGACGGATCATCCGAACGGGTCACATAGATAAAACGCGCGCGAACCAGCTGGCCGGCCCGATTTTTGTAGGTGACGTATCCGCAAATGAACGTGCGCGTGTAGTTCGGCGTCGAACTTATCCCGTGCAAATCAAGCGTGTTTTCGTATAAATCAAAAAAATCGATGTCTTGGGCATCGACCAATGCTGATTTGACCGCTTCTTCCGCTGCATCGTATTTCGCAGATGCACTTGACGAGCATCCAGCGAACAACACAAGTGCCGTGGTTAGCGCCGCTACGATGTGCCTTTCAATCATGCCGGAAATCCTCTTCGTCAAGCACCGTTAGCTTCGCACTGCCGAGTTTGCCATGTTGGCAGCAGGATTCTCGAGCCAAGCTGCCGCGTACATTCCGCCGTCGGGTTCACCCCTCCAGTCTTCGACCCGCGCTTTCGACCCATTCGGATACTCGCCGCGCTGCTGGGCCAACACAGTGTCTCCCCATCCGACAGGCGTCCCTGAGCGCGGTTCCGCGTAAAGATCATCGGGCGCGATCGCGGAAATTTGCTCGATGGCGGCAGGCCAGACAGGATCGCGACAGGTCGCATTCGCAATGATTCGCATGACGGTAAAGATCAGAATCAGCGGCATCATCAGCAAACGAATGAAGACCGGCGCGCGCATCCCGAAGCTATACAGAGAAAACAGGAACGACTCGCGTGGCGTCTCGCGCTGCGTGTGAAACAGCATCGGTTTGGGCAAACCGTTCGGCCCGCCGTTCATGTACGCGCACCAGTAGTTCCACTGCGCGAGTGCCATTTCAACCTGCTGCTTGCCGGTCCATTCCCGACCTATCGAGAACACGCGAGTGACATTGCCGTGGTCGTCGACCGTATAGTGCCGAATGTGGAAAATCGTGCCGAACGACGTGTCTTCGCGGTGCAGACAAAAGATCGAATCTTCCGTCCACGGTGCTTCCCAAACGATGTCACCTTCGCCGGGTTTCGCGAAAAAGCGTCGTGCGCGAATCGCAAAAAGCTTGCGAGCTTCGCGATGGAAACGGATCGGGCGATAGCGGAGACCAAAGAACAGGCCGCGCCCGAGTTTCCAGACCATGAAACCAAAGCCTAGAGAAATGCATAGCGCAAAAACGTCGCCCAGTGAATCGGCTGCGTATGGGTAGCGAACATGAGTGAGCCAATAGACATATGGCCCGATCCCTATACACATGAAGGCGAACACTACGCCAGTGACAAACCACTGTTTTTCGAGAAAGGAAGGCTCGATCACATCCATAAAGATCGAGTTAATGCTGAAAGTCGCCCCGAAGTCCTGAACGTCTGGACCAACGGCTCGATTGATCGGCAAGCGATGTGCGAGATCCCACTCCGGTACCGGCTTGCCAATGCACTTCTTCATGACGCGTTCGTCCATATGTCAGGCTCCCGCCGCCGAGCTAAATGCCTTGAGTTCCGCCTCAAGCGAGTCGTAGTGCTCCCCCTTGCTGAATTTGCAACGGGAGACCCAATCCTTGAGGGCTGACGCCTTGAAAATTGCGATCGCAATCGCTATCAGAATCGACAAAATCAGGGCCGGCCAGAAAAGGGGCCAACTGAAAAGTGCGGCGACAGCTACGTACGCGCCAAGACTTCCACTTCCGATATAGAGCCATCCCAATTTTTTTTCGCGATTTTGGAAAGCCTCAGGCGCATTCTTGAATATGTCAAACCCGGCCAAGAAGAGGCCTGCGATCGCGCCGAGTCCACGCCCAAACTTCACGCCAACCTCAGCGCCGTCCTTGGATACGCCCCACGCCTGCATCAGATACGCTGACAACGGATGAGCGGGCGTTTTCACTACGGTCTCCGACGAGTATTCGATGAGGGATCCGATGATCGCAACAACAGCACCAGCGCCCTTCATAGTGGTTTCGGTTTCATTGAACTGATCTCGATCCTTCCAATCCAGGGCAGCAAACGTGAGCGTCGCCATCTGAAAGATTACAGTCGCGACGCCCAAGTTGAACTCGGTCGACGAATTGAGCCACTTCTTTGCTGAGTCCACTCCTGGGACTTTAACGGCCTTGATCGCACTGGCCTCGAGCTTCCCGTCCCGAACCAGCGCGTCGACGTCCATCTCGTAGGCGACGACGTTCGGATCACTCGGTGGTGCCGTCCTCAGAACCTGTTTCCCGACCTGGGTCGCCGATGCGCGCTGTTCCGTCCGGTTTCCGTCCAATTTGACGCCCAACTCCCGGGCTTGCTGCAACGCCCAGTCGCGAATGGCAAGTTTGCTGACTTGTGACGGTTTGAGTCGAACTCCGGACTGTATCGCCAAACGAATAGTCACGAAGCCGAGCGCGGCACCGCGCGTGGTCTTCGTGAGTACGCCGACGATCTGATTGGCGGTCGTCACGATGAGCCGATCGCGCAGACTGGCCGCGTTGCCCAGATTTTCGATCTTCTTGAACGCTTCCTTGTAGAGATTCAGGAAGTTCTCGTATTGGATATCAGAACCGTGCACCTGTGCGTCCGCCGCTTTTATCAGCGTGTCCTGATTGAACATCAGGGCGCGCACGTACAGATTGCGGTTGTTCGAAGCCTGACCGTTCAGCCAGTCATCGAGCACTTTCT
Organism: Burkholderia sp. CpTa8-5; assembly: GCF_017815045.1. Classification (NCBI taxonomy): domain Bacteria; kingdom Pseudomonadati; phylum Pseudomonadota; class Betaproteobacteria; order Burkholderiales; family Burkholderiaceae; genus Burkholderia; species Burkholderia sp. CpTa8-5. The sequence continues at coordinate 21,312 of NZ_JAGIQD010000026.1, forward strand.
TGCAGGCTTCGGTGCCGACAGCGGCACCAATGGCCTGTGCGCAGGACTCACTGTATGCGTAGCCGCTCCGAAGGTCCTGCGAATCGTGAACGCCAGCCATCCATTCGGCGAGCAATTGCGACTTGAGCCATTCCGCATGCGCTTGCACAAGCGGCTGCCACTTCGGCTTGAAAGCTTCGAGCGCTTGCTGATACTCCTGTGGGAAGCGTTTCAACGCCTCTTCATCGAGCACGCTGGTTCGCTTCCCATCGGGACCGACCTTGAACGCTGCGTCCTCCCACGCCTCGTTCGCCGCCTCTTCCTGCGTCGCGGGAACGTCCCCCGTCTTTCTGTCTTCCTCCTTCATCGCCTGCTCAAGACTTCCCGTCCTAATCCACGAGCGCATGACGTGAAAAAAACCGACCGCATCCGGCGCGACGGGAGCGCCGACCTTCATATTGACGGCATTGGCATCGGCGATGGTCTTCGAAGTTCCATAGGTCAGTCCAGTAACGGCCTTCGCATTCGCTCGAATTCCCGCTTCAGCACGTTGGAGCAGTTGCGCCGATGTCCACTTCCAATACATCTGTTCGTCGAAACCATTGTTCAGGTTGGGAACCGTCAGTTCCGCGAGATCGTTAGCGACGCCGACAGGGTCGTTGACCGCGACCACAAAGCCTTTCTTGTTCGGAGATTCAGCCATTGCATCACCGATTCGTTTGGCGACGTTGCGCTGACGTAGTCGGATCTCGTCCTTGGGTGTGCGGTTGCTAAAGCCGAACGCTGCCTTCATCGCCTGAGCATCCATCGCAAAATGCGCGATCTTGCTCTGCGTGGCTTGAAATTCGCCCGTATCGGTGGCGCCCCCGGCCAGCATCGCGGGAACGTTGATGCACTGCATATGCTGCTTGCGCCAAGCGTCTTCATTGATTTTGTTGTGTACGAGGTCCTTGGTCCACCGCACGTTCGACCAGCCAATCCAGAGATTGGTCGCCTCGTCACTTCCAGGCGTATGCTGAACACTGACACATCGCCCCAGCGACTCGAAGTCCGTTTCGGCACGTGCGATACAACTTTGAGTGAGTGCGCTTTTGGAGTCGCCCGGAGGTGGCGTCGTGTCGGGTGGGAAATACCAAAGACTGCCATCATCCAGAACCATGTAAGCGCTGAGCCGTTTGCGCTTCTCGTCGTAGGTGTATAGATAGCCTTGACGCAGCGCGCGTAACGTGAATTTGGCGGAGGCAACTGCTTGAGGTGCCCGACCGTCAATTTTGAAATTACCGGACAGCGCTGGGGCTTTCGCTGCGCCACGCGGACAGGCGATGGCGTACCGTACGGGATAGATCAGCAGCGATTGGCGATCGCACAGCGGGCAACCTTTGGTCGTCATGGTTTTGATCCTCGAGTTTCAGAGTCAAGTGCAATATCGAGTCGCAAGTGTTGCAATGCATACTCGACAAGCGCATCGACATCCATAGCGTGGCCGCTCAGAATCGCCTCACTGAACACCCTGTCCAGTGCGATGGGGAATTGCGCGGCGTGCTCGACAGACATGGTGGGTAGCCGGCGTAGCACCCGATCTGCGGCTTCACTGCAATTGATGCGCGGCCATTGCTCGCGACGCGGCCAGCCGGACGGTTGATCGGTGTCCGCTGTGTCGGCGCCGGAACGCGTAACGCACCAGCGATGTCCGGCCCACGCGAACTGCCACGCCTGAATCGGGCCAAACAATACCCGTTGCTGAGACGAATCGAGCACCGCGTGTGTCAGGCTCAGCACACGTGGATCGTAGTAACGCCAGAACGTGGGGTTACCGTCTGCGCCCGGACCGACCAGATAGCGTGCAACGTGTTCGCATATCGCGTCGGCGGGCGCATCGCTGCTGAGCCATGCGCACACCACAGGCGGGCGTTCAATATGTGTTTCTGCTACCCAGCACGCGGTTGCCAGCGCACGCGCTTCGTCGTCCAGCGCGGAGATATCGACGAGTTGGGGCATCAATTCCTCACGGTGTGCCAGCGCGCGCGGGGTACACGGCTGCATATCCAGTGCCAGCAGCTCAGGTGCATGAACTAGTGTCGTCGGTTCCACCAACAGGAAACCGTGTGTGAGCGGCCCCGAGAAGTTAGGGGCTGCTTGCAGGGGAGCAATAGTCATATGCCTTCGCTCATGTCAGTGCGACCGATGCCTGGCCAGCCTGGGCTGCGCCACTGGCAACCTGTTCACACAGATCATTGCCAGGGAAGTTGGCCGGCACGCTCTGCGGCCCCACCGTATCGTGACTGCCCGCATGGATCTTGTTTTCACCGGGCGTATAGCCCACGATGCCTTTCGCGCTGACTTCGAGCTGGCTGTTGCCGGCCGTCAAGCGAATGCCCTGCTTGGCGGTAATGTTGATCCAGTCCGTCGTGCTGATGATCGACAAGACCTTCTTCGCCAGCAGCTCCAGCTCGTCGTTTTCCGCATGCACCTGCACCTTGCCGCTCGCGGCGATCAGCTTCATCCCCATCTTGTGCACGAACAGCGAGAACTTGTCCGATACGCTGGCGAAGAACGATTTCCCCGTCGCGACCGACATGCTTTCGCCGGCCGTCACGGCTACGTGCTGGCCGCCCGTGACGTGCGCGGTCGCGGGCGTCGTCACGGCGATGCCAGCCGCGCCGGCCAGCAGCAAGTGCGCTTCGTTGAGTTCCGGGAAGTCGCCCTTGTCGCTGTTGCCCGTCGCACCCGCGCCCTGGATACCCTCCACCTGCGATTTCAGCACATCGGCGATCGGTGTCTGGTCCGCTCCGTTGTCCTGCGCCTGATAGTGCTGCGCAAGCTTGCCAAGCTGCCCATGTAACGTTTGTGCTTTGGTCAGTCGCGATGCGGGTTCGCTAACGTCCGAGAGGTGCCCCTGCGCAGCAGGACGCACCTCGGTGCTGATTACCATGCCCTTGCCGGAGCGAATCGCGCCGACCTCATCCGTACGCAGCTCGAAGCCCTCGCCCCGAGCATCCTTGCGCCCCTGCCAGTCCTCGATCCGGGTGATCTTGCCGAGCGAGAGTTGGCTCGCCGCATGGTCGGACCGAAGTTGCGCCTGAATGGCGTTCGCCGTGTCATCGAAGATCAGTTGATTGCTTCGGCCGGACGACGCGTTGCCATCCGCGCCGATCAGTTCCCGGCTGCGAATCCCCATCAGTGGATGCTCGTCCGGCAGCTTCCACGACGGCACGTTGCGCGCGTTCATCACGCGGCCCGTGATGATCGGGTGGTCCGGATTTCCATCGAGCCATTGCACGATCACTTCGGAACCGATACGGGGCAGCGCCGCCATCCCTTGGCCGCCGCCGGCCCAGCCGCTCGCGACCCGCACCCATGTCGAATACTTGCCGTCGCGATCCCAATGGAATTGAACCAGCACGCGGCCGTGTTCGTCGGTGTGGATGCTCGTGCCGGACTGGCCGACGACGGTTGCCGTCTGTGGCGCAAGGATCTTCGTGTCGATGCTGTTGTAGCCGCGCCCCGGCCGCCACGGCGTCGCCTTGGGGACACACGTGAACTCGTTGCGGTATTCCGCCAGCACGCCCGTGTCCTGCAAATAGTTGTTGGTCACCACGTGCCGAACCGAGACGATCAGGTATTCGTCGTCGTTCGGGTCGCGGCTCAGCGCCGAACCGTAACGGTCGGTCAGCTGGAACCAGCGCCCCGGCTGCACGAAGCGATTGTTGCCCGTCGCGTCGAAGCGCTTGATCGTCGCCTCGATTTCCTCCATTCGGCGATTCGCGATCTGATACCCATGCTCCATGTTCCGGTAGCCGTACGCGCCTGCGTACTCGTTCCATTCGAGCTGCGGCAGCGCGGCATCGGGACTCAACAGACTCGTTTGAACGTGGGTCGGCGTCGGCGTCTTGAAGTCGAAGCGGGACAGTTCCGCGTGCGTCGATGTCGTCTGCTGGAACGGGGACCAGCTCCGGATGCTGTTCGACTCTTCCGCCCCCTCGCCATTGTGGAAGCGGACTTCGTGAATCTTGCCGTCGATCGCGGGCGCGGGACGCGTCGGGTCGGAAACGGTCAGTTTGTGCGACGTGGCCGTGTGCTCGTACCAGTACAGGTAGCCCGCATGCTCCCAGCGCCGATGAACGTAATTGTGGTCGTCTTCATCGAACTGGCAGGCCATCGTCATGCGCGGATCGTCTTCGCCGACGTGCCACGCCCATTCCGGCAACACGCCGTAGTCCTGAAAAACCGTCGCTGTCTGGTCGTGCAGGTTCTGGTCGAGAAACAAACGATTGTGCTGGCTGTACTTCAGGTAGCGCAGCCACGGGCCTGCGTGCGCCTCATAGAATACCCAGCCGCCATCCGTGCGAACGTGCCGGAACGCGAAAATATGGCCGTTGAAATATCGCAGGCTTCCGTCGCCGCGCGCCAGACTGATCGTAATGCGCTTGCCGATGAAATCTTCGGTGCAAGATGATCGTTATCCGACAGGATTTCGATCTTGTACGCGAAATCCTTCGATAACGCTTCAACCGCCTCGAATGCGTTCGGCAGCAGGATTCCGTAAGGCGCGTTATCGTCCGGAAAGCTGATTTGCACTTGCCGGTTGTATTGCGGGCCCAGCGCAAGGTCTCTCAGGGCCTGTGCCGTGTTCTGCATTGTTCTCGTCCCTCGGTCTGCGCGCGACGTGCCGGTGGGCTACTCGTATGCCCCGGAATACTCCGGCAAAGGGGGACGGATGATGAGAGCATCGCGCCCATGCCGCGATAAGCTCAGACGTATACCACAAAGCCCCGCGACGACACACGGGAAGAAGTGTCAGGAATATTGAACGAATGCTAACGTGTCGTGCGGAGCGAGCGCCGTATCAACGCCGACCAGCGTCTCCATCGAGACCAGGGCTGGCTCTTGAGATCCAACACCGTTACAGAATGTGAAGCCAGAAACGAACGCCCAACAAAATGGCTGATTCCAGTATTTTCCGCCCGATCTGACATCGCTTGGAACGTCTCGGACGAACACCTGCGGTCCCGATGTTTTTGTACCGTCAACCCGCGCTGCCGGGCGGCATTGCACCGCCCGCTCCCGCTCACACCACCGGCCCCGGTTCCTTCTCCTTGCGCAGGATCGCGTACAGGATGATCGCGCCGAACGTCGCGGTGCCGATCCCGCCGAGCCCGAAGCCGCCGATCTTCAGCGAGAAGTCGCCGGCGCCGAGCACGAGCGTGACGGCCGCGACGATCAGGTTGCGGTTGTCGGAGAAGTCGACCTTGTTGACGACCCAGATCCGCGCGCCCGTCACCGCGATCAGCCCGAACACGACGATCGACACGCCGCCGAGCACGGGGCCGGGAATCGTCTGGATCACCGCGCCGAACTTCGGCGAGAAGCCCAGCCCGATCGCGATCAGCGCCGCGACCGCGAACACCAGCGTCGAATAGATCCGCGTGACGGCCATCACGCCGATGTTCTCCGCGTAGGTCGTCACGCCCGTGCCGCCGACGCTGCCCGATACGATCGTCGCGAGCCCGTCGCCGATGAACGCGCGGCCGACGTAGCGGTCGAGATTGGTGCCCGTCATCGCGCTGACGGCCTTGATGTGGCCGAGGTTCTCCGCGACCAGGATCACCGCGATCGGCGCGAGCATCAGCATCGCGTGCGGATCGAACACCGGCGCGCGGAAGCTCGGCACGCCGAACCACGCGGCCTGCGCGACGATCGCGAAATCGATCGGCTTGCCGAGGCCCATGCCGTTGGTCGCGATCGCGTAGATCACGTACGCGATCACGAGCCCGACGAGGATCAAGAGGCGCTGCATCATCCCGCGCGCGAACACCGCGACGCCGCCGACGCACAGCACCGTGACGAGCGCCATCACCGACTCGAAGGTCGAGCCGGACACGCCCTTGACCGCGATCGGCGCGAGGTTCAGCCCGATCACCGCGACCACCGCGCCGGTGACGACGGGCGGCATCAGCGTCTCGATCCAGCGCGTGCCGATCGCCTGCACCAGCGCGCCGAGCGCGACGTACACGACGCCGCACGCGACGATCCCGCCGAGCGCGACCGGAATGTTCGGGTTCGGGCCGCTGCCGCCGTAGCCGGTCACCGCGATCACGAGGCCGATGAACGCGAAGCTCGAGCCGAGATAGCTCGGCACGCGCCCGCCGACCAGCACGAAGAACAGCAGCGTGCCGATGCCCGACATGAAGATGCACAGGTTCGGATCGAAGCCCATCAGCAACGGCGCGAGCACGGTCGAACCGAACATCGCGACGACGTGCTGCACGCCCATCGCGACCATCTGCGGCCACGCGAGGCGCTCGTCGGGGCCGACCACGCGCGAGGCCGCGCCGGTCGATTGGACCCGCCAGCGCGGGAAGTAGGAATCGGACATGGGGAAAGCGCTCCTGTCGGTCGTCGGTCGCCGGCTGCGAAGGATGCGCCGGTCTGGAATCTGGCGCGAGTTTACGGAGCGGAAATGGGGCTGGCAAGCGAACCGGCGGGCGGAGCCGGCCAAACGAGAACGCGGCAGGCCGCGCGAGAGAGCCGGTGCGCGACCGCGCGGCCCCGGCGAAGCGCCCGTCCGCGCACGATGCGCGGCTGGCAGCGGCAAGCACCGGCCGCGAAGTAAGCGTGCGCTCACATCGAGGCCGGCGCCGCGTGCATCACGGATTGATGTACTGGAACAGCGACAGGTTCTGCAGTTGCACGTACGCCTTCTGCGCGCCGGTCAGCGCGTTCTGCACCTGCAGGTACTGGCTGATCGTCGTGACCATGTTGGTGCTGGTCAGGTCCGTCAGGTTGCTGGTCGTCTGCAGCGACGCGGTCTGGGTGACGGCCTGCATCGCCTTCACTTCCTGCTCGCGGCCGCCGACGGATGCCTGGATCGTCGTCACGTTGCGCATCGTGTTGCCGACCTTGATCGACCCGGTCATCAGCGCGTTCTTCAGCGACACGGCCGCGACAGGGTTGCCGGTCACCGGCGTCTTCAGCGCCGCGATCATCGAGTCGAGCGTCGAGAAGATGTCGGCGCCGCCGCTCGCCTGCGGGCCGGGCGTCACGGCGAACGTATCGCCCGTGCTCGGCGTGCCCGATACGGCCACCGTCATCCCGCTGCCGAGCGCGATCGACGCACCCGACGTATAGGCCTGCGCGGGCGTCGTGGTCGGCGGCTTGGCCGAGTTGTCGGTCACCGTGTAGGTCGGCGCGGCGGGCGTGCCGCCGAACGTGATCGCGAAATGGTGATCGTTGGTCGCGGCGGACGGGTCCGTCACCGTCACCGCGCCGATCGCGCCGGTGCCGACGTTGCCGGCGCCGGCCGACGGAACCTGCGCGCTGCCGAGCGACGGCACGGACATGAACACCGCCGAACCGGTGTCGCCCTGCGACACGCTGCTCGAATCGGCGATCTGCACCTGGCGCGTGCCCGAGTCGCCGACGTAGCTGATGCTGCCGTTCGGGCTGGCCGTGAACGGCGCCGTCGAATTGTTCAGGCCGGCGAACAGGTAATTGCCGGCACCGTCGTTCGAGTTCGCGAGCGTCACCAGCTGGTCGCGATAGCCTTGCAGCTGCGTCGCGAGCGCCGAGCGGTCGCTGTCGGCCAGCGAGCCGTCGCCGGCACGCACGATCAGCGTCTGCACGCCGGTCAGCACGCTGCTCACGCTCTGCAGCGCCTGGTCCTCGGCCTGCAGCGACGCGAGCGCGGTGGTCTGGTTGGTCGTGTACTGCGACAGCGTCGCCGACGTCATCGACAGTTGCACGGCCTGCGCCGCGCCGACCGGGTTGTCGGCCGGCGTCTGCAGGCTCGTGCCGCTCGAAATCTGCTGGTACAGCTGCGCGAGCTGCGCCTGCTGATCGTTCATCTGTGAAACGTTCAGCTGGAAGAACTGGGCGCTGGAAATTCGCATCGCTTCTATCCCTCGAATCCGGTCAGTTGAACAGGCCGAGCACGGTCTGGAACAGCGTCGCCGCCGTCTGGATCACTTTCGCGTTCGCCTGGTAAAGCTGCTGGTACTGCATCAGGTTCGCCGCTTCCTCGTTCTGGTTCACGCCCGACACCGACTGCTGCGCGGTCGTGATCTGGCCGACGAGCGAGGTCTGCGCGGCGCTCGACGACTTCAGCTGGCTCGCCGTGTTGCCGATCGCGTTCACGTAGTTCGCATACGCGCCGGTCAGCGTCGTCGTGCCGCCGCCGAGCGCCTTCGCGGTGACGAGCTGCGACAACGCTTGTGCGTTGGAGCCGTCGCTCGTGCCGCCCGCGTACGGTCCGATCGTGAACGTGTCGCCATCCGACGGCGCGCCGGACAGCGTGACGGTCACGCCGTTCATCACGCCCGCCGGGGCCGGCTGCGTGGTGCTGTTGATCGTCAGCTTCGCGCCTGCCGTCGCGTTGTACGGCACGCTGTCGGTCGGGCTCGTGATCGTCACCGAGGTCGGCGGGGTGCCCGCGATCGTCACCGTGGTGCCGGCCGGGAAGCCCGACAGCGACTGCGACGCCGCGTCGTAGGTCAGCTTGGTCGGCGTCGTCGGCACCTGGTAGCCGGCGCTCACCGCGCCCTGCGTGATCTTTGCCGTGCCGATGTTGGTTTTCGATGCCGCAGCGACCACCGGCGACGCGGCCGCGATCGCCGAGCCGCTCGTGGTCGCGAGGCCGAAGCCGGTCAGCGCGCCGCGCGTCGGCAGCACGGTGAACTGGTCGCCGGCATTCATCGCGCCGGACGAGAACGAGAAGTTCAGCCCGCCGAGCGAGACCGGCATCGGACCCGCCTTCTGGTCGACCACCGACCCGCTCGCGCGGTCGGTCAGCGTGTAGTTCGTGCCGTCGTACGACAGCGTGTAGTCGCTCGTCGTCGGCTGCGACGCATTGGCGAACGACACGGACAGCGACGCGTTGCCGGTGTTGCCCTGATTCGAATAGACGGTCGGGTTCGTCACCGTGAACAGGTTGCCGCCCGGCTTGCCCGCCAGATCGACGCCGAGCGCGTTCTGCGCGTTGACCTGCGCGGCGAAGCTGGTCGCGAGCGCGCCGAGCTGCGCCTGGGCCGGGTCGAGCGTCTGACGGCGGAACGCGAGCAGGCCGCCGAGCGTGCCGCCCGACAGCGACGCATCCGGCAGCGCCTGGTTCGGCCCCTGCGGATTCGCGCCGGCGATGCCCTGCGACACGACGGTCAGCTCGCTCGGATCGGACGACGACGTGACGGTCGCAAGCTGGTAGCTCTTGTCGGCGACGACGAGCGGCTGGCCGCCCGCGAGGAATACGCTGTAGCCGCTGTCGTTGCGCACGACCTGCACGCCGGCGAGGCTCGACAGGTTCGACACCGCGAGGTCGCGCTGGTCCATCAGCTGGTTCGGCGGCTGCCCCTGGCTGCTCGCCGCCGAGATCTGCTGGTTCAGCTGCGCGATCTGCGCGGTGTACGTGTTGATCTGCGACACGGTGCTGGTGAGCTGCGTGTTCACGCTCTGGCGCAACGCGTCGTATTGCTGGCCCGCTGCCTTCAGCTGGTCGCCGAGAATCTGCGCGTTGCTGATCGCGGTCTGCCGCACCGACGGATCGGACGCATTGTTCGCGACGTTCTGCAGCCCCGTGAAATAGCTCGTGATCGCGGTCGAGATGCCGGCCGTCGGGCTGCCGACGTAGTTGTTCAGCTGGGCGACGAGCGAATACCACGTCGACAGCGCGCCGCCCTGCGACTGCGCACCGTTCAGCTGGTCGCTCAGGTACTGGCTGTACTGCCGTTGCACGGTGACGGTGTTCACGCCCTGCGGCAGGTAGCCGCTGCTGGTGTACTGCCCGCTCGCCTCGGCATAGACGGGGCGTTCGACCGAATAGCCGGGCGTCGCGGCGTTGCTGATGTTCTGGCCGGTCGTCGTGAGGCCCCAGAGCGCGGCATTCAGGCCGCTGACGCCGAGGTTCATGAGTGTGTTGGACATGCGCGATCCTGATGAGCCGGCCGCGCTGCGGCCGCCGGGTTGCGTGACTCCCGGTATAACGGCCGCGGATTGAAAAAATTGAGGAAAAAATGCACGCCCGACGCACGGGCGTGCGTCGCCGCTGGAAGCGCCCGGCGCAAGGCGCCGGCGGCGCTGCGCGGGCGGCCCGTGGGGGCCGGCGCGTCAGGCCCGCGCGAGCGAGCGGCGCTTCATTTCGAGCTGCGTGATCAGCCGCTGCAGCGTGTTCTCCGCGCTGCCCGGCAGCGACATGTAGCGAAAGCCGAGCTGGTAGCGCCGCGCCCCGTTCGGCATCTGCGTCGAGCGCTGCGACACCAGTTGCAGGTCGAGCGACAGCTTGCCGTGGCCGGTCAGCTCGAGCTCGACGTCCGGCAGCAGCGTGCCGACCTCGAGCGCCTCGACGCGCTCGTCGGCCGTGCGCAGCCCCACGCCGCCGAGCGACAGGTTGTGCACCTCGAACAGGAAGCTTTCGCCGTCCGGCAGCTTGCCGCGGCACAGGAACGGATCGACGATCGGCGCGTCGACGCGGAAATATTCGCGGCGCTGGATGCACACCAGCACGTCGGGGAAATCGGCGACGAACGCGGGCAGCCCCTCGTAGCGCGTCTCGCGCGGCGTGCCCGTGGTGAATTCGACGCGCACGCCCTCCGGCGCGGCCGCGAACGTGCAGTGCGACGCGCCGAGGATGCCGGCGTTCTGCTCGGACAGCGCACCCCAGTCGAACGTGAACGTCCGCTCGCCGACGTCGACCTCGAGCAGACGCGTGACGAGCTGGCCCCCCGGATACTGGACGGTCAGGAAATCGCCGCGGTTCACCAGGTTGCGCAGCTGCACGCCGATTTCCAGCGGATTGCGGCGGGCATAGTCGGGCCCGGAGTGGCCTGCATCCAGGCTGGGGTCCGTCGACGTTTCGATATTCATGGCTAGCCGGTCTTTCTTGTCATGGGCGCCCGGGGCAACCGGTGCGCAATAAAACCGGGCCAGAACGGGGGCCCGGTCGCAGGTCTCTCACACTTAGCGGCAGTGCTGACCGAAAGTTTAGATCGAAACGGCGATTTATTTCTCGCAAACGTTGAAACCGCGCGCGGCAAGGTGCCGGGCGCGGTCCAAAAGGGGTGGCGAGCCGGGAGCGGGCGGGCCCGTCAGCCGATCTGCTGCATGATCGAGATCAGCTTCTTCGCGTAATTCGGGTCGGTGGCGTAGCCGGCCTTCTGCATCCCGTGCGCGAAGCCTTCGACGCTGCGGCTCGCGCTCAGCACGCCCGCATAGCGCGGGTTGTTCTTCAGCAGGTTCGCGTAATCGGTCATCGCGTGCTCGTACGAATCGTACGCACGGAACTTCGCGACCACGCGGCGCGGCGTGCCGTTCACGTATTCGGTGGTCAGCGCCGACACGGTGCGGCCGGTCCAGCCCTTGTTCGCCTTGATGCCGAACACGTTGTAGCTGGTCGAGCCGTCGGTCGCGCGGATCTCGCGCTTGCCCCAGCCCGATTCGAGCGCGGCCTGGCCGACGATGAAACGCGCCGGGATGCCGGTCGTCGCGCTGGCCGCCTGCGCGGGCGCCGCGAGCCGGTCGACGAACGCGTCCGCGTTCGGCACGCCGCTCGCGCCCTTGACCGGCGGCGTCAGCGCGCTGCCGGCCGAGTAGCCGCGCGCGCCCGCGAGCCCGCCGTTGTTCGCCGCGTTCGCATAGGCCTTCGCCATCGCGTTCATCGCGGCGAGGCTGCCTTCGTTGCCGGCCGTGCCGAGGCCGCCGGCGCCCATGCCGCCCAGACCGCCCGCGCCGACGTCGGCCGCCGTGTCGCTGCCCGCGCTGGCGCCCGCATTGCGCAGCAGCTGCTTCATCAGCGCATCGGCGACGCCGATGCCGCGCGTCGACATCTGCTGCGCGAGCTGCTGGTCGAGCATCGACGTGTACATCTTCGACGTATGCGAATCGAACAGGCCGCCGTCGGGCGACGCGTCGCGCATGCTCTTGAGCATCATCTGCGTGAACATCGCGTCGAACTGGCCGGCGACCGCCTTCGCGCCGGCCTGCGGCGACTGCTTCGCCTGCGCGCGCAGCGCGTCGAAACCCTGCACGTCGAGCGCGAAGCGCTGCGTGAGGTCGTTTGCGTTGGGGAGCGTGGCTGCCATTTAGATCACCTCCAGGTCGGCGCGCAGCGCGCCGGCCGCCTTCATCGCCTGCAGGATCGACATCAGGTCCGCGGGCGTCGCGCCGAGCGTGTTCAGCGCCTTCACGACGTCGGCGAGATTCGCGCCGGCCGTCACCATCTTCAGCGCGCCGTTGTCCTGCTTCAACTGGATCTGCGACTGCTGCGCGACCACCGTCTGCCCGTTCGAGAACGGCCCCGGCTGCGACACCACCGGCTGCGTGTTGACGACCACCGACAGGTTGCCGTGCGCGACCGCGCAGCTTTGCAGCGTGACCATCTGGTTCATCACGATCGAGCCGGTGCGCGCGTTCAGGATCACCTTCGCCGCGGCCTTGTCCGGGCTCACGTCGAGGTTCTGCAGGCGCGCCATGAACGCGACCTGCTGCGCGGAATCGGCCGGCGCCGCGAGCTGGATCGTGCGGCCGTCGAGCGCCGTCGCGGTGCCCGGGCCGAAGCTCGAGTTGACCGCGGACACGATCCGCTGCGCGGTGCCGTAATCCATGTCGTTCAGCTGCAGCTGCAGTACGCCGTTCATCTGCGCGACCGCGTTCGGCACCGCGCGCTCGACGATCGCGCCGCCGACGATCCGGCCGGCCGCGAGCTGATTCACCTGCACGCGGCTGCCGTTCGCGCTGGCGCCCGCGCCGCCGACCGCCATGTTGCCCTGCGCGAGCGCGTACACCTGCCCGTCCGCGCCCTTCAGCGGCGTGAGCAGCAGCGTGCCGCCGCGCAGGCTCTTCGCGTTGCCGAGCGACGACACGGTCACGTCGAGCGCTTCGCCGGGCCGTGCGAACGGCGGCAGCGTGGCCGTCACCATCACGGCCGCGACGTTCTTCAGCTGCATGTTGTTCAGCGACGACGGGCCGCCGTTGGCCGAACCGTTGTTGATCGAGATGCCGAGGTTCGCGAGCATGTTCGCGAGCGTCTGCGTCGTAAACGGCGTCTGCATCGTCTGGTCGCCCGTGCCGTCGAGGCCGACGACGAGGCCATAGCCGATCAGCGGGTTGTCGCGCACGCCCTGGATCTGCGCGAGATCCTTCAGGCGTTCCGCGTGCGCGGGCGCGGCGCCGAGCACGCACGCGGCCAGCACGACGGCGGCACACCGCGCGACGGCGCGTGCACGCAGCGACAGGCGGTGGAAAAGGGGGAGCTGCATCGTCATCACCACGGCGCGATGTTGAGGAAGAAGCGCTGCAGCCAGCCCATCGTCTCGGCTTCGTTGATATAGCCCTTCGACGAGTATTCGATCTTCGCGTCGGCGACCTGCGTCGAGTAGACGGAGTTCGCGCCCGAGATCGTGTTCGGGTTGACGACCCCCGAGAAGCGCACGAATTCGTTGCCCTGGTTGATCAGCATCTGCTTCTCGCCGCTGACCACGAGGTTGCCGTTCGGCAGCACGCTGGTGACGGTCACCGTGATCGTGCCGTTGAACGTGTTCGCCGCGCTCGCGCCGCCAGTGGCCGCGAACTTGTTCGCGCCGGCCGCCGACAGGTTCGCCTTCGCGAACAGCCCGCCGAGGAACGCGGCCGTCGGCACGCTGAAGTCGGTGTTGCCCTGCCGGTTGGTGTTCGCGCCCGACGACTTGGTCGCGTTGATGTTCTCCGCGATCATGATCGTCAGGATGTCGCCGATGTTGCGCGGGCGCTGATCCTCGAACAGCGGCCGCCCCGCGTAGCCGGGGTTGTAGATCGAGCCGGGCGCCTGCATCGACATCGGCATCGGCGGCTGCGCCGTCATCGGCTGCTGGATGATCGGATCGCGCGGAATCTGCGCGCAACCGGCGAGCGCCGCCACCGCGACCGCGCACGCGGCGCGGACGGTGGCTGACGAGGGGAGGCGAACCTGCTTCATGGCTGCGACGGGACGTTCCGGTTAGCTCTTCATCTGCGTGACGGTCTGCAGCATCTGGTCGGACGTCGTCACGGCCTTGCTGTTGATCTCGTAGGCACGCTGCGTCTGGATCATGTTGACGAGTTCCTGCACGACGTTCACGTTCGACGCCTCGACGTAGCCCTGGTTGAGCACGCCCGCGCCGTTCAGCCCCGGCTGCGACACGTTCGGCGCGCCCGACGACGTCGTTTCCGCGAACAGGTTCTCGCCCTTCGCCTCGAGGCCGGTCGGATTGATGAAGGTCGCGATCTGCAGCGAACCGATCTGCACCGCGTTGCCGGAACCCGGCTGCGTGACCGACACGACGCCGTCCTTGCCGATCGTCAGCGACTGCGCGTTCTGCGGCACGGTGATCGCCGGCAGGACCTGGTAGCCGCTCGACGTGACGAGCTGGCCCTGCGCGTTGGTCTGGAACGAGCCGTCGCGCGTGTACGCGTTGGTGCCGTCCGGCATCAGCACCTGGAAGAAGCCCGCGCCGTTGATCGCGACGTCCTTCGAGTTGCCGGTCTGCGTGAGGCCGCCCTGCGTGTACAGGCGCTCGGTCGCGACCTGCTGCACGCCGGTGCCGAGCTGCAGGCCCGACGGCAGTTCGGTCTGCTGCGTCGAGTTCGCGCCGGGCTGGCGGATGGTCTGGTACAGCAGATCCTCGAACACCGCGCGCGACGCCTTGAAGCCGTTCGTGCTGGTGTTCGCGAGGTTGTTCGAAATCACGTCCATCTGCGCCTGCTGCGCATTCATGCCGGTCGCGGCGATGTAGAGCGAACGATTCACTTGGTCAGTCTCCTGCGTAGGCTGGCGCGGGCGCTCAGCTGAAATTGAGCAGCTGGTTCGCCGTCTGCTCGTTCTGGTCGGCCGTCTGGATCAGCTTCGACTGAAGCTGGAACGCGCGCGCGTTGTCGATCATCGCGACCATCGCGGTCACCGGGTTCACGTTGCTGCCTTCGATCGAATTCGGCGTGACGACCACGTTCGGGTCGGCGTCGGCCGGATTGCCGTCGGCGGTGCGGAACAACCCGTCGTTGCCGCGCGTGAGCGTGGCCGGATCGGGATTGACGAGCTTCATCTGGTCGACGATCGCAACCGCCGTCGGCGGGTCGCCCGGCATCAGCGCGGACACCGTGCCGTCCTTGCCGATCGTCACTTCCGCGTTCGGCGGCACCGAGATCGGGCCGCCGTTGCCGACCACCGGCAGGTTGCTCGCGTTGACGAGCTGGCCGTTCTCGTCGACGTGCAGGTTGCCGGCGCGCGTGTACGCCTCGCCGCCGTCGGCCGTCTGCACCGACAGCCAGCCCGCGCCCTGCACCGCGACGTCGAGCGGATTGCCGGTGCGCGTGATCGGACCCGGCGCGTAATCGGCGCCGGGCGTGGACGCGAGCACGTAGGTGCGCGTCGTCGTCGGGTCGATGTTGCTGCCGTCGCCGAAATTCATCGGCACCGCGCGATACGTCGCGAGCTGCGCGCGAAAACCCGTCGTCGACGCGTTCGCGAGGTTGTTCGCGACGATCGCCTGCTGGTCGAGCGACTGCGACGCGCCCGTCATCGCCGTATAGATCAGTCGGTCCATGGCTGCCGGTTATCCGCGCTTACAGGTTGATGAGCGTCTGGTCGACGGTCTGCTGCGTCTTGATCGTCTGCGCGTTCGCCTGGTAGTTGCGCTGCGCGGTGATCAGGTTGACGAGCTGCGAGGTCAGGTCGACGTTCGAGTTCTCGAGCGCGCTGCCCTGCAGCGTGCCGTGGTTCGTGCTGCCCGGCGCCGACACCTGCGGCACGCCCGACGCCGACGATTCGGCGTACTGGTTGCCGCCGAGGTTCACCAGCCCGTTCGGGTTGTTGAAGTTCGCGAGCGCGATCAGGCCAAGCACGGCGGTCTGGCCGTTCGAGTAGTTGCCGGTCAGCTTGCCGTCGCTGCCGATCGAGTAGGTGGTGAGCCTGCCGCTCGCGTAGCCGTCCTGCGCGAGATTGTTCACGCCGTCCTTGCCGCCGTACTGCGTCGTGCCGGTCAGGTCCAGCGTCAGCGCCTGCGGCGTCGCCGAGCCGTCGGTGTTCGGCACGGTGAACTGGAACTGGCCGAGCGACGCGGTCGGCGCGGCCGGCGTGCCGGTCGTCGTGCTCTTGATCGCGCCCGACGTATCGAACGTGATCGTGCCGAGATCGGTCGTCGCGCCGCCCTGGACGCCCGCGTACGCTTCCCACGTGCCGGCCGCCGACTTCACGAAGTACATGTTGACCGCCTGCGAGCCGCCGAGCGAGTCGTACACCTGGATCGCGGTCGAGTAGTTGTACGTCGTGTTGTCGGTCGCGCTGAACGGCGTCTTGGTCGGCACCGTGTCCTGCGAGTTCAGGTTGAACTGGCCGGTGATCTTGGTCGTCGCGGTCGGCGCGATGTTGTTGGTCGGCGCCTGCAGCGGCACGGTCTGCGCGGTGTTGATCACGCCGCCCGCGTTGGCCGCGTAGCCCATCAGGTTACGGCCCTGCGCGTCGACGATGAAGCCGTTCTTGTCGCGCTGGAACGTGCCGTCGCGCGAGTACGTCGTCACGCCGTTGTTCGACATCTGGAAGAAGCCGTTGCCGTTGATCGCGACGTCGAGCGACGAGTTCGTCGTATTGATCGTGCCCTGCCCGAAGTTCTGCTGCACCGAGTTCAGCGACGTGCCGATGCCGATCTGCGTGTTGACCGACGTCGCGACCGAGTTCGCGTACATGTCGGCGAACTGCGCGGTGCTCGACTTGAAGCCGACCGTGTTCGCGTTCGCGATGTTGTTGCCGATCACGTCCAGCGCGTTCGATGCGCCGGCGAGGCCGCTCAGACCCTGTTGATAACCCATTTCGCTCTCCGTGACGAGAAAACTCGATCAGTTGGTGGTGGTGTCGCCGGTCGAGGACGACTTCGTGTTCGGGAAGATCGACGCAACCTGGGTGAGCCCCACCGTCGTGCCGTTCGACAGCACGAGCCCCGCCGTGCCGTCCGCCTGCTTGATCACGCTCTGCACCGTCGCGGCCGCGAGCACGGTCGGCGCATACGTCTTGCCGTCGCTGCCCGTGTACTGCGCGCTCACGGTGTAGACGCCGTCGGGCAGCGCGTTGCCGGCCGCGTCCGTCGGCGTCCAGTTGAACGGCACGGTGCCGGCCGACTGCTTGCCCGCGTTGATCGTGTTGACGACGGCGCCCGTCTTGTCCTTCACGGTGATCGTCAGGTTCGACACGTCGCTCGCGAGCGA
Organism: Burkholderia sp. CpTa8-5; assembly: GCF_017815045.1. NCBI lineage: Bacteria > Pseudomonadati > Pseudomonadota > Betaproteobacteria > Burkholderiales > Burkholderiaceae > Burkholderia > Burkholderia sp. CpTa8-5. Next base: position 38,484 of record NZ_JAGIQD010000026.1, read on the forward strand.
CACGCCGAACGGCGACGCCGCGCCGCTCTTCACGCCGACGCTGTTGCCCGGCGCGAGCACGTTGGTGCCGATCAGCAGCGCGGCCTGCGTCTGCTGGCCGGCCGCGAGCTGCGTCGACAGCGACGTGAGCGACGTGTTCAGCTGCGCGATGCCGCTCACCGTGTTGATCTGCGCGAGCTGCGACGTCATCTGCGAGCTGTCCACCGGGCTGGTCGGATCCTGGTTCTGCAGCTGCGTGACGAGCAGCTTCAGGAACGTCGCCTGCAGGTCGCTCGCCGACGTGCCGTTGGTCGACGACACGTTGTTGGTGTTCATCGTGTCGGTCGGCAGCGTCGACACGTTGGTGCCGTTGCCGCCGATCGTCGTGTTGGAGGAAGTCATCCTGGGTGGCCTTCTGTCGGAACTGTCGGTCCGGGTCTCGGTAGGAAAAGGTCGGGCGGCGCGCGGCTTACGAGCCGATCGTCAGCGTCTTGAGCATCAGCGTCTTCGCGGTGTTCAGCGTCTCGACGTTGGCCTGGTACGAGCGCGACGCCGAGATCATGTTCACCATCTCCTGCACCGGGTCGACGTTCGGCATCTGCACGTAGCCGTTCGCGTCGGCGGACGGGTTCGCCGGGTCGTAGGTCGATTTCATCGGCGACGGGTCGTCCATCACCTTGGTCACGCGCACGCCGCCCACGCCCTGGCCGGACGCGCTGCGCGCGCCGCCGATCGGATCGGTCGCGAACACGACCTGCTTGGCCTTGTACGGCTTGCCGTCGGGGCCGGTCGCGCTGTCGGCATTCGCGAGGTTCGACGCGGTCACGTTCAGGCGCTGCGATTGCGCGGACAGCGCCGAACCGGCGACGCCGAAGATGTTCATCAACGAAGGCATGGAGGCTCCTTGTGCTGGGTGCCGGATTCGGAAGCGGCCGGCGCTTACGAGTTCGTTACGAGTTCGTCGTGATCGCGGCGAGCATCGCCTTGATCTGCTGGGTCATCACGGTCATCCCGGTTTCGTAGTGCAGCGCGTTGTTCGCGAACTGCACGCGCTCGACGTCGAGATCGACCGTGTTGCCGTCGAGCGACGGCTGCAGCGGCATCCGGTATTGCGCGCGGCCGTAGTCGTCCGACGGGCCGCCGGTCGGGATCAGCTTCGCGGTGCCGGCCATGTGGCCCGCCGCCGTCGACACCATCGACATGCCGCTCGTCACGCCGGCCGGCTGCGCCATCGGCAGTTGCGCGGCGTTGCTGGGCGCGAGCCCGCCGCCCGTCTGCTTCAGCGAGCGCGCGAGCGTCGACGCGAAATCGACGTCGCGGGCCTGGTAGCCGGGCGTGTCGGCGTTCGCGATGTTCGACGACAGCAGTTCCTGCCGATAGGCGCGCACGTCGAGCGCCTGTCGGCCGAACGCGAATTCCGCATCGAGTTTGTCCAGCATGTGTGCGTCTCTCCGTATGAAGCGCTGCACGCCCCTCGCACCGGATGGCGACCCGAGAGGCTTTTTTCCATGACAGCGATGGTAGGCGCGGGACGCAACCGGCAATCGGGCGAATAACGCGGCAAAGGCCCCCTCTATTCATCGTTTGCGCGACGCCCCGGCTCCCTAGAATGCGAAGCGGATCAACGGATCGGAGGCATGGCGATGACGGGCGGCGCACTTCGCGGCAGGAACGGGCGGCTCACGCACGCCCGGCGTGCGTTCGCGCTCGCCGCGGCGCTGTGGATCGCCGCGCCCGCCGTGCACGCCGATGACGGGATGATCGTGATTCCCGGGCGCGGCGAGACGGCCGAAACCGCGCTCGCGCACGCCAATGCAGCGAGCGGCGGGCAGTTCGGCGGGAATGCGGGGATCGCTTCGGCGTCGGCTTCGGGCGGACGGCGCGCGGCTGGCGCGGCGAGCGCCGCGACCGGAGATGGCTACGCGGCACAACCGGCCGGCCAGATGGTCGTGACGAGCGTCCCGCCGCCGGCCGCTGTGCAGGCCCCTGCGCCGCTCCCCGTCTATGCAGCCGCCCGCGCGAACGCCGGATACGGCACGACGCCGCGCGCGGCGGACCCCGCCGCCATCGCGACGGTCGTCGCCGGCACGGCCGAGCCTGCATCGGCTTTCGCGCGGCCGGCGCCGCAATCGGCAGCTTCGGCGCGCCTCGCGGCAGCCCGTGCCGCGTCGGCCGCAGCGGCAGCGCGCACCTCGGCCGCTTCCGCCAACCCGGCCCCGGCTCCGGCCGCCGCTACGGCCCAGCCCGCGACGCCGCCCGGCCAGCAAGACCCCGAAACGATCCGGCGCGCGGCGCTCGCGTTCCTGCAGCAGCAGATCGCCGGCCTGCCCGGCAAGACCACCGCGACGGTCACGACCGCCTTTCCGCGCGGGCTCGCCGCATGCACGACGCTCGAGCCGTTCTTGCCGACCGGCGCGCGCCTGTGGGGCCGCACGACGGTCGGCGTGCGCTGCGCGGGCGAGCGGCCGTGGACCGTCTACCTGCAGGCGAAGGTCGCCGTGCAGGCCACCTATTACGTCGCCGCGCGGCAGATCGCGCCCGGCGAGCCGCTCTCCGCGGCCGACCTGGTCGCGCGCGACGGCGACCTGACGGTGCTGCCGCTCGCGGTGATCACCGATCCCGCGCAGGCCGTCGGCGCGACCGCGCTCGCGCGCATCTCGGCCGGGCTACCGCTGCGGCAGGACATGCTGAAGAGCGCGGCGTCGGTGTCGGCCGGCCAGACGGTGCGGGTCGTCGCGGCCGGCCCCGGCTTCACGATTTCGGCCGAGGGCAGCGTGCTCGCGAATGCGGCGCCGGGCCAGTCGGTACGCGTGCGGATGGCGGCCGGGCAGATCGTCACGGCGATCGTCAAGGACGCCGGCACCGTCGAAATTCCGCTGTAGGAACGGATCTGCCGCAAAAATGTAAAGAATTGTTTATTCGGGGCATTTCGGGCTCGCGATGCTAAAGTTCGGGCCGACCCGGCCGTTATCTGGGTCAAACCGTACAGGAAACCCATCGTGAAGATCGATTCCACTCCGAAACCGAGCCCCCTCGCGCCGACCGGCACCGGCGCGGCCCGTGCGCCGTCCGGCACGGCCCAGTCGTCCGCACAGGCAGCCGATGCAGGATCGAGCGGCAGCGACACGAACGTCAACCTGTCGGGTCTGTCCGGCCAGCTGCGTTCGGTATCCGCGTCGGGCGACGCCGATATCGACACGGGTCTGGTCCAGTCGATCAAGGACGCGCTGAACGACGGCACGCTGACGATCGACGCGAACAAGATTGCCGACGGCGTATTGAACACCGCCCGCGAACTGCTGCAGCAGCAGCGCCCGCAGGGCAGCTAAGCCCCGGCCTCGTGGCCGGGTCACCCGGTTTGCCGGCGCGCGCGACACCGCACGCACCGGCGTGACGAGCATGACGCGATGAGAGAAGAGCTGCTGGCCACGGTCAACGACGAACACGCGACGATCGAGGCGTTCGCGTCCCTGCTCGTCTACGAGGAAAAGGCGCTGACGACGGCCGAGCCGCTCGAGATGCTGCCCGGCATCGTCGAGAAGAAAAGCGAACTGATCGACCGGCTCGCGCAGCTCGAACGCACGCGCGACACGCAGCTTTCCGCGCTCGGCTTTCCGGCCGGCAAGAAAGGCATGGACCAGGCGGCCGAGCGCGATGCGCGCCTCGCGGGCCGCTGGCAACTGCTGCAACAGGCCGCCGAACGCGCGCGCCAGGCCAATGCGAACAACGGGATGCTGATCCGGATCCGGATGGACTACAACGAGCGCGCGCTCGCGGTGCTGCGCTCGGCGCCCGCGCCGTCCGGCGTGTACGGCCCCGACGGACGCGTGTCGGCGCTCGCGCGCTGACCGGCCGACGTCGCACCGCGCGGCCGCCCTGCAGCCGCGCCTGTCCCTTCCCTTCGTTACAGCAGCGGACACGCGGTGACCTGCGTGCCGCTTTCCACGCACCGCCGCTCGTAGTCGCGCAGGTACGCACGCTCGGCGTCGTCCAGCAGATCCAGATCGATCAGGTCCCAGTCGTAGCCGACCGTCACGATGTTCTCGAACGTCACGGTGCCGGGCTGCGCGTCGTCGGGCCGCACGATCACGATGTTCTCGATCCGCACGCCGCCCTTGCCCGGCAGATAGATGCCCGGCTCGACCGAAATCACCGCATTCGGCACCAGCCCGTAACGCGCGCCCGGCGCGAACCGCACGCCGCCCTCGTGCACGTGAATCCCGACGCCGTGCCCGGTGCCGTGGCCAAAATCATGGCCGTGATCGCGACACACCTGCCGCACCAGCGCATCGACGTCGCCGCCTGTCGCGCTCGCCGGAAAGCGCGTGACGAGCCCCTTGATGCAAGCCTTCAGCGCGACCGTGTAGATCTCGCGCTGCCACGGCTGCGCGACCGTGTCCGGCCGCGTGCGACGCAGCACGACGCGCGTGCAGTCCGTCGCGAAGCCGGCTTCGTAGTACGCGCCGCTGTCGAGCAGCACGAGTTCGCCTTCGGTCAGCTCGACGTCGGCGCTCGCCGCCGTGTAATGCGCGAACGCGCTGTTCGCGCCGTTCGCCGCGATCGACGGAAACGACAGCGCGACCGCCGAACGGGCGCCGTATGCGTCGTTGATCGTGCGCGCGAGGTCGTACTCGGTGTGGCGCACGCCCGGCTCGCCGGTCTTTGCCCAGCGCATCGTCTCGGCGATCGCCGCGGCGCTGCGCGCGAACGCGTCGCGGAACTGGTCGAGCACCGCCGGCGTCTTGCTCGCCCGCATCGCCTCGACCGGGTTGAAATCGGCATGCCGCGCGTGCGGCCACACGCGGTTCACCGCGTCGACGAGCGCGCAGTTCACCGATTCGAAGCCGTAGCACACGTGCTCGACCGCGAACTGCGCGAGAAAGCGCTCGAGCGCCGCGACGTCGCGCCGGATCACGTGCAGCGCCGGATACGAATCGAGCGCGACCTCGCAGCGGTCGCAGCCTTCCGGCAAGAACAACGCCACCTGAGCGCCGATCGCGAACAGGAAGCCGAGGTGCGACGACGCATTCGGGATGTGATAGCCGCGGCTGTTCAGCAGATACGCGAGATCGTCCGACGCGCAGGTGAAGAACGCGGTCTTGCCGTCGGCCGCGCCGGTATGCGCGGCGAGCCGGCGGTTCAGCGTGTCGAGGTTCTGCGCGACGCTCAGGCCGGTCATCGTGGCGGGAATCTCGAAGATCGGCCGCTCGACGTTCCAGCCCGGCAGCGCGATCGCCTGGTCGATTTCGCGATCGGCGAGGCTCGTCCAGTCGAGCGTCGCGGCCTGCGTCTGCTCGAACAGCCGGTTGCGCTGCGCGACGCTGATCCGCCGTGCGTCGTAGCCGACCCGCGCGAGCCGGCTCGCGTGCGCGACCAGCCAGTCGGCCATCGCCTGCCAGATCGTCACGTCGATGCCGAGCTTCTCGACGCGCACGCGCGCCGGATCGCACTGCTCGTCGGCCTGGAAGTGATAGCGGCCGTCGACGAACAGCACGAACGGCGGCACGCCAAGCGCCTGCGCGGTCGCCGCGCTCAGGAAGATCCCGCAGCCGGCCGAGCCGTCGAAGCCCGACACCGCGTAGCGCGGGTTGTTGCTGCGCGGCAGGTACTCGGTCACGTACTCGTCCTGCGACGTGATCACCACCGCGTCGAGTCGCGCGGCATCGAGCAGGCGCGACAGGCCGGCCTGGGTCTCGGCGACGGACGCGTCGTACGAGGGAAGGCCGGAGAAGCTGTATTTCAGTCGGTCGATCATCGGATGCCCGTTATTCATTGTTGTCCGCGGCTAGCGGCGCGTCGCGGCAGCGCTGCTGCCTGACACGACACGTCGCCGCGGCGCAGCTCGCGCATGGCGCGACGCGCGGCCGGACCGCGCCGCGGTTCCAGCGGCCGCTCTCGGCAAATTTTCGTCTCACTTAACTTTGTTTGATGCGCGACAGAATCTAGAGCAGGCCGAAATCGAGGTCAAGCCAAAATTTTCGTAGGACTAAAATCGGCGCACGGCCTGCGGATCCCGGCACAGCGCCAATTCACCCGGCGATGCTGCGCGGTACAATGCGCCGGCCTCCGCCCCGGCGAGCGCACCGCCGCCGTGCCCGCGCCCCGACTCGTTGCCACGAAAGAGATTCATGGATTCAGACCTCATGCGTATCGGCCAGCGCATTCGCCGCCTGCGCCGGGAAGCGAAGAAGACGCTGCTGGAAGTCGCGACCGAAGCGAAACTGTCGGTCGGGTTCCTGTCGCAGGTCGAGCGTCATCTGACGGGCATCTCGCTGTCGTCGCTCGTCAACGTCGCGAAGGCGCTGGGCGTGCCGCTCGGCACGCTGATCGAGCAGCCTCGCCAGCCGCAGCCCGATTCGCACGAGGGCAGCCGCAAGCCGTACGCGCTCGACGCCGCGTCGCAATGGTACGAACGGCTGTCCACCACGTTCGACGGCAGCCAGATCAACGCGCTGAAAGTGCAGATGATGGAAGGCTACCGGTCGGAATGGGTCGCGCACGGCGGCGACGAATTCGTGTACGTGCTGGCCGGCCGCGTCTGCTACACGGTCGGCAGGAAGAATTACCCGCTGGGGCCCGGCGACTCGCTGCACTTCGACGCGCGCAAGCGGCATCGCGTGGCCAATGTCGGCGACGGGCCGGTCGAGCTGATCACCGTCAGCACGCTGCCGCTGTTCGACGACAGTTCGGCGGAATTCGCGTCCGCGACGACGGAAATCCGGCAGTCGAAGCCCGCCGAGCCGCGCGTGAGCCGCCGTGCGCCGACGCCCAGACGGGATGTTCGCGACGCCGCCGCGGCGCGGCCGTCCAAGGTTGACGCAGCCGACAAGAAGGGTTCGGCGAAGCCGCGCGCCGCCGCCGGCAAACGCCCGGCGGCCGCGACGCCGGCGCGCAGGAAGAAACCGTAACGGCCGACGGGCGCACATGCCGCGCGCCCGGTTCCGCGCCGATTACTCGCCGACTATTCGTCGACTACTCGCCGATCGCGAGCGCCTGCGCGACGGCCTGGATCCGCGCGCGATGCACGGCTTCCTTGATCTTCTCCGTGTCGCTGCCGATGCCACGCGCGATCGCGCCGGCATCGACGCTGCGCGCGGCCGCGAGCGCGACGCGCAGCCGCTCGGCCTGCGGATACGGCTGCGCATCGAGCCCGAGCCGGCCGCGCGCGTCCGATTCGCACGCCTGCAGCAACTCGGCGAAGCGCGCCGGCTTGCGCAGCGCGTCGCTGCGCTCGAAGAGCCGCACCAGCGCGGCCGCGCCCATCTCCATTACGCGATGCAGGTTGCCGTGCTCGCGCGCGACCACCAGCGCGAGATCGCGGCATTCGTTCGGCACGCGCAGCCGCTCGCACAACGGCTTGAGCAGCTCGACGCTGCGGCTTTCGTGGCCGACGTGGCGCGGCAGCACGTCCGCGGGCGTCGTGCCCTTGCCGAGATCGTGCGTGAGCGCCGCGAAGCGCACCGCCAGCGAATAGCCCTGCTTCGCCGCGTAGTCGACGACCATCATCACGTGCACGCCGGTATCGACTTCCGGGTGGTAATCGGCGCGCTGCGGCACGCCCCACAGCGCGTCGACCTCCGGCAGGATGCGCGCGAGCGCGCCGCAGTCGCGCAGCACCGCGAACATCCGCGACGGCTTCGCCTCCATCAGCCCGCGCGCGATTTCCTGCCACACGCGCTCGGGCACGAGCGCGTCGACCTCGCCCGCGTCGACCATCCGCCGCATCAGCGCGAGCGTTTCGTCGGCGACCGTGAAATCCGCGAACCGTGCGGCGAAGCGCGCGATGCGCAGGATCCGCACCGGATCCTCGACGAACGCGTCGCTCACGTGCCGGAACACGCGCGCGCGCAGGTCGGCCTGCCCGTCGAACGGATCGATCACCGGGCCGACCAGCGCGCCTTCCGGGCTCACCTCGCGCGCCATCGCGTTGATCGTCAGGTCGCGCCGCGCGAGATCCTCGTCGAGCGTCACATCCGGCGCGTAATGGAACCGGAAGCCGTGATAGCCGGCCGCCGTCTTGCGCTCGGTGCGCGCGAGCGCGTATTCCTCCTGCGTCTGCGGATGCAGGAACACCGGGAAATCCTTGCCGACCGGCCGGAAGCCCTGCGCGGTCATCTGCTCGGGCGTCGCGCCGACCACCACGTAGTCGCGATCCTGCACCGGCACGCCGAGCAATTCGTCGCGGATTGCTCCGCCTACTGCGTAGATGTTCATGGCTGCGGTTCGTATTCGGCGATCACGTTGGTTTCGCGGCGCGCGGCATCGATCCACCGCTGCACCGCCGGCAGCGCCGTCACGCGCGCCGCATAGCCGGCCGCCTCCGGCGACAGCGCCGGCGCATACGTGTTGAAGCGCATCACGACGGGCGCATACATCGCATCGGCGATCCCGAATTCGCCGAACAGGAACGGCCCGCCCGACGCCTCGATGCATTCGCTCCACAGCGCGTCGATGCGCGCGACGTCGGCGAGCGCGTCGGGCGTCGCGCCGCGCCCCGGCATCGACGCGCGGATGCTCATGCCCATCTGCGTGCGCAGCGCCATGAAGCCCGAATGCATCTCGGCGGACACGCAGCGCGCATGCGCACGCGCGAGCGGGTCGGCCGGCCACATCGGGAATTGCGGATAGCGCTCGGCGAGCGTCTCGGCGATCGCGAGCGAATCCCAGATCGCCGCGCCGTGATCGTCGACCAGACACGGCACCTTGCCGGTCGGCGAGTATTCGCGGATGCGCGCGGCCGTGTCGTCGCGGCGCAGTTCGACCACGATCTCGTCGAACGGGATGCCGAAATGCGCGAGCAGCAGCCACGGCCGCATCGACCACGACGAGTAGTTCTTGTCTCCAATGACGAGCTTCATGACGGGGTTCCGAAAAATGCGAAACAGGAAACGAAAGGCGCCGACCGGCGGCGCCCCGCGGGTATTAGCGACGCGAGCGGAACCAGTCGAACCGCGAGCGCGTCGGCGCTTCGCCGAGATACGCGGGCGCAATGCTTTCGAGACTCGCGGGCGAGAGCCCGAGTTCCGGCGCGAGCGGCCCCGACAGCACGTTCGGCACCGACATCGTCGCGAGATTGTCGCGCGTGAGCACCGGCTCCCCCGGCAGGCATTCGAACACGCTCGCCTGCAGCCGCGCAAGCGCGTCGGGCAGCCGCACGATGCGTGCCTGCCGGCCGACCAGCGTGCCGCAGTAGCGCACCAGTTGCTCGAGCGTGTAGACGGTCGGGCCGCCGAGTTCGTAGGTCTTGCCGTGCGCACCCGCGAGATCGAGCGTGTTGACGAACGCGCGCACGACGTCGCCGACGAACACCGGCTGGAAACGCGCGTCGGGCATCGCGAGCGGCAACACGGGGACCGTGCGCTGCAGTTTCGCGAACGTATTGAGGAAGGCGTCGCCCGGGCCGAACACGACCGACGGCCGGAAGATCGTCAGCGCGAGCGAATCGGTGGCCGCGACCGCATGCAGCGCGGCTTCGCCGTCGCCCTTCGAGCGCTGGTACATGCTCGCGCCGTGCGAATCGGCGCCGAGCGCGCTCATGTGCAGCAGGCGCTGCACGCCGACCTCGGTGCAGGCGGTCGCCAGCGCGGCCGGCAGCGCAACGTGCGCGCGCTCGAAGCCGGGCCCGTACGGCGTGCCCCGGCCGCCGTGCAGCACGCCGATCAGGTTGATCGCCGCGTGCGCGCCGGCGACGAAGCGCGCGAGCGTGCGCGTGTCGAGCGCATCGAGTTCGACGATGTCGACCGGCAGCATCTGCAGGTGGCGCGCGTGGTCGCGCCGCCGCGTGCCGATCCGCACCTGCTTGCCGGCGTCGATCAGCGCATTGACGAGCCGGCTGCCGATGAAGCCGGTGCCGCCCAGCAGCGCGACGGTCTGGCGATCCATTGTTCGAGTCCTAAAAAGAACACTGCCGCGTCTCGCGCGGCAGTGTGAAGATTGCGTATCAGGGCGAGATCATGCCTAGACGTTTCTTCAACGACTGCGGTTTGCCCTCGAAGAGCGCCGCGTAGTAGACGGTGTTCGACAGCACGTTCTTCACGTAGTCGCGCGTCTCGTTGAACGGAATCGTCTCCGCGAAGATCGCGCCTTCGACCGGCTGCGTCAACACCTGGCGCCACTGGCGCGGCCGCCCCGGGCCCGCGTTGTAGCCGGCCGTGGCGAGCACCGGCGAGCTGTCGAAGTTGTTGTAGATGTCCGCGAGATACCAGGTGCCGAGCTGGATGTTGGTGTCGATATCGTGCATCTGCGCACGCGAGATCGTGCCCATGCCGAGCTTCTTCGCGACCATCTGGGCCGTCGCCGGCATCAGCTGCATCAGGCCGCCCGCGCCCACCGACGAACGCGCGCTGATGATGAAGCGCGATTCCTGGCGGATCAGCCCGTACGCCCATTCGACGTCGAGTCCCGTCGATTGCGCGTAGCGCTCGACGGTCGTGCGGTACGGCGACGGATAGCGCAGCGTGAAATCGTGCTCGGCTTTCGTGCGGTCGGCCGTGTTGACCGTGCGGTCGAGCAGTTCGACGCGCTTGCCGTATTCGGCGGCCGCGAGCAGTTGGCGATCGGTCATCCCGCGCAGCGGCCAGTTCCATTCGCGATTGCCTTCGAGGCGCAGGTTCAGCGCGTAGAAGCGTTGCGCGAGCGCGAAGCCCGGAATCTTGCCCATCGCGTCGACCTCGGCGTCGCTCACCTTCGTGCGCGGCGGAATCGTCGTGCGCTGGCCGAGCTCTTCGCCGGCCAACTGCCCGTAGAAGTTGAACTGGCCGGCGACCTGCTCGAATTCCTGGTTCGCCTGCAGCGTGTCGCCGCTCTGCTTGAGCGCGCGCGCATGCCAGTAGATCCACGCCGGGTCGTTGCGCAGCGACGGCGGCATCTGCTCGATCGACCAGCGCACCATCGGCCAGTTGCCGGCGAGCAGCGCGGCGCGCGTGCGCCATTCGTAGCCGGGATTCGACAGCGGCGCGTTCGCCGATTTCGCATACCAGACCGACGCCATCGGCGAGCGCTTGATCGCGCCCTGGTAGCCGATCGCGCCCCACGCGATCGCCTGCTCCTGCTTGGTCAGCGACGGCGCGACCGTCGTCAGCATCCCGGCGGCGGCGTCCGGATCGTTGCGCGCCATGCGGCTGAGCGCGATCAGCGCGATCTGATGCGATGCGGCGTCAGCCCCGACGCCGCGCGCGAGGTACAGCGGCGGCGCGCTCGTCGCCTGGTCGAAGCCGACGGGGCGCGGGCCGAGCGCGTCGACGATCTTGCCGCCGAGCGTCGTGTAGTTCTGCTCGTACGCGAGGCGCGCCTGCTGCCACACGTCGTCGCTCGTGAACTGCTGGTTGACGGTGAGCGCGGTGATCAGGTCGACGCACGCATCGCCGTAGTTCTTCGGCTCGACGAGCAGCGCGCGCGCCGCGTCGGCGACGTTCTCGTTGCGCGCCGCGCGCGACTCGAGCGCGTAGCACTTGACCTGCGTGTCGTCGTCGAGCACGAAGCGCTTGTACTGGTCGTCGAAATTGCGCCAGTCGTGGCGCGCGCCGAGCACGAGCAGGTAGTCGTTGCGCAGGCGATCGGCGATCGCCTGGCCGTCGTAGCGCTGCAGGAACGACTGCACGGGCGCGTCCGGCGCATCGACGCGCGCGCGGCCCGTCGAATCGAACAACTGCGGCTTGATCTGGAAATACTCGACGTAGGACGGCACCGGATAGTTCGGGATCATCGACGCGAGCTGCGCGGCCTTCGCGGCGTCGTTGCGGCGTGCGGCTTCGCGAAGCTGCACGAAGATCTGGTCGTCCCCGGCGAGCGTGTCGTCGTTCGGTGCGGCGCATGCGGCCGTGCCGGCGACGAGCGCGGCGGCCGAAAGCGCGAGCGCGACCGCGCGATATACTCGGAAAAGGCTGTTCGACATCGTTTTGAATGGAGCACGAAGTGACCGAAAGCATAGCACGCAACCCTGTGCCGAACCCGAAGGTTGCGCTGCGCAAAACGCTGTCCGGCGCCCGTCGCGACGCCGCGTCGCAACCCGCCGCGAACGCCGCGCTCGATGCGCGGCTGCGCACGCTGCTCGACCGTCTGGCGCCGCGCACGGTCGGGTTCTACTGGCCGCTGCCGGGCGAATTCGATGCGCGCGACGCGGTGCTCGCATGGTGCGCGGCGGGGCCCGGCCGGTGCGCCGCGCTGCCGGTGATCGGCGAGCGTCACACGCCGCTCGCGTTCCGCGCGTGGGACGCGCACACGCCGATGCGCGAAGGCCATCACCGGATTCCCGAACCGGCGTCGGGAATCGTCGTCGTGCCCGATCTTTTGCTGATTCCGTGCGTGGGATTCGATCCGCAGCGCTACCGGCTCGGCTACGGCGGCGGCTACTACGATCGCACGCTCGCCGCCTGGCCGGGCGACACGCTGCCCGTGACGGTCGGCATCGCGTACGAAGCGTGCCGCGTCGATGCGCTGCCGGCCGAGGCGCACGATCTCGCGCTGCGCTGGATCGTCACCGACGGTGCGCTTTACCCGGCCGCCGGATGATGGCGCGCGCGGCGCCGCGATCGTCGCGGCTTGCCGTGAGCGCGTCGCGGCGACCGACCGTTTCCGCGCTCGGTTACAGCGACGCCGCCGCGCGCGCGGCCGTGTCGTAGAGGCCCGACGCGTGGCGCAGCAACTGCGCCGCGTCTCCGATCTGCGCGTTGGTGAGGCCGCTGTCCTTCAGCGTCTCGATCAGGCAATGCTCGCGCACCTCGCGGTACTTCAGGCACAGCTCGCGGCCCGCGTCGGTCGCGAAGAAGAACACTTCCTTGCCGCTCTTCTCGCTTTTCACATAGCCGCGGGCGATCAGTTTTTTCAGCGCATAGGTCGCGACGTGCGTATCCTCGATATTGAGCACGAAGCAGATGTCGGCGAGCTTCTTCTTGCGTTCGCGATGGCTGACGTGATGCAGCAGCGAGACCTCGACCGCCGTCATGTCCTTCGCGCCCGCCGCCGACATGCAGCGCACCATCCAGCGGTTGAACGCGTTGCCGGCCATGATGAGCCCGTATTCGAGTTCCGACAGCTCCGCGCTCGAATCGGAAACGAGGTGTTCGGATGACACGATCTTGGTCGCAGGACGCTTCATGGAAAGGCGGCGCAAGCCGGATGACAGGATGTGCCCGAGTGTACGCCAGAAGCCCCGGCCTACGAGCTAGGCGAAAACGCTTATTGAGAAGTTGTCGATATTTTATTGACAATGTGCGCTAACATTGCCGTCCGAACCGTGCCAGTCCGATGACGCCACCCCGCATTTATCCGCTCGGCGATGCCGCCCTCGTCTGCGAGGTGCCGCCGCCCGCCACGCTCGATTGCCAGCGCCGCGTCTGGGCCGTGGCCGCGGCCGCGCGCGCGTGGCCCGACGTGATCGACGTCGTCCCCGGCATGAACAACCTGACCATCGTGTTCGACCCGCTCGCCGCGACGGCCGACTCGCTCACGCCCGCGCTGCGCGACGCGTGGGAGACGGCCGACGTCGAGCACGCGGACGGCCGCGAGGTCGAAATCCCGGTCGAGTACGGCGGGGCCGCCGGCCCCGACCTGGCCGCCGTCGCAGCGCACACGGGGCTGTCGGCCGACGAGGTCGTCGCACGCCACGCGGCCGGCGCCTACGTCGTGTTCTTCGTCGGATTCCAGCCGGGCTTCGCGTATCTGGGCGGCCTCGACGCGTCGCTGCATACGCCGCGCCGCGCGGCGCCGCGCCTCGAGGTGCCGGCCGGCTCGGTCGGCATCGGCGGCGCGCAGACGGGCATCTACCCGGCCACGTCGCCCGGCGGCTGGCAGCTGATCGGCCACACGTCGCAGCGGCTGTTCGATCCGGCGCGGCCGCAGCCGACGCTGCTGCTGCCCGGCGACCGCGTACGCTTCACCATTGCGGGAGTCGACGCACGATGACCCAGAGCAACGCACCGGGCACCGTCGAGGTCGTGCGGGCCGGCCCGCTGTCGACCGTGCAGGATCTCGGGCGCCGCGGCACGCGCCATCTCGGCGTCGCGCAAGGCGGCGCGCTCGACGGCCTCGCGCTCGAAGTCGGCAACCGGCTCGTCGGCAACCGCCCCGACGCGGCGGCCGTCGAAATCACGATCGGCCCCGCCACGTTCCGCTTCACGCGCGCCACGCGCATCGCGATCACCGGCACCGAGTTCGGCGCGACGCTCGACGGCAAGCCCGTGTATTCGTGGTGGAGCCTGCCGGTCGACGCCGGCCAGACGCTCGTGCTGCCGGCCGCGAAACGCGGGATGCGCGGCTACCTGTGCATCGCGGGCGGCATCGACGTGCTGCCGATGCTCGGCTCGCGCAGCACCGATCTCGCGTCGCGCTTCGGCGGCCTCGGCGGTCGCACGCTGCGCGACGGCGACCGGCTGCCGGTCGGCGCGCCGCCGGCCGGCGCCGGCTGCCTCGCGGCCGACGCGCCCGAATTCGGCGTGAAGGCGCCGGCGTGGTGCGCGTTCGTGCGCGTCGACGAGCCGCCGCGCCGTCACCGCCCCGCGCATGCGCCGTGGGCGATGCCCGTGCGCGTGCTGCCGGGCCCGGACTACGCGTCGTTCGCGGCCGATTCGCAGCAAGCGTTCTGGGACGAGGAATGGCTCGTCACCGCGAACAGCAACCGGATGGGCTATCGCCTCGCCGGCGCCGAGCTGGTGCGCGAGCGGCCGGCCGAGCTGCTGTCGCACGCGGTGCTGCCGGGCACGATCCAGGTGCCGCCGAACGGCCAGCCGATCGTGCTGATGCACGACGCGCAGACCACCGGCGGGTACCCGAAGATCGGCACGGTGATCCGCGCCGACCTGTGGAAGCTCGCGCAGGCGCGGCTCAACCTGCCGATCCGCTTCGTGCGCACGACGCCCGACGCCGCGCGCGCCGCCCTCGTCGCGGAACGGGCGTACCTGCGCCAGATCGACGTCGCGATCGAGATGCGCGAGGAAGCGCGCCGCCGCGCGCAATCGCGCGCGGCGTGACAATGGCGGAAGCGGTAACGAAAGACGCGCCACGCAACCAGTGGACGAGGAACATATGGAAATCGATCTGAATGCCGATCTCGGCGAAGGATGCGGATCGGACGAGGCGCTGCTCGACCTCGTCACGTCGGCGAACATCGCATGCGGCTGGCATGCAGGCGGCGCGAATGCGATGCGCGACTGCGTGCGCTGGGCCGTGCAGAAAGGCGTGTCGATCGGCGCGCACCCGAGCTTTCACGATCCGGAGAATTTCGGCCGCAAGGAAATGCAGCTGCCGGCCGGCGACATCTATGCGGGCGTGCTGTACCAGCTCGGCGCGCTGTCGGCGATCGCGCAGGCCGAGGGCGGGCGCATCGCGCACGTGAAACCGCACGGCGCGCTGTACAACCAGGCCGCGCGCGACCCGCTGATCGCCGACGCGGTGGTGTCCGCGATCCACGACTTCGATCCGTCGCTCGCGGTGTTCGGACTCGCGAACAGCGTATTCGTCGCGGCCGCGCGGCATGCGGGGCTCGCCGCGGTGGAGGAAGTGTTCGCCGATCGGGGCTACCGCGCGGACGGCTCGCTGGTGCCGCGCAGCCAGCCCGGCGCGTTGATCGACGATGAGGATGCGGTGCTCGCGCGCACGCTCGACATGGTGCGCAACCGGCAGGTGCGCGCGCTGAGCGGCGAATGGGTGCCGCTCAATGCGCAGACCGTCTGCCTGCATGGCGACGGGCCGCATGCGCTGGCGTTCGCGAAGCGGATCCGCGCGGCGCTCGAGGCCGCCGGCGTCGACGTGGTGGCGCCCGGAGCGGTGCAGGCCGACGAAGGCGCGTAACTGCCCGTTCGACGCACTCGACGCATTCGCGACGTTGCCCGCTCACCGCACGTTTTCATCGCACCAAAGAAAAAAGCGCCCTCGTGGCGCTTTTACGTTGATGCAATCGCTGCGGCTTCGCCGTCTGTCGATTCATCCCCCGAAACCGTCTTTCGACGGTGACCGGAAAAATATTCCGGATTAAAAAACGTCCGCCGCCGCCCGATCACTGCCTTCCCCGGTCAGACGACGGAACGTCGCTTATGTGCAAGTCGACCTGCATGCCTATGTTGTTCGACGACGATTGGCCCCGCCGTGCATGCAGACTCTCCGCGGCCGGCACGTGCTTCACGTGCCGGCGACGCTCACCCCGCGCTTTATTTCTGCTACCCCGTAGAACTTATCTATTCTTTTCATTTTTTCAACTTGTGGGATGAAGAATAGATATCGGCCGATCGGGATGTCAATCGTTTTAAACGCTATTTTCCGATGATTCGAGGGTTTTCCTTATCGACCGACGCCCCGCGCGCAAGCGCCTCGCGCGGGGCGCGCGACGTCGATCAAACAGGGGAAGATCGGTGCGGACAGCCGGGCGCGATCAGTTCGCGTCGACCCGGTATCCTTGCTGGCGCAACAATTCGAGCACGCCGCGCGAGCCGCCCAGATGCAGCGCGCCGATCGCGACGAACAACGGCCGGTTCGGCGCGGCGATTGCCGTCATCCGTGCAACGAAGCGCCGGTTGCGCTCGTACACGATCTTGTTGTCGAGCGACGCCGACAACGCCTTCGAACGCGCGAGCCGCTCGCTCTTCGCGACGGCCCACGCGGCGATCGCATCGGCGTCGCCAATTCGCCACAGTCGATGCAGCGCCTTGATGTCGTCGGCGTTCTGCGCGGGCGTCTGCACCATGTCCTGCGCGAGCATCTCGCGCTGCTCGGCGAGCGTCAGCCCGGTGAATGCGCGCATCTGTTCGGCGAGAGTCTCGAGCCCGATCACGCGGCCGCCCTTGCGCTTCAGGAACACGTTCTGCAGTTGCGCCTCGGTGCCGTATTCGGTCTGCAGGCCGGCCGACAGCGAATCGTAGGTCTCGACGACGAGCGCCGCGAGCCACGGCCGCATCTTGCGGATCTCGGCGAGCGCGGCCGGGTTGCCGCGCAGGCGCGCCGCGAGCCGCTGCCACAGCGGCTCGGGCAGCAGGCGCTGCAGGCACGGGTAGCGGCACACGCCGTACTTCGACACGTCGTCCTGCGATTCGAGCAGATCGTCGGGCGACAGCTCGAGCGCGAGCGTCGGCGACGCGGCGAGCGCCGCGAGGATCTGCGGCCGGAACGGCTGCGCGCTCGGGTAATCGGACGGGTCGCCCGTGTGCAGCGTGCCGAGCACGTAGAGCGTGACCTTGCCGCGGGTCGCGACGTAGAACGGCATGCGCGCCGGCTGCACGCGCACGGTGCCGCGCGACACCGTGCCATCGGACACGGCCGGCGCATGGAAGCCCGGCAGGCTCATGCCGGGCCGCGGCACCTGCGACGGATGAATCGGCGAGGTCGCCGGCGCACGCCCTTCGGCGCGCGCCGGTTCGACGGGGACCATGACGCTGGCCGCCACGCACGCGCCGGCCAGCGCCGCGCCCGTGACGGTACGCACGCTCCAGCGCCGCGCATCGCGGTACGCACGCATCGCGCGCGCGCCGCCTGCTCCCGCACGGCGCACGCCGGACACGCGCGCCGCCAACGCTTCAGGCATTCTCCTCCCCGACCTCCTCGGCGCGATGGCAGGCCACGCGCCGGCCGTCGACTTCGCGCAATGGCGGCTCCTCGACGCGGCACCGCTCGATCGCGTACGGGCAGCGCTGGTGAAACGAGCAGCCCGACGGCGGATTGAGCGGCGACGGCAACTCGCCCTGCAGCTTGATCTGCACGCGGCGATCTTCCTCGAAGATCGCCGGCGTCGCCGACATCAGCGCCCGCGTGTACGGATGACGCGGCCGTGCGTAGATCGTCGCCTTGTCGCCGAGCTCGGCGACGCTGCCGAAGTACATCACCATCACGTCGTCCGCGACATGCTCGACCACCGACAGGTTGTGCGAGATGAACACGTAGCTCGTCTTGAACTGCTCTTGCAGATCCATGAACAGGTTCAGGATCTGCGCCTGGATCGACACGTCGAGCGCGGACACCGGCTCGTCGGCGACGACGATGCGCGGATCGAGGATCATCGCGCGCGCGATCGCGACCCGCTGGCGCTGGCCGCCCGAGAACATGTGCGGATAGCGTTTCGCGTGCTCGGGCCGCAGGCCGACCGTGCGCATGATCTGCGCGATGCGCGCGGCGCGCTCGGCGGCCGTCAGGTTCGCATTGATCTCGAGCGGCTCCGCGAGCGTCTGCTCGACGGTCTTGCGCGGATTCAGCGACGCGAACGGGTTCTGGAACACCATCTGCACGCGGCGGCGCAGGTCGGCGACCGTCTCGCGGTTCGCGCCGGCGACGTTCTTGCCGTCGATCACGAGGCTGCCGGCGGTGGGCGTCTCGATCATCGTCAGTTGGCGCGCGAGCGTCGACTTCCCGCAGCCCGACTCGCCGACGACGGCGAGCGTCTTGCCGCGCTTCAGCGAGAACGACACGCCGTTCAGCGCCTTCACCGTGCCCTGCCCGAACATCCCGCGCTTCACCGTGTAGTGTTTCGCGAGGCCATCGGCCACCAGGACGTCCTCGTCGTGCGACGCGTGGCGCGTATCTTGGACTGCGTTCATCGTGCGCCTCCCGTCACGTCGAGGTTGGAAAGATTGAGCGGCTTGATGCAGCGCGCGCGCATCGCATCGTTGCCCGACACCAGCGCGTCGAGCGCCGGCCGCGCCTTGCGGCAATCGTCGACGACGTACTTGCAGCGCGGCGCGAACAGGCACCCGGACGGGCGATCATCGCGGCCCGGCACCATGCCCGGCAATGCGGCAAGGCGACGCGCCCCCTGATTGTGCTCGGGAATCGCCGCGAGCAGCGCTTCGGTGTACGGATGATGCGGCGCGCGGAAGATGTCGGGCACGCGGTTGGTCTCGATGATCTCGCCCGCGTACATCACCGCGACGCGATGCGCGACCTCCGACACCACGGCCAGATCGTGCGAGATCAGCACGAGCGCCATCCCGCGCTCCTTCTGCAGCTTCACGAGCAGATCCATGATCTGCGCCTGGATCGTCACGTCGAGCGCGGTGGTCGGCTCGTCGGCGATCAGCAGCTTCGGGTTGCACGCGACGGCCATCGCGATCATCACGCGCTGGTTCATCCCGCCCGACATCTGGTGCGGAAACGATGCGATGCGATTCTTCGCATCGGGAATGCCGACCTGGTCGAGCAGCTCCAGCGCGCGCCGGTGCAGCGCGTCGCCGCGCAGCCCTTCGTGCAGCTTCAGCACTTCCTTGATCTGGTAGCCGACCGTGTAGCTCGGGTTCAGGCTCGTCAGCGCGTCCTGGAACACCATCGCGATGTCCTTGCCGACGATCTTGCGGCGCGCCTTCGGCGATGCCTTCAAGAGATCGACGCCGTTGAACGTGACCTCGTCGGCCGTCACCTTGCCGGGCGCGTCGATCAGGCCCATCAGCGCCATCATCGTCACGCTCTTGCCCGAGCCCGATTCGCCGACGACGCCCACCACCTCGCCCGGCGCGACCGACAGGTTGATCCGGTCGACCGCGGGCAGGCCGTTGAAGTTCACCGCGAGATTGCGGATGGTCAGTAGATTTTGGCTCATGTCGTCCTCCGCCGGGCCGCCCCAAGGAGGGCGACCGCCCCCTTGGGGGGCAGCGAACATAGTGAGTGTGGGGGTTGTTTCATCTCACGCCATCCGCTTCAGTTTGGGATCGAGTGCGTCGCGCAGCCCGTCGCCGAGCAGGTTGATCGCGAGCACCGAAATCAGGATCGACAGGCCGGGCATCGTCACGATCCACCATGCGTTGTCGATGTAGTCGCGCGCGGACGCGAGCATCGCGCCCCACTCGGCGGTCGGCGGTTGCACGCCGAGGCCGAGGAAGCCGAGCGCGGCCGCGTCGAGAATCGCCGACGAGAAGCCGAGCGTCGCCTGCACGATCAGCGGCGCCGTGCAGTTCGGCAGCACCTGCGAGAACATCAGCCGCAGCGTGCCGGCGCCGGCCACGCGCGACGCGGTCACGTACTCTTTCTGCAGCTCGCCGAGCGCCGACGCGCGCGTGAGGCGGACGTAGGCCGGCAGCGCGACGATCGCGATCGCGAACATCGTGTTGGTGAGGCCCGGGCCGATGATCGCGACGACCGCGACCGCGAGCAGCAGCGACGGCAGCGCGAGCAGCACGTCCATGATGCGCATCACCGGCGTGTCGGCCCACTTCTGGAAGAACGCGGCGACGAGCCCGAGCACGATGCCGGGGATCAGCGCGAGCACGACCGATACGAAGCCGATCCAGAACGACATCCGCGCGCCGAACATCAGCCGCGAAAGGATGTCGCGGCCCGCTTCGTCGGTGCCGAGGATGAATTGCCAGTTGCCGCCGGCGAGCCACGCGGGCGGAATCTTCACGTAGTCGCGGTATTGCTCGACCGGGCTGTGCGGCGCGATCAGCGGCGCGAGCAGGGCGACTGCGATCAGCACGATCACGACGATGCCCGCGCCGACGGCGCCGCGGTTGCGCGAGAAGTTGGCCCAGAACTCGCGCAGCGCGAGCGCACGGCCGCCGGCCGGCGCGGATTCGGTCGGCAGGGTATTTTGCAGATTGCTCATGGAATTACCTCGTGTGGCGGATGCGCGGATTCAGCACGCCGTACAGCAGGTCGACGACCAGGTTCACGACGATCACGAGCGTCGCGATCAACAGGATGCCGCCCTGGACGACCGGATAGTCGCGGCGGCCGATCGCATCGATCAGCCACTTGCCGACGCCGGGCCACGAAAAGAGCGTCTCGGTCAGCACGGCGCCGGCAAGCAGCGTGCCGATCTGCAGGCCGATCACGGTGACGACCGGGATCAGCGCATTGCGCAGCGCATGCACGACGACCACGCGCACGGGCGACAGCCCTTTCGCGCGGGCGGTGCGGATGTAGTCCTCGCGCAACACTTCGAGCATCGACGAGCGCGTCATCCGCGCGATCACCGCAAGCGGGATCGTGCCGAGCACGATCGCGGGCAGGATCAGGTGGCTGACCGCCGACTTGAACGAACCTTCGTCCGGCGCGAGCAGCGCGTCGATCAGCATGAAGCCGGTCGGGTGCGGGAAATCGTATTCGACCGCGATGCGCCCCGACACGGGCGTCCAGCCGAGATACGACGAGAACACCATGATGAGGATCAGCCCCCACCAGAAGATCGGCATCGAATAGCCGGTGAGCGCGGTGCCCATCACGCCGTGGTCGACGACCGAGCCGCGCCGCAGCGCGGCGATCACGCCGGCCGGCAGACCGACCGCGAGCGCGAACACGAGCGCGCACAGCGACAGTTCGACGGTCGCCGGGAAGCGCGCGAAGAACTCGCCCGCGACGCTCGTGTTGGTGATGATCGACATGCCGAGGTCGCCATGCAGCGCCCGGCCGATGTAGTGGATGTACTGCAGGGGCAGCGGCTGGTCGAGCCCGAGGCGTTTCATCGCCTCTGCGTGCATCGCGGGATCGACGCCGCGCTCGCCCATCATCACTTCGATGGGGTCGCCCGGTATCAGGTGAATCAGCGCAAACGCCAGGATGGTGATGCCGATGAAAGTCGGGATCACCATCCCCACGCGGCGCAACACGAATCTGAACATGATGCGTCTCGTATTTTCTTGTGGGAAATGTGCGACCGGCGACGAAGGGCTTTTGGCCCCTCGCCGCCGGATGATTTCAAGCCGGTTTTCTCAATGACGACAGCTTACGCCAGCCCGGTTACTTCACGCTGACACCGTCGAAACGCGCATAGCCGAGCGGTTCGATACGCATGTCGACCACGTTCTTGCGCACCGGCTGGTAAACGGTCGAGTTCGCGATCGGCGAGAACGGCAGCTGTTGCGCGAAGATCTGCTGCGCCTGCGTGTAGAGCTTCGTGCGCGCGTCCTGCCCCGTCGTCGTGCGGCCCTTCTGCACCAGTTCGTCGAACGGCTTGTAGCACCAGTGCGAGAAGTTGTTGCCCTTGATCGCCTCGCAGCCGAGCAGCGTGCCGAGCCAGTTGTCGGGGTCGCCGTTGTCGCCCGTCCAGCCGATCAGCATCGTGTCCTGCTCGCCCGAGTGCGCGCGCTTGATGTACTCGCCCCATTCATACGTGACGATCTTCGCCTTCACGCCGATCTTCGCCCAGTCGGCCTGGATCATCTCGGCCATCAGGCGGGCGTTCGGGTTGTACGCGCGCTGCACCGGCATCGCCCACAGCGTGATCTCGAAACCGTTCGGGAAGCCTGCCTTCGCGAGCAGCGCCTTCGCCTTCGCGGTGTCATAGGCGGCCATCTTCAGGTTCTTGTCGTACGACCATTGGGTCGGCGGCATCGGCGCGGTCGCGGCCTGGCCGGCGCCCTGGTACACGGACTCGAGGATCGCCTTCTTGTTGATCGCCATGTCGAGCGCCTGACGCACCTCGAGCTTGTCGACCGGCTTGTGCTCGACGTTGTACGCGAGGTAGCCGAGGTTGAAGCCGGCCTGCGACGGCATGTCGACGTTCGAATCGGCCTTCAGCGTCGCGATGTCGGCCGGGCGCGGATAGCTCATCACCTGGCATTCGTTGCGCTTGAGCTTCTGCACGCGCACGCCCGGATCCGGCGTGATCGAGAAGATCAGCTTCGACAGCTTCACTTCGCCCTTCTTCCAGTAATCGGGATTGCCGTCGAAGCGGATCGTCGCATCCTTCGTATAGCTGCGGAAGATGAACGGGCCCGTGCCGACCGGCTTCTGGTTGATGTCGGCGGCCTTGCCGGCCTTCATCAGCTGATCGCCGTATTCGGCCGACAGGATCGACGCGAATTCCATCGCCATGTTCTGGATGAACGGCGCGTTCGGCTCGGCCAGCGTGAACTTCACGGTGTACGGATCGACCTTCTCGATCTTCGTGATCAGCTTGTCGAGGCCCATGTCGGTGAAGTACGGGAACGACACCGGGTACGCCTTGCGGAACGCATTGTTCGGGTCGAGCATGCGCTGGAACGAGAACAGCACGTCGTCCGCGTTGAATTCACGCGTCGGCTTGAAGAAGTCGGTCGTGTGGAACTTCACGCCGTGGCGCAGGTGGAACGTGTACACCTTGCCGTCGGACGACACGTCCCACTTCTCGGCGAGGCCGGGCTCGACCTTCGTGCCGCCGCGCTCGAATTCGACGAGGCGGTTGTAGACGGTGAACGTGGCGGCGGTGAAATCGACGCCGGTCGTAAATTGCGCGGAATCGAAACCCGCCGGGCTGCCTTCTGAGCAGTAGACGAGCGTTTTGTTCGGGATCTGTGCGAATGCAGAGCCCGCGACGCCGAGCGATGCCGCTGCCACGCCTGCCATGGCGGTAACACGCAGGGTGTGCAACAGACGGTTGTATTCCATGTTTCCTCCAGGTCTCCAGATCGGAACCGGTCCCGCCAGGGTCCGGCGTACGCGGATATTACTTGAGCTAACGATGCGGCAACAAGCTGGAGAAAAAACTCTTCTAGATGTCCGGCGGGTTTTTGCCGATTTTTAGTGGGGGTAAAAAATGCGACAACGCGCGCGAGCGACAATTTCGTTCATTTCGCGGCTTGTTTCGTTCGACGACTAAACAATTCGGGTGCGAACACGAAGGGGCGACGCACCGTTTCCCCGCGTTCTGCAGCACATCATTGCGTTTTACGAAACGATGCGATGACCGTCGTCAAATCGTCATGTCGTCACGCCGGCGCGTCGAGGTCGGCGTTGCGCGCGGGCACGAACGCGACCGCGACGATCGACAGCGCGATGCCCGCCATCACGTAATAGGTCGGCGCGAGCGGCGTGCCGGTCACCTTGATCAGCCACGTGACGATGAACTGGCCGAAGCCGCCGAACAGCATCACCGCGACGTTGTACGCGATCGACAGCCCGGTCGAGCGCACGTTGGCCGGGAACAGCTCGGCGATCATCGCGCCGAACGGCCCGTAGTAGCCCGCGAGCGTCACCGACAGCACGGCCTGCACCGCGATCAGCCGCCCGATGCTCGGCGCCGCGTCGAGCCACGCGAACAGCGGATACATCAGCGCGAGCGTCAGCGCCAGCGACCACAGCGACAGCCCCTTGCGGCCGATGCGGTCCGACCACGCGCCGGCGATCGGCGACAGCACCATCAGCAGCAGGTTGCCGACGATCACCGCGTAGAACGATTCCGCATAGGGCAACTTCAGCTGCTTCACCGCGAAGGTCGGCAGATAGCTGATCAGCACGTAGATCGTCACGGTGAGCGCGATCACCGAGCCGAGCCCGCACAGCACCTCGCGCGGGTGGCGCGTGAACACTTCGCCGAGCGTCGCGCGGCGCGCGCTCTGCTGCGCATGCAGGAATGCTTCGGAATCCGCGAGATGACGGCGGATGTAGAAACCGATCGGGCCGATCACGAGCCCGAGGACGAACGGCACGCGCCAGCCCCAACTGCGCAGCGCGTCGTGCGACAGCCCGCGCGTGACGGCCGCGCCGACGAGCGCGCCGATCAGCAGCGCGCCCGCCTGGCTCGCCATCTGCCAGCTGCCGTAGAAACCGCGTTTCGAGAACGGCGCCGCTTCGATCAGCAGGGCCGTCGCGCTGCCGAATTCGCCGCCCGCGGAAAAGCCCTGCAGCAGGCGGCCGAGCACGATCAGCAGCGGGCCGCCGATGCCGATCGCCGCATAGGGCGGCGCGATCGCGAGCAGGAAAATGCCGGCCGTCATCAGCAGGATCACCAGCGACAGCGCGGCCTTGCGGCCCGCACGGTCCGCGTACAGCCCGAACACGATGCCGCCGATCGGGCGCATGAAGAACGCGACGCCGAACGTCGCGGTGGTGAGCAGCAGCGACGAGTATTCGCTCGAGGTGGGGAAGAACAGCTCGGCGATCACGACCGTCATGAAGCCGAACACCGTGAAGTCGTACCACTCGAGCGCATTGCCGATCACGGCGGCCACGACGGCTCGCCGGTTCAGCGCACGCTCGGGCCGGGTCAATTTCGTTGAATTCGCAATCGTCGCCATGCGTGCCTCGTCCTCATGAATTCGCCGTGTCGGGCGGTTCGGCGCGCGGGATGCCGCGGCGCGCTGGTGTGCAGCGAGTGTAGAAAGCGACGGAACCGTTTTCAAGCAATAAAAAACGCCCGCCATCGTTGGAAGGCGAGCGTTTTGCGGTTTTCGCCGCATTGCGGCATCGCACGATGCCGCACGGGCCTCAACCCATCTTCGAGAACGCGCTGCACCAGCCCTTCGCCGACACCTGCTTGCCGGGGAACGCGCCGCACGGACCCGACGCCGAGCCCTTCTTGCCTTGATACAGCATGCAGGCCGCGCAATCCTGGCCCGCCGCGTATTTCGGGTACTTCGTCTTGTCGACCTTCGTGGCATCGGCCTTGTAGCCGAGCGCCACCGCGGTCGGATCGGTTTCCGACAGCATCGGCGCATCGGCCAGCGCTTCGCGCGACAGCGCCAGTGCGGACACGGCGCCGATGCTCGTAATCAGGAAACTCCGACGGGATGTTTTCATGGGGGACTCGCTCCAACGTTATCGGTTTGAAAGCCGTTCTGGCGACGGCGTCCAACAGAATAACCGCCAAGCGAATAAATGTGCGCGCCGAAATGCCGGAGATAAGGGATTTCACACGGGCTTCACACGGGCTTCCCGCGCGGAGGCGGGCCGTGCGTCACGCGCGCGACACCATGTCGCCGACGCGCTGCGCGAGCGCGAGCGACGCGGTGAGCCCCGGCGACTCGATGCCGAACAGGTTCACGAGCCCGCGCACGCCGTGTTGAGCGGCGCCCTGCACGATGAAGTCGGCCGGCGGCTCGCCGGGCCCGGCGACCTTCGGCCGGATGCCCGCGTACGCCGGCTGCAGCGCGTCGTCGGGCAGGCCCGGCCAGAATGCGCGGATCGACGCGTAGAACGCACCCGCGCGCGCCGGATCGACTTCGTAGCGCAGCGCATCGCACCACTCGACGTCCGGGCCGAAGCGCGCCTGCCCGCCGAGATCGAACGTCAGGTGCACGCCGAGCCCCGCACGATCGGGCATCGGGTAGATCAGGTGCGAGAACGGCGCACGGCCCGACAGGCTGAAATAATTGCCGCGCGCGAGATAGAGCGGCGGCACCCAGCGCGGATCGAGGCCGCGCGTGCGGTGCGCGAGCGCCTGCGCGCCGAGCCCCGCGCTGTTGATCACGCACGACGCGTCGATCTCGGTCGGCGCGGCGCCGCCGGTACGCACGCTGAAGCGCCCGCCGCGCAGCACGTCGATCGACTCGACCGGAGATTGCAGCGCGCACACGGCGCCGTCGCGCTCCGCATCGCCGAGCAGCGCGAGCATCAGCTGGTGGCTGTCGACGATGCCGGTCGACGGCGAGAACAGCGCCTCCACGCATTCGAGCGCGGGCTCGAGCGTCTGCGCCTCGGCGCGCGTGAGCGGCAGCAGGTCGAGCACGCCGTTTTCGGCCGCGCGCGCGCCGATCGCCTTCAACTGCTTCACCTGCGCGGCGCTCGTCGCGACGATCAGCTTGCCCGTGCGCCGGTGCGGCACGTGATGCGTGTCGCAGAATTCGTACAGCAGGTCGCGCCCGTGCACGCACGACGTCGCCTTCAGCGACCCGCGCGGATAGTAGAGCCCCGCGTGAATCACCTCGCTGTTGCGCGAACTCGTGCCCGTGCCGATCGCGTCGGCCGCCTCGAGCACGATCGTTTCACGCCCGCGCGCGGCCAGCTCGCGCGCAATCGCCAGACCGACGACACCCGCGCCGATCACGACACAATCCGTCTGCTCCATGGCTTTTCGCGCTGCTCGCGCGTCGAAGGGAGAGAAGAGAATTGTACGTCCCGGTTCGCCCGCTTGCCGAACACGTGCGCATCGCGTCGCGACGATACGGATGGTGGTGTGGACAACGATGTGGCCGGGCGCACAACGCACGCCCCGCGCACACCGCAGCCGGGCGCGCGGGACGGCGTCAGAAGCCGATCGGCCGGCGCTTCGCCGCGCCTTCGTCCGCGCGGATGTCGGTCGGCCCGATCGCGTCGCGGCCGGCGAGCCGCGCGGCGCCGAACGCGTGCAGCAGCGCGCGGCGCATCGTGCG
Source organism: Burkholderia sp. CpTa8-5 (assembly GCF_017815045.1). NCBI lineage: Bacteria > Pseudomonadati > Pseudomonadota > Betaproteobacteria > Burkholderiales > Burkholderiaceae > Burkholderia > Burkholderia sp. CpTa8-5. The sequence continues at coordinate 65,438 of NZ_JAGIQD010000026.1, forward strand.
CGGCGGCGTCGCGGCCAGCACGTCGAGCGCATCGTCGCCGAGCGTCTCCGGGAAGCGCCGCCCCCACGCATGCGACGTGCGGATCTCGTCGTAGATCGTCTGCGCGATCCGGCGCGCGCCGGCCGCATCGGGCGCCGCGATCTCGTACACGTTCATCCGGTTGAGCAACGGCTCCGGAATCGCCTGCGCGTCGTTCGCGGTCGCGATCCAGATCACGTTGCCCGCGTTGATCGGCACTTCCGCGAATTCGTCGACGAACGCGCGCGCGGTGTCGTGCTCGAGCAACGCATACAGCGCGCCGAGCGGATCGTATTGCGCATCGCTGCCGGCCTTGTCGATCTCGTCGACCGCGATCACCGGGTTCGCGTAGCTGCCGTTCACGAGCGCGTCGAACACCTTGCCCGGCTTCGCGTTCTTCCATTGCGACGACGCGCCCGACAGGATCCAGCCGGCCGTCAGCGAACTCATCGGCACGTAGTGGTACGCGGTGCCGAGCAACTGCGCGAGCGCCTTCGCGAAATGCGTCTTGCCGATCCCGGGCGGCCCGAGCAGCAGGATCGGCATCAGTTCGAGCCGATCCTCCGTTTCGAGACACAGCGCGATCTGCTTGCGCACGTCGTCGAGCGGCTCGCCGAAATTCGGCAGCGCTTCGCCGAGCGCGTCGAACGACGGCATCCGGTTCGGCTTCACGCAGAAGCGCAGATTCCCCGTCTTGAGCATCCGCTCGTAGGTCGAGCGCAGTGCGTCGCTCGCGCTCTCGTTCAGGTCGCTCAGCGCCGTCTCGACCTGCTCGAGGTCGTACACCGTGCTGAAGGACGCCACCGCCAGTTCCTGTTTCACCATCGCCGTCGTCATACCCACCTCGCTGCACTTGCCGTCACACACTCATCAGACCCTTACGATTTTCAGTGTAACGATCCCGCATCGCCGTGCAAGCAAGCAGCCGGGGGCGTCTGCTGCTAACAGCGCGCGCCCGCTGCACGGCCGCGCGCCGCGGCGTATGATCGAACGTTCACGACCCTCGCGGCGGGCGCGCCGCTCGCACACTGCCCCGCACTTCGCCTGACGCCGCGCCGCCCGAAGGTATGCCGATGCCCGTCCCCGCTGCTTCCCCGCGCGTCGATGCCGACGCGATCCGTTCCGTCGATGCCGTCGACGCCGCGCTCAAGTCGCGCCGCGCGGTCCGCGCGTTCCTGCCGACGCCTGTGCCGCGCGACACGATCGAGGCGATCCTCGAAGCCGCGAGCCGCGCGCCGTCGGGCACCAACATCCAGCCGTGGCGCGTGTACGTCGCGACGGGCGCCACGCGCGACGCGCTCGCCGCCGCGCTCACCGCCGCCTACGACGACCCCGCGCGCGACGAGAAATACGTCGCCGAATACGACTACTACCCGCGCGAATGGGTGTCGCCGTATATCGACCGGCGCCGCAAGGTCGGCTGGGACCTGTACGGCCTGTTGGACATCCGCCGCGACGAGAAGGCGCGCATGCATGCGCAGCACGCGCGCAATTTCCGTTTCTTCGATGCGCCGGTCGCGCTGTTCTTCACACTGGACCGGGTCATGACGCACGGCGCATGGCTGGACTGCGGGATGTTCCTGCAAGGCGTGATGACGGCCGCGCGTGCGCGCGGCCTCGATACGTGCCCGCAGGCGGCGTTCGTGCCGTTTCACCGGATCGTCGCCGAACACCTCGACATTCCTGCGAACGAGCAGTTCGTCTGCGGGATGTCGCTCGGCCATGCGGACCCGGACGCGATCGAGAACCGGCTCGTCACCGAGCGCGCGAGCGTCGCCGAGTTCACGCGCTTTTTCGCTTGAAAATGCATGACGCGGCCCTACCTGCCGAGCAGGACCGCATCGTGCTGCGAACCTGGCGCGGCACGTCCCGCCACATCGCGACCGAAATCGATCGGGCGTAAGATGTGCGTCCGTTCCCCGCTTTTCCCGAGTTTCCGGAGACGTTTCATGCTGAAACACGGCCTGGCCGTCCTGCTTGCGAGCGTCGTGCTCGCCGCCCATGCGCAGAGCCCCGCGCCGGCCGTCGTCGCATGGGAAATCCAGGTGGTGCGCGACGGTCAGACGATCGACACGTTCCAGCAAAACACCACCGTGGGCCAGTCCCGCACCGATACCCATCGCTATCCGTCGTCCGTGCCGGTCGGCTGCGGCAATGCCGCGCGCGTCGTGCCGACCGAGCGCGCGCGCTCGGTGACGGTCGCGCCGCTCGCCGTCGACGTCAGCGCGAACACCGTGTCGCTCGGGCTCGACGTGCAGGAAACGCTCGACGACGAAAACGCGACGCGTAGCGATCCGTGCGTGCCGGCGTCGCCGCGGCAAATCGTCGCGAGCCACCCCGGCCTGGCGGTCGGCGGCGACGCTTGGACCGACTGGACGCTCGTCGAGCAGCATCCGCATCTCGTGTACCGCGTGCGCGCGCACGTCGCGAAGGACTGAACGTCATGTCCGCCGACGCCCTCTCCTTGCCGTTCGCCGAGCCCCACGCCGCGCCCGACGAAATCACCGCCGTCAGCTGGAACCTGCACAAAGGGCGCTCGCCGCTCGGCTTCACCGCGTGGAACGCGATGCGCGACTGGATGCAGTCGACCCACGCCGACGTGTATTTCCTGCAGGAAGCGATGGCGCGCCGCATGCCGCGCCCGATGCTCGCACCGGGCTTCGGCGCGCCGATGGACGACACGGTCGACGACGTGTGGCATTGCCAGGCCACCGAGATCGCGCAGGCGCTCGACTGGCAGATCGCGCTCGGGCCGAACGTGTTCAAGCCGTCGTGGCGGCACGGCAACGCGATCCTGTCGCCGCATCCGCTCGACCTCGGCGGCCGCTGGGACATCTCCGCGCACCGCTTCGAGCGGCGCGGGCTGCTGGTCGCGCGCGCGACGCTCGCGGGCGCGCGGCCGGTGACGCTGCTGTGCGCGCACCTCGCGCTCACGCGCGCCGCGCGGCTGCGCCAGATGCACTGGATCGCGCACTGGATCGAGCGCAACGCGGGCGACGGCCCGTTGATGCTCGCCGGCGACTTCAACGACTGGCGCAACGATTCGGTCGCGCTGTTCGGCGAGATCGGGCTGTCCGAGGTCGCGACGCTGCTCGGCGAATCGGGCCGCACGTTCCCCGCGTTCTCGCCGGCGCTCGCGCTCGACAAGATGTTCGTGCGCGGCCTGACGCCGCTCGAATGGCGCGCGCCGTCCGGCGAGGCCGCGTGGCTGTCGGACCACCTGCCGTACATTGCGCGCCTGCGCCTCGATCCGCAGTAACGCGCGCGGCCGGCGGCGCCCCGGTCACGGCGCCGCCGGCACGCGCCGCATGCGCCGCGAATCACGCGGCCGACCAGCGAAAGCATGTTGAAAGGATATGTTGCGCCAAATCCGCGCAGCCGCGGGGGTCAAGCCCGCGATCCGCGTCGACAGGGTAAAATAACCAGTTCCTCAAACGTCTGTCATCGAGAAGGCGCGTGTCCGACGCGCCAGCCGGCCGATCCGCGATCGGGCCGTCGCACTCGGTTTTTGCCCATTTTTTGGGCCCGTTACACGCGTTCGCCACGCGCGTCCGTTTTCAAAGCCATGAGCAAATACGACACCGCCACCGTCCAATCCGTCCATCACTGGACCGACACGCTTTTCAGCTTCACCTGCACCCGTGAGGCGAGCCTGCGCTTCAACAACGGCGAATTCACGATGGTCGGCCTCGAAGTCGACGGCAAGCCGCTCGCGCGCGCCTACTCGATCGTCAGCCCGAACTACGAAGAGCATCTCGAATTCTTCAGCATCAAGGTGCAGGACGGCCCGCTGACGTCGCGCCTGCAACACCTGAAGGTGGGCGACACGGTGCTGATCGGCAAGAAGCCCACGGGCACGCTGGTCGCCGACAACCTGCTGCCGGGCAAGACGCTGTGGATGCTGTCGACGGGCACGGGCCTCGCGCCGTTCATGTCGATCATCCGCGATCCGGACATCTACGACCGCTTCGACAAGGTGATCCTGACCCACACGTGCCGCCTGAAGGGCGAGCTCGCGTACATGGACTACATCAAGCACGACCTGCCGGGCCACGAGTACCTGGGCGACATCATCAAGGAAAAGCTCGTCTACTACCCGACGGTCACGCGCGAAGCGTTCGACAACGAGGGCCGGATCACCGACCTGATCGCGACGGGCAAGCTGTTCACGGATCTCGGCGTGCCGGCGTTCTCGCCGGAAAACGACCGCGTGATGCTGTGCGGCAGCACCGCGATGCTGAAGGACACGACCGAGCTGCTGAAGCAGGCCGGCCTCGTCGAAGGCAAGAACAGCGCACCGGGTCATTACGTGATCGAGCGCGCGTTCGTGGACTGATCGATCCCCTTCGGGCCTGTTCCCGCCAATAACGGGAACAGGCCCTCATTGCGCATCATCAAGAACCGGAGCGAAAGCGCCGGTTTTTTTTCGTCCGCACTTGGCGAATTCGTAACAAACTGGGACCATTCCATCTCAAATAGTTACATTTGGATACGTCATCCCCGGGTGCTCGGGTGTCAGTGTTTTTCCTACAACACCTTCATTCCGATCATTCACATTTACCCTTAAATGTCCGCCTGACATGACCTTTTCAGAAATTTTGAGATATTATTCGGCGCGCGTGGTTGCCGTTTGGATGAGCTTGAAAGGGTCGGATGCAAGTGTTACAAGACGTAACTTTTGTTACTTCGGCATGGGGCGATTCTCCGGCGGCGACCGTCATCGAAACGGCAGCCAGCCCACGCAGCCAGCCGGTGTCTGAACCGCTTTCTGACAGCAGGGAGAGTCATGGATACGTCGCTTAACGCGCCCTCGGGCGCCCACGCCCCGTTCCCGTCGCGGCAGCGCATGCCTGGCCGCGCTGCTACTCCGTCGACGGCCGACGCCGCGTCGAAACGCGACGCGTCCGCCGCACGGATCGCGGCACTTTCCGCCCAGCTTCTCGCCGCCGACGAAGCGGCCCGCCGCCATCTGGCCGGCGAGCTGCACGACGGGCTCGGCGCCGAATTGACCGCCGCCCGCTTCGCGCTCGCAAACGTTCAAACGTGGCTGCCGGCCGATGCGCCGGAAGGCTGCTTGCGCGCGCTGGCGCTGGCGCAGCAGGCGCTCGACGCCGCGACCGACGCGAATCGCCGGCTCATCGACGAGCGCGACACGCCGGCGCTGGACGCCGGCATGGTCGGCGCGCTGGCGTCGTGGATCGACACCCATGCGGCCCGCACGGGCCTGCGCACGAGCTTCGTGTGCGCGGCCGACGCCCGCCTGACGCAGCTCGCCGGCGCAAGCGCGCTCGCGGTGTTCCGCGTCGCGCAGGAAGCGTTGTCGAACGTCGCGAAACATGCCCGCGCGACGTCGGTCGACGTCCGGATCGCCACCGACGGCACGCACCTGTCGCTCAGTGTCGCCGACGATGGGACCGGTTTCGCCCAGCGCCGCCGCAGCGGCTACGGCCTGGCCGGCATGCGCGCCCGGTGCGAGGCGTTCGGCGGCAGCTTCGAGGCGGCCACGCCGGCCACCGGCCGCGGCACGCGCGTCACCGCACGCTTCGCGTGGGATTCGCTGCTCGCGGTGCCGGTCGCGGCACGCCGCACGTCGCTTTCGTGAGGTCGCGATGAGCCTGAACATCCTGCTCGTGGACGATCACGCGATCGTCCGGCAAGGGATCCGCCAGTTGCTGATCGACCGCGGCATCGCGCGCGACGTGACCGAGGCCGAGACCGGCGGCGACGCGATGGCCGCCGTCGACAAGCAGGAATTCGACGTGATCCTGCTCGACATCTCGCTGCCCGACACGAACGGCATCGAGGTGCTCAAGCGCCTCAAGCGCAAGCTCACGCGTGCGCCGGTGCTGATGTTCTCGATGTACCGCGAGGATCAGTACGCGGTACGCGCGCTGAAGGCCGGCGCGGCCGGCTACCTGTCGAAGACGGTCAACGCCGCGCAGATGATCGGCGCGATCCAGCAGGTCGCGGCCGGCCGCAAGTACGTGAGCCCCGCGATGGCCGAGGCGCTCGCCGAATACGTGTCGTTCGAGAACGAACCGCTGCCGCACGAGAAGCTGTCCGATCGCGAATACCAGACGCTCTGCATGCTCGCGTCCGGCAAGCGGCTCACCGATATCGCGAACACGCTGTCGCTGTCGGTGAAGACGGTCAGCGTGTACCGGTCGCGGCTGCTCGAGAAGATGCGGCTGTCGAACAACGCGGAACTCACGTTCTACGTGATGAGCAATCGGCTCGTCGACATGGCGCCCACGGCCGGCGCCTGATCGCCCGGCCAGCCCCGCATTCGTCCGATCCGGCGACGCGGCGAACGCCGCGCCGCGCTCGATCGCGCCCGCTTCGCCTCCGTTTCACCCCGTGTCGCGCGCAAACGCTTGTTTTTTCGGACGATTCCGCGACACGCCGCTGCACCGCAACGGGGCTTGTACGCCAAATCGGCTAAAATTATCGGTTTTCACTCAGTCGGCGCGCCGTGCCTGCGCGTGCTGGCGATTCATCCGCAATGTCTCTCTTCCGCAAGAAAAACGTCGATCGCATGATCGCCGGCGCGCAAGCCGCCGGGCTCAAGAAAGCGCTCGGCGCGATCGACCTCACGTTCCTCGGCATCGGCGCGATCATCGGCACCGGTATTTTCGTGCTGACCGGCACCGGCGCCGTTCAGGCCGGCCCCGCGCTGATGCTGTCGTTCGTGATCGCCGCGATCGCGTGCGGCCTGGCCGCGTTGTCGTACGCGGAGTTCGCGTCGTCGATCCCCGTCGCCGGCTCGATCTATACGTATTCGTACGCGACGCTCGGCGAGCTCGTCGCGTGGATCATCGGCTGGGACCTGATGCTCGAGTACGGCCTCGCGTCGTCGGCCGTGTCGGTCGGCTGGTCGGGCTATCTGCAATCGCTGCTGCAGGGCTTCGGGCTGTCGCTGCCGACCGTGCTGACGGCCGCGCCCGGCGCGGTGCCCGGCGTCACCACGTGGTTCAACCTGCCCGCGTTCCTCGTGATGATCGTGATCACGACGCTGCTGTCGATCGGCATCCGCGAATCGACCCGCATCAACAACATCATGGTGTTCATCAAGGTGTCGGTCGTGCTGCTCGTGATCGCGGTCGGCCTGTTCCACGTGACGCCCGCGAACTGGAAGCCGTTCATGCCGCACGGCTGGAACGGCGTGTTCGGCGCGGCCGCCGTGATGTTCTTCGCGTTCATCGGCTTCGACGCGGTGTCGTCGGCGGCCGAGGAAGTGAAGAACCCGAAGCGCGATCTGCCGATCGGCATCATCGCGTCGCTCGCGGTGTGCGCGGTGCTGTACGTGACGGTCGCCGCGGTCGCGACCGGCATCGTGCCGTCGGCCCAGTACGCGAACATCTCGCACCCGATCTCGTATGCGCTGCAGGTCGCCGGCGAGAAGTGGGTCGCGGGCTTCATCGATCTCGGCGCGGTGCTCGGCATGCTGACCGTGATCCTCGTGATGAGCTACGGCCAGACGCGCGTGATCTTCGCGATGTCGCGCGACGGGCTGCTGCCGGCGGCGCTGTCGCGCGTGCATCCGCGTTTCGCGACGCCGTTCCTGACCACCTGGCTCGTCGGCCTGTTCTTCGGGCTGATCGCCGCGCTCGTGCCGCTCAACGTGCTCGCCGAGCTGATCAACATCGGCACGCTCGCGGCGTTCTCGATGGTGTCGATCGCCGTGCTCGTGCTGCGCCGCACGCACCCGGAGCTGCCGCGCGCGTTCCGCTGCCCGGGCGTGCCGGTGGTGCCGATCCTCGCGGTCGCGGCGTGCCTGTTCCTGATGCTGAACCTGCAGCCGGTCACGTGGGCCGCGTTCGGCATCTGGCTCGTGATCGGCCTCGTGATCTACTTCCTGTACTCGCGGCACCATTCGAAGCTCGCGCACGGTCACCCTGACGCGCACTGAGCGCCGTCATGGCGGCGCCTCCGCGGCGCGCCATGACGAACCCACGCGGGGCCCGTCGCGGCCCCGCACACCTTCTTTCCCCGAACCCTCCGCCAGCGCGCGATCACTGTCCGATCGTCGCGATCTCTTGCCCGATCGTCCGGATTTGCCGGCACGGCTCGCGCGCCGCCTGCACACGCGCGCCGAGCGGTTCATAATCGCGCCATCGAACGACGGCGCCGCGCGGCGGCCCGTCCGGCAACAGGAAAACACGATGGAAAGCGTCGATCTCGATGTACTGAAATCCAGCGCGCGCTGGCTCGAAGAAGGGCGCCGCGTGCTGCTCGTGACGGTCGTGAAGACATGGGGCTCGTCGCCGCGCCCCGAAGGCGCGATGCTCGCGGTGCGCGAGGACGGCCTGGTGGTCGGCTCCGTGTCCGGCGGATGCATCGAGGACGACCTGATCGCCCGCGTGCATGCGAGCGGCATCGCGGCCGATGCGCGCCCGGAAGCGCTCAAGTACGGCGTGACGGCCGAGGAAGCGCACCGCTTCGGGCTGCCGTGCGGCGGCACGATCCAGCTCGTGCTCGAACCGCTCACGCGCGACAGCGGGATCGCGGCGCTGTGCGCGGAAGTCGAGGCCGGCCGCCTTGTCACGCGCACGATGACGCTGGCGACCGGTCGCGCGTCGCTGTCGCCCGCGCAGGCGGCCGACGGGCTCGCGTTCGACGGCGAACGGCTCGTGACGATCCATGGGCCGCGCTACCGGATGCTCGTGATCGGCGCCGGCCAGTTGTCGCGCTATCTGTGTCAGATCGCGGTCGGGCTCGACTATCAGGTGACGGTCTGCGATCCGCGCGACGAATACACGGATGCGTGGGACGTGCCGGGCACGCGCGTCGTCCACACGATGCCCGACGATACGGTGCTCGACATGAAGCTCGATGCGCGTTCGGCCGTGATCGCGCTCACGCACGACCCGAAGCTCGACGATCTCGCGCTGATGGAGGCGCTGAAGACGCCCGCGTTCTACGTGGGCGCGCTCGGCTCGCGGCGCAACAACGCGGCGCGGCGGGAGCGGCTGCGCGAATTCGACCTGAGCGAAGGGGAACTGGCCCGGCTGCACGGGCCGGCCGGCATCTACATCGGCAGCCGGACGCCGCCGGAAATCGCGATCTCGATCCTCGCGGAAATCACCGCCGCGAAGAACAACGTGTCGCTGCCGACGATCCTGCAGGTCGAAGGCGCGAAGGCCGCGCGCGAAATCGCGGCGAACAGCGGCGCGGCCTGCGGGCGCTGATCCGCGCCGGCGGGCGGCCGCGCGTGCCGGGCGCTGGCCCCGGCCGGCGCGGCGGTCGGCAAGATCAGGTCAGGCCGGCGGCCAGCGCGGCGGCGACCGAACCGACCACCAGCACGACGCCGACCGTGCGGCGCTTGTTCAGCTCGGTCCACAGCAGCACGCCCGTCAACGACAGCAGGATCAACGAGCCCGCGATCGTATCCATCAGCAGCACCCAGCCGAGATTCATCCCGACGCCGCGATGCAGGTTGTTCAGCGTCGTCAGGAACGTGTTGCCCGTGCGCTTCACCGACACGTAGCCGTTGCCCACCCAGTATTCGCCCTGCAGGTTCTGGTGCGGCCCGAACACGCCGAATTGCCAGTGCTCGGGCTGCATCACGCGCTTGTCGCCCCACGCGACGGCCTGCGCGGGCTCCTTGCGCATGCGGCCCGGCTTGCCGTCGAAATGCAGCTCCTGCTGGAGCCACTTCATCATCGCGGCGGGCGTCTTCGGCACGGGATCCGGCAGCGCGATCTGCATCTCCTCGACCTGCGGCTCGCCGGTCGAGATCTTCAGCGGCGGCGCGCGGTGGTTCAGCACCACGCCCGTCACGCCGAACAGCAGCCCGAGCACCGCGCCCCACAGCCCGACCCAGCCGTGCACCTTGCGCAGCCACTTGATGAAGGTCGCGCGGCGCGAGCGCCGGCGGCGCGCGGCCAGCTCGTCGTCGTTCAGCGGGCGGCCCGCCGGGTGCAGCACGGTGACGCCGGCGCGCGGCAGGCCCGTCTTGGGCGGGTCGATCGTTTCGGGCGCGTTCACGCGAAGGTATCCATTCGTTCAAAACGACGGGCGGCGCGCAGGGAATGCGCGCCGCCCGGGCAACATGAAAATGAGAATGGATATCATTACATAAATCGGAAGGCGGCTCAATCGGGTGCGCGTACGGAGCGGCAGGTTCAATGCGCGCGCGAATGCGCAAGAAGGCATGCGTCGCGACACGATGGCGATCGATAGACGCAAAATGTCGGCGGAACCATCCCGCTGACCACGGACTGCCATCCGCAAGAAGCCGCCCGACGGCAGGCCGTTCAGCGCAACGGCGGCAACGGAAAACGCGGCGCGACGCCATCCGGCGCAGGCTCGGTGCGATCGAGCGCGTACAGCCACGCGAGCAGGTCGGCGACCGCCTGATAGAGCTGCGGCGGAATCCGGTCGTCGAGATCGACCTGCATCAGCAGCGACACCATCTCCGGCGCCGTGTGCACGTACAGCCCCGCATCGTGCGCGCGCGCGACGATCATCTCGGCGAGCACGCCATAGCCCTTCGCGACCACGCGCGGCGCCGCATCGCCGCCTTTCGGGTCGTAGACGAGCGCGGCCGCGCGCTTGCGGGACGTCATGCTCATCGCAGCGCCTCGTCATCGTCGCCCGGCACCCGCGCATCGGGGCCGCCGGCCGCACCGCGCGCATACGCGGCGGCGGCGGCCTGGGCGGCGAACAGGTCGAAGCCGTCCGGCCCGTCGTCGACCGCGCGGATCGACAGCCCGCCCACCTTGAGCCCCGAGCCTTCGAGCCGCTGCCGCAGCGCGGCTTCGTGGCGCGTGAGACGGTCGGCGCCCGTCTGGTTCGCGCGCAGCCGGGCGACGAGCTGCGCGCCGTTCAGCACCAGTTCGGCATCGACCGTGCCGAGCGACGGCAGCGTCAACGTGAGGCGCGTGCGCCACGCGATGCCGTCGCCCGTGTCGTCGCCGCCGCCGCGCGGCGCGCGGTGGCCCGGCTCGTCGGGTTCGATCGTCCAGTCGAGCCGCGCACCGGGCCACGCCTCGCCGGTCCAGCGAAACTGGTCGGTCGCGAGCGCATCGAGCTGCTGCCGAACGAGCGGCACGGCGGCCGGATGCACGGTCGCGAGCGGCTGCGCCTGCGGATCGGACGATGCGGCGGCCAGCTCGGCGCGCGCGGGCGTCCAGCGCGTATCGGCGTGCGCAGCCAGCGGATCGGCGGTATCGGGCGGCAACGACGTGCCCGGCCGGGCTGCTGCCGGTGCGGCCTGCGCGGGGTCGCGCGCCGATGCGCCGCCCTGGGCCGACGGTGGCGCGCTGGCCCGCGCGGCGGCCGGCAGCGGCGGGCGCTGCGCGAGCAGTTCGTCGAGCACGTCGGTCGAGTCGTGCGGGACGACTGTCGGGTCGGCCGGCGCGAGCGCGGTCGCGAGGCGTGCCTGCGGCTCGCGCATCAGCGCTGCGAGCGGACGCTGGCCGGCCAGCCACTGCGCGAGATGGGATTCGTAGAAGAGGCCGCTTTCGCTCACGGTCTGCGCCAACGCCGCACGCAACGCCGCGACCGGCGGCGGCGCGGCCGCTTCGCGCGTCGCCGCGGCGGACGACGCTTGAGCGGAAGCCGGCGTGGAAGCCCCGGTGGGTGCGGACGCAGCCGGCGCGGGCGTCGGCGCGGGCACCGGCGTATCGGTGAGCAGCACGGCCGGATCGGCGAGCAGCGGCAGCCGGCCGACGATCGCTGGCGTCGCATCGCCGCCCGAGCGCGAGATCGCGTCGAGCACGCGTCCGACATCGGACAGCGCGGTCTGCGTGGAAGCCGGCGGCGCGGCGGGCGGGCTGCCGGTCGGCGGCGGGGACGACGCGCCGGCGCCCGGCGTGCCGACCTGCGCGGTCGCGCCGCCGCCGGCGGACGCCGCGACGGTGCCGGTCAGCAGGCTGTCGAGGCGGCTCGCCAGCAGCGCGGCCGCAACGGAGTCGATACCGGTCATGATCGGGGCCTGCTCAGCTCAGCCAACGGGTTGCGAATCCGCGCGCGGCACGCCGGTGCCGCGCACGGGAACAGCGCGCGCCGCATGCGGCGCCGGGTCCGGGCGCCTCGCGCCGGTCGCCCGGCGCACGGCCCTACCCGCGCGCGCGATAAAGATCGGTCAATACCTGGGTCGAGCGCCGCGCCTCGAACAGCGCGGACAGCCGCGCGACGTCCGGGCTCGCGAGATCGCGGATCGCGGCGTCGTCGGCCAGGATGCGGCGGATCAGGTCGAGCTTGCGGCCGAGATCCGATTCGTCGAGCACGACGGCCGGATCGGCCTGCTTCAACCCGTCGACGAGTTGCATGAATTCGGCCTGCAACTCCGGCAACGCGTTCCAGTCGGCGCCGCGCGCGGCGCACAGCATCCGGCCCGACACGGCGGCGAGCGCCTCGTAACGCGCGAAGTATTCGGCCTTGTGATTCATCGTGATGCTTCCGCTACCTGTTGCGCGGCCATCCGCGCGACTTCCGGGGCGATGCCCGTCCATGCTTCCTCGAGCGTCGCGAGCAAGCCGTCGACCTCGATCAGCATCGCGTCGCTCGCCTGCGCGTTCGCTTCCAGCAGGCGCCGGCCGATATAGGTGTACAGCGCATTGAGCCGTTCGGCGATCTCGCCGCCCGCGTCGCGGTTCAGCGACGCCTGCAGGCCGCTCTCGACGATCCGGATCGCCTTGCCGATCGCTTCGCCGCGCCCGGCGACGTTGTCCTGCTGCAAATGCATGCGCGCCAGCGCGATCGCCTGCCGCGCGCCCTGGTACAGCATCGCGATCAGCCGGTGCGGGGAAGCGCCCATCACCCCGGTCTCGACGCCGACACGCGCGTACGCACTGGCTCCAGCGTGTCCTGGGGAAAACATGCACTTCTCCTTGTTATTTGCGTTGGCTGGTCGGGAGCCGCCGCCGTGCGTCGCACGGTGCGGCCTTCACCGCAGTTATCGGAAGGGATTTGAAAAGCTTTAGGTACGCGGGGGCCGCCGATGCCGGCTCGCCGGCCCCGTTCCGCAAGCCTGGAGCCGTTCCTGGATGCCCGCCGCCGGTTAGCCGTCCCCGAATGCCCGCCCGCGGATGCCCATCGCCTGATGGCCCCTCACACCGCCATCTGCATGATGTCGTTGTAAGCGCTCACTAGCTTGTTGCGGACCTGGAGCCCGAACTGGAAGCCGATGTTGGCTTTCTGCATGTCGACCATCACGTCGTTCAGCGAGATGTTCGGCGCGCCGACCTCGAACGCCTTCGCCTCGCCGAGCGCGTGCTGCTGGTCGCCGCTGATCTTGTCGAGCGACGCCTTCATCGCGCTCGCGAACGTGCCGGCCGTCGCCGCGCCCGAGCCGGCCAGCGCCGCCGTCGGGCTCGCGACGCCGCCGGACGCCTGCGCGGCCATCGACTGCATCTGTTGCAACACCGAACCGATTCCGCTGACGTTCGCAGTCATGCTGCCCCCAAACCTAGAGAAGAGACCCGGACGCACCGGGCGACCCGCCGGCGCCGCACCACGCGCACCATGCCGGATCGCGAAAAAGGATAGCAGCGCGGCGCGCGTCAAAGCCGCGAAAGTACGGGGGAAACCCCGCTCTTTTCGGTCGATCGGAGTGCGCCGCGGGTCACGATAATCGCATCGTGTCATTGTCCGCCCGCTCGTCCGAGCGAGCTCAGTCGTCCCGCTCCGGAGAAACTCGACGCATGGATTCGCAGGCCAACTCGCTGATCAACCCAGACGCCCGCGCGGGCCTCAGCCCGGCGCCAGGCGCCGCCGCGGCCGCCGCGTTGCCGGGCGCGGGCGGCGCAGGCGCGGACTTCGGGCTGGGCGGCTTCGCCGAACGCATCCCCGGCATCTCGCGGATGAAGGGCAACCCGAAGCTGCCGTTCGTGATCGCCGTCGCGTTCGCGATCGCCGCGATCACCGCGCTCGTGCTGTGGAGCCGCGCGCCCGACTACCGCGTGCTGTACAGCAACCTGTCGGACCGCGACGGCGGCGCGATCATCGCCGCGCTCCAGCAGGCAAACGTTCCCTACAAGTTCGCCGATGCCGGCGGCGCGATCCTCGTGCCGTCGGGCCAGGTGCACGAAACGCGCCTGAAGCTCGCCGCGATGGGGCTGCCGAAGGGCGGCTCGGTCGGCTTCGAGCTGATGGACAACCAGAAATTCGGCATCAGCCAGTTCGCCGAGCAGATCAACTACCAGCGCGCGCTCGAAGGCGAGCTGCAGCGCACCATCGAATCGATCAACGCCGTGCGCGGCGCGCGCGTGCACCTCGCGATCCCGAAGCCGTCGGTGTTCGTGCGCGACAAGGAAGCGCCGAGCGCGTCGGTGTTCGTCGACCTCTACCCGGGCCGCGTGCTCGACGAGGGCCAGGTGCAGGCGATCACGCGGATGGTGTCGTCCGGCGTGCCCGACATGCCGGCCAAGAACGTGACGATCGTCGACCAGGACGGCAACCTGCTGACCCAGACCGCGTCCGCGTCCGGCCTCGACGCGAGCCAGCTCAAGTACGTGCAGCAGGTCGAGCACAACACGCAGAAGCGCATCGACGCGATCCTCGCGCCGATCTTCGGCGCCGGCAACGCGCGCTCGCAGGTCAGCGCCGATCTCGATTTCTCGAAGATCGAGCAGACGTCGGAAAGCTACGGCCCGAACGGCAATCCGCAGCAATCCGCGATCCGCAGCCAGCAGACCAGCAGCGCGACCGAACTCGCGCAGGGCGGCGCGTCGGGCGTGCCGGGCGCGCTGTCGAACACGCCGCCGCAGCCGGCCTCCGCGCCGATCGTCGCGGGCAACGGCCAGAACGGGCCGCAGACCACGCCGGTCAGCGACCGCAAGGACCAGACGACCAACTACGAGCTCGACAAGACGATCCGCCATACCGAACAGCCGATGGGCAGCGTGAAGCGGCTGTCGGTCGCGGTCGTCGTCAACTACCAGCCGGTCGCCGACGCGAAGGGCCACGTGACGATGCAGCCGCTGCCGCCCGCGAAGCTCGCGCAGGTCGAACAGCTCGTGAAGGATGCGATGGGCTACGACGCGAAGCGCGGCGACTCGGTCAACGTCGTGAACAGCGCGTTCTCGACCGTGAGCGACCCGTACGCCGACCTGCCGTGGTGGCGCCAACCCGACGTGATCGCGATGGCGAAGGAAGCCGCGAAGTGGCTCGGCATCGCAGCGGCCGCAGCGGCGCTCTACTTCATGTTCGTGCGCCCGGCGATGCGCCGCGCGTTCCCGCCGCCCGAGCCGGCCGCGCCGGCGCTCGCCGCGCCGGAAGACACGGTCGCGCTCGACGGCCTGCCCGCGCTGGAGAAGCCAGCCGACGAAGCCGATCCGCTGCTGCTCGGCTTCGAAAACGAGAAGAACCGCTACGAACGCAACCTCGACTACGCGCGCACGATCGCCCGCCAGGATCCGAAGATCGTCGCCACCGTCGTGAAGAACTGGGTGTCCGATGAACGCTGAAGGCTTGACCAAGAGCGCGCTGCTGCTGATGTCGATCGGCGAGGAAGAGGCCGCGCAGGTATTCAAGTTCCTCGCGCCGCGCGAGGTCCAGAAGATCGGCGTGGCGATGGCCGCGCTGAAGAACGTCACGCGCGAGCAGGTCGAGGACGTGCTGCAGGAATTCGTGAAGGAAGCCGAGCAGCACACCGCGCTGTCGCTCGATTCCAACGAGTACATCCGCTCGGTGCTGACGAAGGCGCTCGGCGAGGACAAGGCCGGCGTGCTGATCGACCGCATCCTGCAGGGCAGCGACACGAGCGGCATCGAGGGCCTCAAATGGATGGATTCGGCCGCGGTGGCCGAACTGATCAAGAACGAGCATCCGCAGATCATCGCGACGATCCTCGTGCACCTCGACCGCGACCAGGCGTCCGAAATCGCATCGTGCTTCACCGAACGGCTGCGTAACGACGTGCTGCTGCGGATCGCGACGCTCGACGGCATCCAGCCGGCCGCGCTGCGCGAGCTCGACGACGTGCTGACGGGCCTGCTGTCCGGCAGCGACAACCTGAAGCGCAGCCCGATGGGCGGCATCCGCACCGCGGCCGAGATCCTGAACTTCATGACCAGCGTGCACGAGGAAGGCGTGCTCGAAAGCGTGCGCCAGTACGACGCCGATCTCGCGCAGAAGATCATCGACCAGATGTTCGTGTTCGAGAACCTGCTCGACCTCGAGGATCGCGCGATCCAGATGATCCTGAAGGAAGTCGAGTCGGAAACGCTGATCATCGCGTTGAAGGGCGCACCGCCCGCGCTGCGTCAGAAGTTCCTCGCGAACATGTCGCAGCGCGCGGCCGAACTGCTCGCCGAGGATCTCGACGCACGCGGCCCGGTACGCGTGTCCGACGTCGAGACGCAGCAGCGCCGCATCCTGCAGATCGTGCGCAACCTGGCCGAGAGCGGCGCGATCGCGATCGGCGGCAAGGCGGAAGACGCGTATGTCTGATTCGGCGAGCGATCGCGTGGGCACCCTCACCGCATACCAGCGGTGGGAGATGGCGTCGTTCGACCCGCCGCCGCCCCCGCCGCCGCCCGACGACGCGGCGGCCGCTGCGGCCGCGCTCGCCGAGGAATTGCAGCGCGTGCGCGACGCCGCGCACGCCGAAGGCCATGCGGCCGGCCACGTCGAAGGCCAGGCGCGCGGCTACCAGGCCGGTTTCGAGCAGGGCCGCGAACAGGGCTTCGAGGCCGGCCAGGCCGACGCACGCGAACAGGCCGCGCAGCTCGCGGCGCTCGCCGCGTCGTTCCGCGAAGCCGTGGCGACCGTCGAACACGATCTCGCGTCCGACCTCGCGCAGCTCGCGCTCGACATCGCGCAGCAGGTCGTGCGCCAGCACGTGAAGCACGACCCGGCCGCACTGGTCGCCGCCGTGCGCGACGTGCTCGCGGCCGAACCCGCGCTGTCCGGCGCGCCGCATCTCGCGGTCAATCCGGCCGACCTGCCCGTCGTCGAAGCGTATCTGCAGGACGATCTCGACACGCTCGGCTGGAACGTGCGCACCGACGCGTCGATCGAGCGCGGCGGCTGCCGCGCGCACGCCGCGACCGGCGAGGTCGACGCGACGCTGCCCACGCGCTGGCAGCGCGTCGCCGCCGCGATCGGCAAGGTAAGCACGTGGTGACGCGCTCGCCCGACGCGCTCGCGCACGACGGCATGACGCCGCTCGAACGCGAGCTCGCGCTCGCGTCGTTCGGGCCGGCGGCCGCGCACGATGCCACGCCGCACCCCGCGTCCGCGGCCGCCGCCGCCGCCCCGCGCGCGCCGCACAACCCGCATCTCGCGCACTGGCGCACGCACCTGAACGGGCTCGCCGCGCGCAGCCACCACGCGCTGCCGCTGCGCCCGTGCGGGCGCCTCACGCGCGCGGCCGGCCTCGTGCTCGAGGCGATCGGGCTGCGCCTGTCGGTCGGCGCAGAATGCACGATCGAACTGCCGCCCGGCAGCACGCTGCCGCACGCGGAAGCGGAAGTCGTCGGCTTCGCCGGCGACCGCCTGTTCCTGATGCCGACCACCGACGTCGCAGGCGTCTTGCCCGGCGCACGCGTGTGGCCGCGCGAAAGCGCGCCCGTCGCCGATCCGCTCGCGGGCGCGAAGCGGCTGCCGGTCGGCTGGGAGATGCTCGGGCGCGTCGTCGACGCGTCGGGCCGCCCGCTCGACGGCCTCGGCCCGCTCGCGTCGAAAGTCGATGCGCCGCTGTCGGCGCCGTCGATCAACCCGCTCGATCGCGAACCGATCCACCACGTGCTCGACGTCGGCGTGCGCGCGATCAACGCGCTGCTCACCGTCGGCCGCGGCCAGCGGATGGGCCTGTTCGCGGGCTCCGGCGTCGGCAAGTCGGTGCTGCTCGGCACGATGGCGCGCTACACGAGCGCGGAAGTGATCGTGATCGGGCTGATCGGCGAACGCGGCCGCGAAGTGAAGGAATTCATCGAACAGATCCTCGGCGAGGATGGGCTCGCGCGCTCGGTCGTCGTCGCGGCGCCGGCCGACGTGTCGCCGCTGCTGCGGATGCAGGGCGCCGCGTACGCGACGTCGCTCGCCGAGTATTTCCGCGACCAGGGCAAGCACGTGCTGCTGCTGATGGATTCGCTGACGCGCTACGCGATGGCGCAGCGCGAGATCGCGCTGGCGATCGGCGAGCCGCCCGCGACCAAGGGGTATCCGCCGTCGGTGTTCGCGAAGCTGCCCGCGCTCGTCGAGCGCACCGGCAACGGGCCCGAAGGCGGCGGCTCGATCACCGCGTTCTACACGGTGCTGACCGAAGGCGACGACCAGCAGGACCCGATCGCCGATTCGGCGCGCGCGATCCTCGACGGCCACATCGTGCTGTCGCGCGCGCTCGCCGAGGCCGGCCACTATCCCGCGATCGACATCGAAGCGTCGATCAGCCGCGCGATGACCGCGCTGATCGACGAAACGCATCTCGACCACGTGCGGCAGTTCAAGCAGATGCTGTCGCGCTACCAGCGCAACCGCGACCTGATCGCGGTCGGCGCGTACGCCCCCGGCCGCGACGCGCAGCTCGACCGCGCGATCGCGCTCTACCCGCGCATCGAGGCGTTCCTGCAGCAAGGCTTTCGCGAATGCGCGCCGTTCGCATCGAGCCTCACTGCGCTCGATGCGCTGTTCGACGCTTACGGAGGCTGATCCCGATGGCCCACGGCTTTCCCCTTCAGTTGCTGCTCGACCGTGCGCAGGACGACCTCGACTCGGCCGCAAAGCAGCTCGGCACCGCGCAGCGCGACCGCACCGCGGCGGCCGAACAGCTCGACGCGCTGCTGCGCTATCGCGACGAATATCACGCGCGCTTCGCGCAATCCGCGCAAAGCGGGATGCCGGCCGGCAACTGGCGCAATTTCCAGGCGTTCATCGACACGCTCGATGCCGCGATCGCGCAGCAGCGCAGCGTGCTCGCCGCGGCCGACGTCCGCATCGACGAGGCGCGCCCGAACTGGCAGCAGAAGAAACGTACCGTCGGCTCGTATGAAATCCTGCAGGCGCGCGGCGTCGCGCAGGAAGCACAGCGCGACGCCCGGCGCGAACAGCGCGACGCCGACGAACACGCCGCGAAGATCCTGCGCATGCGGGCCGACGCGGCCCGTTCGTCGTAACCGACCACCGCATTCGAACGAGAGAACCGTCATGCCTCCCCTGCCCCTGCTCGGCGCGCTGCTCGACACCGCCGGCGCCGCACTCAAGGCCGCCCGCGGCTCGGGTTCGTCCGCCGCCAACGATGCGTCGGCCGCCACGAGCGCCGCGCCGTTCGCGCAGACGCTCAAGCAAAGCGTCGCCACGCGCGGCGATACGGCCAACGCCGGCACGCCGGACGCGTCGACCCAACAGGCTGCGTCGAAGCCGGCCGCCGGCGCGAAACCGTCCGGCACGGATGACGACAAGGCGACCGACGACACGACCGCGAACGCCGCCGTCAACCCCGACGCCGCCGCGCTTGCGGCCGCCGCGGCCGTGCAGGCGCAATTGCAGGCGCGCCCGGACACCGCGACGCCGGCCGACGCGGCGACCGCCGCGGCCGTTGCCGCCGCGGCCACGACGCAAAAGACGGCCGTGTCCGGCCAGCCGGACGCCGCGGCGACGCTCGCCGATCATGCAGCCCAGGACGCGGCCGCCCAACCGACCGACCCGGCATCGAGCCGCGACGCGCTGCAAGCGGCGCTCGCCAAGCTGACGGGCGGCGCGGGCGCGATCGCGATGCCGGCGACCGGCGCGACCGCCGCCGCCACGCCGACGACGCCGGCCGCAACCGCATCGAACGCCGCCGCACCGCTGACGCCGAAAGTGCCGACCTTCGACCGCACGCTCGCCGACGCGAAAGGCGCGCTCGCCACGCAACCGACGCCGACCCAGATCACCGCGCAGACACTGCAGGCCGACGCGAACGCGCAGTCCGGCGTCCAGCACGCGCTCGCGGCGGCCAGCAACGCGACGGACCCGGCCGCCAGCGCGACGCTCGCGGCCGGCGCAACGGCTGCCGCCGCCGCGCAGGCGAACCTGCAACTGTCGCCGGCAGCCGGCGCGATCGCCGCCGCCAACGCGCACGTGCTCGCGCCGCACGTCGGCACGGCCGACTGGACGGATGCGCTGAGCCAGAAGGTGGTGTTCCTGTCGAATGCGCACCAGCAGAGCGCCGAGCTGACGCTCAACCCGCCCGATCTCGGGCCGCTGCAGGTCGTGCTGCGCGTCGCGGACAACCATGCGCACGCACTGTTCGTGTCGCAGCACGCGCAGGTGCGCGACGCGGTCGAAGCCGCGCTGCCGAAGCTGCGCGAAGCGATGGAAGCGGGCGGGCTCGGGCTCGGCAGCGCGACCGTCAGCGACGGCGGTTTCGCTTCGCAGCAACAGCAGCAAAACCCGCAGCAGACCTTCGCCGGCGGCCAGTCGCCGCGACGCGGGAACGGCGGACCGTCAGCCGTCGATGCACCCGTCGACGCCGCGCAATCCGCACCGGTCGCCGCGCGCGCGAGCCGCGCCGGCCTCGTCGATACGTTTGCCTGAGCATGGGCTGCTGCTGCCGTGCGCGCGCCGCGTTCAGCGGCCGTGCACCGCGGCAGCCGCCTCGCCGCGCGGGACGCCGCCCTTGCGCGCGGCGACGATGAAGTCCGCCGCGCGTTCGCCGATCATCACCGACGGCGCATTCGTGTTCCCGCCGACCAGCGTCGGCATCACCGACGCATCCACCACCCGCAGCCCGTCGACGCCGCGCACGCGCAGTTGCGGATCGACGACCGCGCGCACATCCGAGCCCATCCGGCAGGTGCCGACCGGGTGATAGATCGTGTCCGCATGCGCGACGATCGTCGCGCGCAGCTCCGCTTCGCTCTGGTCCGGCCGCGTGTACAGCTCGCGCCCGCCGTGCGACGCGAGCGGCGCCTGCGACAGGATGCGGCGCATCGCGTGCGTACCGCGCACCAGCAGGTCGAGGTCGCGTGAATCGCTGAAGAAGCGCGGATCGATCAGCGGCGCGTCGCGCGCATCGCCGCTCGCGAGCGCGACCGTGCCGCGGCTGAACGGCCGCAGCGCGCACACGTGCAGCGAATAGCCGAAACCCCAGTGCATCTTGCGGTTGTGATCGTCGACGAGCGCCGTGCAGAAATGCAGTTGCAGGTCGGGCCGCGCGAGCGACGGATCGCTCTTGATGAAGCCGCCGGCCTCCGCGACGTTGCTCGTCATCATCCCCGTGCGGCTCGAGAAATAGCGCACGAGCGCGGGCGTCATCTTCGCGATCCCGCGCACGCACACGCCGACCAGTTCCGACGAATTCACGCGGGTGTTGATGATGAAGTCGATGTGGTCGATCAGGTTCGCGCCGACGTCCGGCGCATCCTGCACGACCGCGATCCCGTGCCGGCGCAACTGATCGGCCGGGCCGATCCCCGAACACATCAGCAGTTGCGGCGAATTGAACGCGCCGGCCGACAGGACCACTTCCGCGCGCGCGCCGAGCGTCTCGACCCGCCCGTTGCGCGACACGACGACGCCGACCGCGCGCTTGCCGTCGAAGCCGACGCGCAGCACCGTCGCATCGGGGACCACGTGCAGGTTCGGCCGGTTGCGACCGTAGATGTACGCGCGCGCCACGCTGCAGCGCGAGCCGTCGCGATGCGTGACCTGATAGAAGCCGACGCCTTCCTGCGTCGCCCCGTTGAAGTCGTCGTTCAGCGGATAGCCGGCCGCGTGCGCGGCCTGGATGAATCGTTCGGAGAACGGATTGCGGAAGCGCAGATCCGATACCGACAGCGGCCCGTCCGCGCCGTGCCATGCGTCCGCGCCGCGTTCGTTGCCTTCCGCGCGGCGGAAATACGGCAGCACGTCCTGCCAACCCCAGCCCGTCGCGCCGAGCTGCGCCCACTCGTCGTAGTCGGTCGGGTGGCCGCGCGTGTAGATCATCGCGTTGATCGCGCTCGAGCCGCCCATCCCGCGCCCGCGCGGCTGATAACCGCGCCGCCCGCCGAGGCCCGGCTGCGGCACCGTCTCGTAGCCGTAGTTGGTGCCGAGCTTGAACGGCACCAGCGCCGCGATGCCGACCGGCATGTTGACGAGCAGGTTGCGCTCCGTATGCGAGCCGGCCTCGATCAGCGCGATCGTCGCATCGGGGCAGGCATCGGCGAGACGGCCGGCGAGGCTCGAACCGCCCGAGCCGCCGCCGACGATGATGTAGTCGTATTGCATGTCACGTCTCCGTCGTGTCATGGAAGGCGCCCGGCACCGCCGCGCGACCGCGTCTCCTCTGGAGGGTCTGTTTGCAGATGGAACACGCATGCGAATGCCCGAAATCGCCCGTAGGGCAAGGAGCGAGGAGCGCTGTTTGGCCGAGCCAAACAAGCGACGAGCGACGCCGCCATACGGGCGATTTCGGGCATTCCCGTTACATGATTTTTTAATTTGGGGTTGCCATGAGAACGGCCGCTCGCCGCGTTGCACTCCTTGCGAATACGTCAGTATTCGCGGCGTCGCGCGCCTCGCGAGCGGCCGTTCTCATGGCAACGCATGCGTGTTCCATCTGCAAACAGACCCTCGGGGCATTGTAGGAATGGCCGTCCCGTGCGCGGCGCGCCGATTCAAGAGCGATTCCTCTAAACGCCCGCGTGAACTAAATTTAAGATGTATCGAGTCGCGTCGCGCGATGCACCGGCCACGAGAAGCCGATTCGTCGCGAAACGGGAGGAACGACGATGCAGCGCCAACGCCTGCCGGCCGCGTGCCGACCGGGTGATCCGGCGGTCACGCGCGCGGTCCGCATTTCATTTCAAACGACGGCCCGCGCGACGATGCACGGCGCCATGCGCGCGGTCGGTGGAAATCGAACGGCACGTGTCGTCGCCGACCGTTTGGACGGTGTGTCGCCGCCGCCGAACGATCCGCGGCGAGCCACCGCCGCGGATCTGTCGCGCTGCGCCGCCGCGGTACACCGGCAGACGATCGCGAGACGGCATCGCGTGCCCGCGCGTCACCGTATCGGCTCGTATGCGCATGCCGTGCGGCACGACGTTCGGACGCGGACACCGTCGCGCGGATACGACGCTTGCCGCGTACTGAAACCGGTTTTCGAGCACCCGTCGCATCCGGCCCCGCGCCGGGCGACACGCATCACCCGATCCGCGTCGCCGCGCTCGCCGAGCGTGCGCGTGCGGCGTGACGGCCGGCCGATCAGCCAGGCCCAACTGGAGGAGACGACATGAAGAACGACCTGCCCGAACTGGCCCCGCAAGCACTGCCGTCGGTCGATGCGCTGACGTCGCTGCTGCACGACCAGCGCGCGGCGTACCTGCGCGCACCGTACCCGGCATGGGACACGCGCGCGCAGCACCTGCGCGCGCTGCGCACGATGCTGATCGATCACGCGGATGCGCTCGCCGACGCAATCAGCGCCGATTTCGGCCATCGCGCGAAGCAGGAAGTGCTGCTGTCGGAAATCTGGATGGCGAAGGAAGAGATCGACGATGCGCTGAAGCACGGCAAGCGCTGGATGAAGCCGATCCGCAAGCCGATGAACAAGTGGCTGCGCCCGGCGCGCGCGAAGGTGATTCCGCAACCGCTCGGCGTGGTCGGCATCGTCGTGCCGTGGAACTACCCGGTACTGCTCGCCGTGGGCCCGCTGATCTGCGCGCTCGCCGCCGGCAACCGCGCGATCATCAAGATGTCCGAACTGACGCCGCGCACGTCGGCGCTGTTCGAGCAACTGATCGGCAAGACCTTCACGCGCGACCACGTCGCGGTCGTGAACGGCGACGCGGAAGTCGGCGCCGCGTTCAGCGCACTGCCGTTCGACCATCTGCTGTTCACCGGCTCGACGCAGGTCGGCCGCCACGTGATGCGCGCGGCCGCCGACAACCTCACGCCCGTCACGCTGGAACTCGGCGGCAAGTCGCCGGCGATCGTCGGCCCGAATGCGCGCTTCGACGCGGCCGTCGACGCGATCGTCGCCGGCAAGACGCTGAACGCCGGCCAGACCTGCATCGCGCCCGACTACGTGCTGCTGCCGCGCGGCATGGAAGGCGCGTTCATCGAACGCGCGCGGGCCCGCTTCGCGAAGCTGTATCCGGACCTGTCGACCAACGGCGACTACACGACGATCGTGTCGCCGCGTCACTACGCACGTCTGCAGCAACTGGCAAGCGATGCGCAGGCCGCCGGCGCGCAGCTGCATCCGCTGTCCGACGCGCAGTCCGATCCGGTGTCGCGCCGCTTCGTGCCGTGCGCGGTCACGCAGGTGCCGGCCGCGTCGCCACTGATGCAGGAGGAAATCTTCGGGCCGCTGCTGCCGCTCGTGCCGTACGAACGGCTCGACGAAGCGATCGCATACGTCAATGCGCGCCCGCGTCCGCTCGCGCTATACCTGTTCGACGAGGATGGCGGCACGATCGACCGCGTGATGCGCGAAACGGTCTCGGGCGGCGTGTCGATCAACGAAACGCTGATGCACATCGCGTGCGGCAGCTTGCCGTTCGGCGGCGTCGGCGCGAGCGGCATGGGCGCGTATCACGGCTACGACGGCTTCGTGACGTTCTCGAAGATGAAGCCGGTGCTCACGCAGGCGCGGCTGAACGCGCGCAACCTGCTCGCACCGCCGTACGGCAAGCGCTTCGCCGCGCTGATCAAGCTGATGCTGAAGTTCTGAGAGGGCGGGCCGCGTCGCGCCGCGGCCCCGGCGAAGCTACCGCGCGGCATGGATGCCGCGCATGCAGCCGCCACACGTCACACGGGCCAGAGCGGCCCTTCCTGCATCGCGCCGATCTGCTCGCGCAGTTCGAGCACGCGCGCTTCCCAGTAACGATGCGTGTTGAACCACGGGAAGGCGGCCGGAAACGCGGGATCGTCCCAGCGCCGCGCGAGCCACGCCGCATAGTGGATCAGCCGCAGCGTGCGCAGCGCTTCGACCAGATGCAGCTCGCGCGGCTCGAATTCGCAGAAATCCTCGTAGCCGGCGAGCAGGTCGGCCAGCGCGCGCGATGCGCCTTCGCGATCGCCCGGCAGCAGCAGCCACAGATCCTGCACGGCCGGCGCCATCCGGCTGTCGTCGAAGTCGACGAAATGCGGGCCGGCATCGGTCCACAGTACGTTGCTCGGATGACAGTCGCCGTGCGTGCGCAGCAGGCGGATCTCTCCGGCGCGCTCGAACGCGGCCTCGACGCCTTCGAGCGCGAGCTTGACCGCGGTCTCGTACGCCGGTCTTACGTCATCCGGAATGAAATCGTGCGCGAGCAGGTAGTCGCGCGGCTCGTAGCCGAACGTGGCGATGTCGAGCACGGGACGCGCGACATACGGCTGCGTCGCGCCGACCGCATGAATGCGGCCGATGAAGCGGCCGAGCCATTCGAGCGTGTCGCTGCGGTCGAGATCGGGTGCGCGGCCGCCGCGCCGCTCGAAGATCGAGAATCGGAAGCCGTCGAACGCGTGCAGCGTGCGGCCGTCGAAGGCACGCGCGGGCACCGCCGGAATCTCGCGCGCGGCGAGTTCGGCGACGAACGCATGCTCTTCGAGGATCGCGTCGTCGGACCAGCGCGCCGGGCGATAGAACTTCGCGACGACCGGCGGGCCGTCTTCGATGCCGACCTGGTAGACGCGGTTTTCGTAGCTGTTGAGGGCGAGCAGGCGCCCGTCGGTGCGCAGGCCGGCCGGCATCAGCACGCTGTCGAGCGCGTCGAGCACGCACTCGGGCGTGAGGCCGGCGAACGGCGGGCTGGCGGAGGAAGCGGGAGCGGAAGTGGCGTCTGTCATGCCCCGCATTGTGCCGCCAGCCGGACCGAAAGACGAGCCTTAGTGAAGCGCCGCGCCGGCCGGCAGAACGGATTCGCCGGTGTCGATCAGGTCCTCGAGAAAGAAAGGCTCGGTGTTGAGTTCTTTCGACTCACCCGGCACGCCCGCGTACCAGGTCACCATGGCCATGTCGCCCAGGATGCGCTGGACGATGCCGCGCGCGCCCTTCGGCACCGCGATATGGGTAGTGCAGACGATCGACCCGATATGCATGATGGTTCCCCACTCTTGAATCTTGAAACCCGGCCCGCTGGCGAGCCGGCAAATGCACGATCCGCGCCGCTCTCGGCGGAGCGTTGCGCGTGATCCCATTGTTCACGGTTTATCGAAGCGCGAAAAGAAGAAGAAGCAGGCGAAGTGCCGCGAATTCGTCGAATGTCTCCAATCAACCACTGCGTCGGGCACGTACTTGCCCGCCCGGTTACCCCCATCATACCCTGTCGAATGTGACTGCCCACCGAAACCGCCCGGCGCCGCCGCGCGCACATGTTGACGCAACGCGCGTGCCGCTTCGCTTCGCCGCTGCGGAATCATCCGAACACTTCGCGCGGCCGACCGGAATCACGTCGCGCGCATCGCATGCCGATCGCTATCCACCGTTCGTCGAACGCTTGCGCGCGCACCGGCATCGGCCTGCATCGGCGCGACATGTCGCTCGCGATATGCAGCCGCCGACAGCAGTTGCGTTCGATGGCTGCCTTGCGGTACCTTAACCTTTCATTCGCGTTCAACCGCACATCCGACACGATGTATCCGCTCACGTCCGCCCTCGCAAAATCCCGGCCGCAGTTCGACTCGCGGCCGCGGGCGTGCGCGCATCCGTCGGTCCTTCCTCCCCCTGTCGCACCGCCGCTCGTCTGCGCCGCGCCGCCCCCTTCGGCGGCACGCGCCGGCTGACTCGCCGGCATCCGTTTTCGTCTTCCATTCGCCCCGTTGGCCACAGGTACGTGCGTCATGACGCACGACGTGTTGCCGCGCGCGCGAATGGAACGTTTCGATCCGTTCGACAGGTGGATTCACATGGTTTCGTTCAAACGCGCGCTCGCCGCGCATGGCGCGACGTCGCTCTTCGTACTGCTGTGGAGCAGCGGCGCGATCTTCGCCGAACTCGGTCTGCGTCACGCGTCCGCGTTCGCCTTTCTCACCGCCCGCTTCGCGCTCGCATCGCTCGTGCTGCTCGCGCTGGCGTTCATGCGCAAACGCTGGCTGCCGCCGCGCGGCGAGCGGCGCATGGCCGCGCTGACCGGCTTGCTGATGATGGGCGGCTATTCGATCTTCTACCTGCTCGCGCTCGAGCGCGGCATCGCGCCCGGCGTGCTCGCGACGATCCTCGGCGTGCAGCCGATCCTCACGCTCGCGATCGTCGAGCGTCGCTGGCAACCGGTGCGCATCGCGGGACTCGCGCTATCGCTCGCCGGCCTCGCGCTCGTCGTCGGCCGCGGCGTGAGCGGCGGGACGGGCGGCCTGACGGCTGCCGGCGTCGCGTGCGCGCTCACGGCGCTCGTCGCGCTGACCGTCGGCTCGCTGCTGCAAAAGCGCGTCCGCGCGGCGCCCGCCGACGTGCTGCCGCTGCAGAATGCGATCGGCCTCGCGCTGTGCGTCGCGATCGTGCCGTTCCGGCCGGTGTCGTTCGATATGAGCTGGGCGTTCGTCGTGCCGCTGCTGTGGCTCGGCATCGTGATCTCGGTGATCGCGCAACTGCTGTTCTACCGGTTGATGCAGCGCGGCGATCTCGTCAACGTGACGAGCCTGTTCTATCTCGTGCCCGTCGTCACCACGCTGATGGACGCCGTGTGGCTCGGCAACCGGCCCGAGCCGCTCGCGCTCGCCGGCATGGGCGCGATCATCGCGGGGCTCGCGCTCGTGTTCCGCGCGCCGGCCGGCCGCCCGCAACCCGACCGCGCGTGTCGATCACCATCATCATGCTGATGCCGAGAATCGGGTACTTCGAGTACACATTGCGCTCGAGCCAGTCGTTCGGCG
>NZ_JAGIQD010000027.1:0-40309 GCF_017815045.1 Burkholderia sp. CpTa8-5
CCGCCGAGATCGACCACCTTCGTCGCGCGGCCCGCGAGCGGCATCACGTCCGCTTCGCTGCCGACCGCGACGAAGCGCCCGGCGGCAATCGCGACGGCCGTCGCGACGGGGTTCGCGCGGTCGAGCGTCGTGAATCGTCCGTTGTGCAGGATCAGATCCGGTTGGGTCACGGTTGCGGTCATATGCATCACCTCTTGTTGATCAGAAGCCAAAGAGTTGTTTGACGGTGGGTAGGGCTTGCACGCCGATCAGCATGCCGAGCAACCCGACCAGCGCAATCAGCGGCGGTGCGGGAGAGCGAACCTTGATGGCGCTGTAAATCACACCGATCAGCAGGCCCGCACCAAGGGAAACCAGATAAGGTTCCATGCGATAAATCTCCCGGACAATTTCAAATGCAGGCGCAGTGTTTCGACCCGCATGCCGCGGGCGGCATTCGTGTTTCGGTCACGTCCGCCGCCCGCGGCAATGGAGCCCATGCGGCGCGTTCGCGTCGAACCGGCCGCACCGGCATCAGCCGTTACCGGCCGTCTTCACTTACTTCGCCGGAACCGGCGCAATCGACTCGTGCGGCGTCGCGGTGCGCTGCGGTGCCTTGTGGAGCATCGTGTACGCGTAGTCCACGCCCATCCCGTATGCGCCCGAATGCTCCTTCGCGATCGCCATCACCGCGTCGTACGTCTCGCGGCGCGCCCAGTCGCGCTGCCATTCGAGCAGCACCTGCTGCCACGTGACCGGCACCACGCCGGCCTGCACCATGCGCTGCATCGCGATATCGTGCGCAGCCTGCGTCGTGCCGCCCGATGCGTCGGCGACCATGTAGATCTCGTAGTCGCCTTCGAGCATCGCGCACAGCGCGAACGTCGTGTTGCAGACTTCGGTCCACAGGCCCGACACGACCACCTTCTTGCGGCCGTTCGCGGCGAGCGCGTCGCGCACCTTCTGGTCGTCCCACGAATTCATCGACGTGCGTTCGAGCGTCTTCTGGTTCGGGAACACGTCGAGCAGTTCGGGATACGTGTGGCCCGAGAAGCTCTCGCTTTCGACCGTCGTGATCGTGGTCGGGATGTTGAAGACCTTCGCGGCCTTCGCGAGGCCGACGACGTTGTTCTTCAGCGTCTGGCGATCGATCGACTGCACGCCGAACGCCATTTGCGGCTGCTGGTCGATGAAGATCAGCTGGCTGTTGTGCGGGGTAAGTACTTCAAGCTTGGGGTTGCTCATGATGGTGATGTCCTTTGACGCGGAGAAAGATGAGACTCGCCTGGCCGACGAATCCGCGAAGCGTCCAATGCGCGGTGCCGGCAACCGGCCTGCGACATTCAATACGCGAATGCGCGACCGCACCAGTTAATTGTTCTGATTCTCGCCACGCGCTGAATTCAGACTGAAAAGATCTGAATTTCATTGAATGCGCTGACGGCGAACGCGCAGACCTGATAGGCTGGCCCAAGACTTTCGGATCGACGCCAGCCCGGTATTCATCCGTATTTTTAAACGGCCGTCATTCCATTCCAGACCCATGAAACCGTACATTGCTTCACTTCTCGCCGGCATCCTCGCCGGCGTCGTTTACGCGCTGATCGGCGTGCAATCGCCGGCGCCGCCCGCCGTCGCCCTGGTGGGCCTGCTCGGCATTCTGGCCGGCGAACAGATCCTTCCCGTGGTGCGGCGGATGTTCGACGGGATCCGACTGGGAACCGCGTGGCGCGACGCGAAGTGCAACCAGCACATGTTCGGCGCGCTGCCCGGCGCACACGCCGACGCTGCCGTGAAGCGCAGCGAATCGACACCGACGTGACAGGCTGACGTCGAGCGAATGCGGCGGCGGCCCGTTGTGAACAGTATTGGAATCAGCGTCGCCCGACGGCGCGACATCGCCTGATGCCCTTGCCGTAGAAACTCGCCATGAAGCTGTCTTTCGAAGCACTCGAGGCACTGGACGCGATCGACCGCACCGGTACGTTTGCCGACGCGGCAGAGCTGGTGCACCGCGTGCCGTCCGCACTGACATACGTCGTACAGAAGCTCGAGAGCGATCTCGGCGTCGCGTTGTTCGATCGCAGCGGGCGTCGCGCGAAGCTCACGCATGCGGGCCGCGTCGTCGTCGAGGAAGGCCGCCGTCTCCTTCATGCCGCCGAACAGCTCGAACGGAAGGCCCAGCGCGCGCAGCAAGGTTGGGAAACCGAGGTCCGCGTCTGCATCGCCGAGATACTGCCGTTCGACATGATGTGGCCATACGTTCACGCGTTCTACGATCTTGAAATGGACACGCGACTGCGCTTCTCCACCGAAGTGCTCGGCGGCACCTGGGATGCGCTGATTTCGCGGCGGGCCGATCTGATCGTCGGCGCGGCGGGCGAGCCTCCGGAACTGCCGGACATCGTCGCGCAGCCCATCGGCACGCTCCGGCACGTGTTCGCGGTCGCCCCTACCCATCCGCTCGCGGCGCTGCCCGAACCGCTGTCGATGGCGGCGATCGTCGAGTATCGCAGCGCGGTGATCTCCGACACGTCCCGCGAACTTCAGCCGCAGCCGGTCGCGCTTGACGCCGGCCAACCGTATCTCGCGGTGCCGACGCTCGCCGCGAAACTGGCCGCGCAATGCGAAGGACTCGCGGTGGGTACCCTCCCGGACTGCATCGCGACGCCCGCGATCGCGCAAGGCAGGCTCGTCGCGCGGGAAGTCACCGGCATGCGCGACACGACCCATTGCTATATCGCATGGCGCGCCGACGAAGCCGGACGCGCGCTACGCTGGTGGGTCGAACAGCTCGGTCACCACGACCTCGTCGACCGGTTCACCGCGCATGCGTGACGCTGCGCTTTCCGCGAACGGTCGAGCGGTCTCGCGCTTGCCGACCTGCATCAATCAAGCTGCATCAACCAAGCGGTTCTCGAAGTCAGCGTTGAATGAAATGAAGAAACGCGGGGCGGCTTCGCCGCCGCGCCGGTGGCGCACGCAGCCGACCCCGCGTGCGGAATCGGCGTTCAGCGCGACGCGGACGGCTCGCCGGCGCGGCCGGATCGCCAGGTGAGGAAACCGAGCGCCGCAAGCGGCAGCGCCAGGGCCCAGAACCCGGCGTACAGGTACGCGGTCGCGCCGGCGCCCGCGCCGATCGCGAAACCGACAACCGGCGGCAGCGTGCGTCGCAGCCGCGCGCGTGCGGCTTCCCGTTCGGCCGGCGCGGCGATCGGCACGAGCCAGTCGAATGCATCGATGACGGCCTGCGTGACGTTGCCGGTCATCACGGTATTCGCGACGACGGTGCGCGCGGTCAGCCGGCCGTGCGCGTTCTGCACGCCCATTGCCGCCGCACCGAGCAGCCCGCAGACGATCGTCGCGGGCGCATCGGCGCTACCGATCGGCGACGCCGCGACGCCCGCGAGCATGAAGCCGGCCAGCAGGATCGTCTGCAGTGCATACAGCGAGCACGCCCGCGGGCCATGCCCGCGCACGCGCATCCGGTGATCGAGCAGGCGGGCGGCCACGATGCCCGCAATGAAGGCCGGAAACGCGAGCCACTTGATCATCAGGCCCTGGCCGACACCGGCGAGGCCCGAGCCGATGAGGATGAAGTTGCCGGTGACGTGCGCGGTAAAGAGCCCGAACAGCGCGACGAAGCCGAGCGTGTCGACATAGCCGGCGATCGAGGCGAGGAACACATCCTCGCCGCGCAGGTGATCGGGGGCCGCCGCGCCCGCTGCCGTTACTTGCGCGGGCTGCATGTCGTGGCTTCCGTGGTTCTATCGAAGGTGTCCGTATCGCGGACCCGCGCGGCGAGCACGCGCCATTGCGCCTGCACGAGCGGAATCGCATGCTCGCGGAAGACGAGGCCGAGCAGGCCCGCTGGCGCGGTCAGCGGCCGCGCGGGCGACTGCACGCGCACGAGGGGGGGCAGGAAGCCGACTGCGATGCCGGCTCCCGGCGAGATCAGGTAAGCCATGGTCCGTTCCGGTTGCGCCGCGGGCCGGCCGAAGGGCTTCGGCCTCGTGCAGCGGTTCGGGAGCAAGCGTAGGGAATGCGGGCCTGAAAGTCATGGCGGCGACCTGAAATTTTCTGAAACCGCCGAACCGCGCGCGGCACGACGCCCGCCTTCGCGGCCTGCCGCGCGGCCCTCGCCGGGGCGCGCCTTGCTATTTTTCGATCGATAAGTGCAGAATGGCCCATTCAGGAGCCGACGCATGACCGAGACCAAGCGCAATGCAGCGCCCCGTGCGCGCGGGACGACCGCCGACGACACCGCCGGCACATCGGGCCGCCGCCTCACGCCGGAAGCACGCGAACGACAGATCGTCGAAAAGGCGGTCGAACACTTCGCGACCCACGGTTTTTCCGGCAGCACGCGCGAGCTCGCGCGGCAGATCGGCGTGACCCAGCCGCTGCTCTACCGGTATTTCCCGAGCAAGGAAGCGCTGATCGATCGCGTATACGACGAGGTCTACACGTGGGACCCCGAGTGGGAAAAGCTGATCGCCGACCGCTCGGTTCCGCTCCAGCAGCGGCTCGTCGCGTTCTACCGGTCGTACGCGCAGACGATCCTGCGGCGCGAATGGATCCGCACGTTCATCTTCGCGGGGCTCAGCCGCGAGGGCTTCAATACGCGCTATCTGTCGCGGCTGCGCGAACGCGTGTTCCTGCCGGTGCTGCGCGAGCTGCGGCACGCGTACGACATCGCGACACCGGCGTCGGAAGCGCAGCGCAACGCGGAAATCGAACTGGTGTGGAGCCTGCACGCGAGCATCTTCTATCTCGGCGTGCGCAAGTGGGTATACGGGTTGCCGGTGCCCGACGATCTCGACGCGGAAATCGAACGGCAGATCGACGCGTTCCTGAACGGCACGCCGGCCGCGCTGCAGCGTGTGGCGTCCGACGCATCCGGCAAGCGCCCCCGCCGCAAGTGATGCCGGCGTGGCGTGGCGCTCAGGCCGGTTCAGAACGATTCAGCCGCGACGCACGTCGCCTGCCCTATCCTCGGACAGCATCGGACGCGTGCCGTATCGCGCACCGCCCGCACAACCGGGATTTCCCATGACGACCGACACGCTTGCACTGACCCATCACACCGTTACGGCGAACGGCATCCGCCAGCACGTCATCGAGGCCGGCGCGGGGCCCGTCGTCGTGCTGCTGCACGGCTTCCCCGAAACGAGCTTCGCGTGGCGCTTCCAGATTCCGGCGCTGGCACGGCACTATCGCGTGATCGTGCCCGACCTGCGCGGCTACGGCGAAACCGACAAGCCCGCGGCCGGCTACGACAAGCGCAACATGGCGCGCGACGTCGCCGCGCTGCTCGATGCGCTCGGCATCGGGCGCATCGCGCTCGTCGGGCACGACCGCGGCGCACGCGTCGCGACGCGTTTCGCGAAGGACTTCCCCGAACGTGTCGACCGGCTCGTCGTGATGGACAACGTGCCGACCCGCATCGTCGCGCAGAACATGACCGCGCAAACGGCCCGCGCGTACTGGTTTTTCCTGTTCCACCAGGTGCCCGACCTGCCGGAGGCGCTGATCGCCGGCAAGGAAGCCGAATGGCTCGGCTATTTTTTCGCCGACTGGTGCTACAACCCGCACGCGATCTCGGGCGATGCGTTCGACACGTACGTGCGCGCGTATCGGCGTCCGGGCGCCGTGCGCGGCGCGCTGGCGGACTATCGCGCGAACGCGGAAGACGTCCAGCAGGACCTCGTCGATGCGGATATCAGGATCGCGTGCCCGACCATGGCGATCTGGGGCGAGGATTTCTACGCGGTCGGCAAGATGTTCGACATGAAGACCGTGTGGGAAAGCATGGCAACCCACCTGCGTGCCGAGCCGATCGCGCAGTGCGGACATCTGCCGCACGAGGAGCAGCCCGAGCGCGTGAACGCGCTGCTGCTCGATTTCCTGCGCGGCTGGGGCGGCTGACGCGCCGTTCGCCGCACGCGGCATCATCGAGGGAACATCGGATGGAACACGGATCGGGCCGCAAGGCCGTCATCGCCGGCGGATCGGTCGGCGGGCTGTTCGCGGCGACCGCGCTGCGCGCGGCCGGCTGGGACGTCCGCGTCTTCGAGCAATCGCCGCACGCACTCGACAGCCGCGGCGGCGGCATCGTGCTGCAGCCGCCGATCGAGCGCGCATTCGCGTTCGGCGGCGTGGCGCTACCGCGCGACGCGGGCGTCGATTCGGTCGACCGGATCTACGTCGACGCGCAGGACCGGATCGTGCAGCGCTTCGCGATGCCGCAGACGCAGACGGGATGGAACGTGATCTACACGGCGCTGAGGCGTGCGCTGCCGGCCGAAATCATCCACGCGGGCGACGCATTCGAGCGGTTCGAGCAGGACGGCGAGCGGATCGTCGCGCATTTCGCGAGCGGCCGCGTCGAGACGGCCGACCTGCTGATCGGCGCGGACGGCGGCCGCTCGACGGTGCGCGCGCAGTTGCTGCCGGACGTGCAGCCGGCGTATGCGGGTTATGTCGCGTGGCGCGGGCTCGTCGACGAACGCGCGCTGCCCGAGCAGGTGCTGGTCATGCTGCGCGAACGCTTCACGTTCCAGCAAGGCGACCGGCACCTGTTCCTCGCCTATCTGGTGCCCGGCGCCGACGGCGCGACCGAACCGGGCGGGCGGCGCGTGAACTGGGTGTGGTACCGGCGGCTCGCGTCCGACCGGCTGCCGTCGCTGTTCCTCGCGCGCGACGGCACGCAGCGCGACGGGTCGCTGCCGCCCGGCGCGATGCGCGACGACAACCGCGCGGAACTCGTCGACGCCGCCGACCGGATGCTCGCGCCGACACTCGCCGCGCTCGTCGATGCGACCGCCGCGCCGTTCGCACAGGCGATCGTCGATCTCGCGGCCGCACGCATGGCGTTCGGCCGCGCGGTGCTGCTCGGCGACGCCGCGTGCATCGTGCGCCCGCACACCGCGGGGGGCGTCGCGAAAGCGGCGGACAACGCGGTCGATCTCGCCGAAGCGTTGCGCGACGTCGCACGCGGCGTCGCGTTCGACGCCGCGCTGGCGGGCTGGGACGCCCGTCAGCGGGCGGCCAGCGCGCTGTTGTCCGCGCGCGGGATCGCGCTCGGCGCGCGGCTGATGGGCGCGGCGTGACGGCTCGCCGGCCGGAGGTCGAGTGCCGCGCGGTGCGGATCGAAGTCGGGGTTCAACGCGCGCAGCACGCCGGCGCGCCCGCCGTCGTCATCGGGCAGTTGCGGCTGCCCGCGCGCGAACGCCGGGGCTGCGGCCGCCGCGAGCCACGCGGCGATCGCCAGCCCCGTCACGCGTATCGATATGGCGGCCCGCTTCATTGCGCGCTCGCGGTCGACACGGCGGCCGACGTCATGGCCATTGCCGTGTGGCTGTCGCCATGCGCGATCGCATACAGCTCGCGATTGCGCGCGATCGTCTGCGTGCTCGGCGGATAGTCCCAGTTCGACGTCGGCACCGTGCCGTCGCGCTCGGCCCGAACCAGGTCGGCGCGCACGTCGGCGCGCGTGACCGTATGGTCGGCGGTTTGCGCGAATGCGACGACCGGCGCGCTCAGCGCACAGGAAATCAGGACTGCACGAATCAGCTTGTTCATGACCTTCACCTCTCAAAGATAGCGTGTTCGCGTCCGCCGATCAGGCCGGACATCCGCTCCGCATCGATGCGATGAGGAGTGGTGTCCATTCTGCGATTCGCGCGCTGTCCGGAAGGTGAGGCTTCGATTACGGTCTTGTCATCTGGTCGCGGCCCGGCCGCACGGCCGTGTCGGTCAACGCGCAGCGGTTTCCGGATTCCGCACGCTGCTCAGAAACCGCGTCAACTCCACCGTCTGCGGCCGCTCGAAGATTTCCTCGGCCGTCCCGCTCTCCCACACGCGTCCCTGGTGCATGAACACGATCCGGTCGCTCACCGCCCGCGCGAAGTTCATCTCGTGCGTGACCATGATCAGCGTCATGTCCTCGCGCGCGAGTTGCTCGACGACGCCCAGCACCTCGCCGACGAGCTCGGGATCGAGCGCGGACGTGATCTCGTCGCACAGCAGCACGCTCGGCTTCATCGCGAGCGCACGCGCGATCGCGACGCGCTGCTGCTGGCCGCCCGACAGCTGTTCCGGAAACGCGTCGAACTTGTCGCCGAGGCCGACGCGCTCGAGCATCAGCTCCGCGATCGCGCGCGCCTGCTGGCGGTGCGACTTCTTCACCACCGACTGCGCGAGCATCACGTTCTGTCCGGCGCTCAGATGCGGAAACAGGTTGTATTGCTGGAACACCATGCCGACCTTCAGCCGCAGTGCACGCAAGTCCGCATGCCGTGCATCGACGCGTTCGCCGTCGACCGAGATCGTGCCCGCGTCGATGCTCTCGAGCCCGTTGAGCGTGCGCAGCAGCGTGCTCTTGCCCGAGCCGCTGCGGCCGATGATCGACACGACCTGCCCGCGCTCGACGGACAGATCGATGCCCTTGAGCACATGATGGGTGCCGAAGTTCTTTTCGAGACCCCGGGTTTCAACGAGCGGCATGCCATCTCCTTTGCAACGTGCG
This sequence comes from Burkholderia sp. CpTa8-5, assembly GCF_017815045.1. NCBI lineage: Bacteria > Pseudomonadati > Pseudomonadota > Betaproteobacteria > Burkholderiales > Burkholderiaceae > Burkholderia > Burkholderia sp. CpTa8-5. Next base: position 8,510 of record NZ_JAGIQD010000027.1, read on the forward strand.
CGCATAACGGGTAAGCGGATAGCAGAGCGCGAAATAGATCAGCGCGACGAGGCCATACACGACGAACGGCCGGAACGTCGCGTTCGAGATCGCGATGCCGACCTTCGTCAGCTCGGTGAAGCCGATGATCGACACCAGCGCCGTATCCTTCACGGCCTGCACGCCGAAGCCGACCGTCGGCGCGATCGCGATGCGCGCGGCCTGCGGCAGGATCACGTGACGCAACTGCTCGACATAACTCATCGCGAGGCTCGCCGATGCTTCCCACTGCCCTTTCGGCACCGCCTCGACGCAGCCGCGCCAGATCTCGGCCAGATAGGCGCTGGTGAAGAACGTGAGCCCCGCGGTGGCCGCGACCCACGGCGAAACGTCGAGCCCGACGAGCGGCAAGCCGAAGAACACGATGAACAGTTGCATCAGCAACGGCGTGCCCTGGAACACTTCGATATAGAGTTTCGCGACGCCGCGCAGCACCGTCGAATTCGACACGCGCATCACAAGCAGCCCGAGGCCGACGAGGCCGCCGGACACGAACGACACGATCGACAGCACGATCGTCCAGCGCGCGGCCAGCAGCAAGTTCGCGAGCATCTGCCCGAACGTGAAATCGGTCATCGCGCACCTCGCATGCGGCGGGAGAACAGGCGGCGGCCCATCGCGCCGAGCGTCGCGCGCATCAGCAGCGCCATCGCCAGATACGCGAGCGTGATCACGAAGTACGTCTCGAATGCGCGGAAGTTGCGCGACTGGATGTAGCTGGCCGCATAGGTCAGATCGGCCACCGAGATCTGCGACACGACCGCCGAGCCGAGCATCGTGATCACGATCTGGCTCGACAGCGCGGGAAACACCTTGGCGAGCGCCTGCGGCAGCACGACGTGGCGCAGCATCTGCGCGCGCGACATCGCGAGCGCGGACGCCGCCTCCAGATGCCCTTTCGGCACGGCGGCCACGCCCGCGCGCACGATCTCGACCGAGTACGCGCCGAGATTGAGCGTCATCGCGAGGATCGCGGCCGTGTATTCGTCGATGTGCACGCCGAGCGCCGGCAAGCCGAAGAAGATGAAGAACAGCTGGACGACGAACGGCGTATTGCGAATCGCCTCGACGTACGCGCCGATCAGCGGGCGAAGTTTCACGGCCGCGCGCGCGTCGGCGCTGTACGCGGCCGCGCCGAGCACGCCGACCGCCACGCCGAGCACGGTCGCGACCGCGGTCAGCGCGAGCGTGATCGCCGCGCCGCTCGCGAATACGCCGGCATACTCGGCAAGCTCGCCGAATTGAAGCTGGTAGCTCATGGGAACGGGATAGATTCGGGTTCGGACAACGACACGCGCCGCGCCGGGCATCCCGGCCGCGGCGACGTGTCACGCGACACGGCGATGCGTCACAGTCCGGCCGGCAACGGCTGGCCGAGCCACTTGCGCGACATTTCGCCCAGCGAGCCGTCCTGCTTCGCATGCGCGATCGCATCGTCGATCTTCGCGAGCAGGCGCGGTTCGTTCTTGTTGACGCCGACGAAGCACGGCGAATTCTTGATCACGAACTTGACCTCGGGGCGGCGCGGCGGATTCTTCGCGAGAATCGCCGCCGCGACGATGTTGCCGGCCGCGATCAGTTGGACCTGCCCCGACAGGAAAGCCTGGATCGTCGCGTTGTTGTCCTCGAAGCGCTTGATCGTCGCGTTCGGCGCGAGCTGCGACAGCGCGATCTCCTCGAGCGCGCCGCGCGTCGCGCCGACCGTCTTGCCGCCGAGGTCGGCGGGCGTGCTCACCTTCACGTCGGACGGCCCGAACACGCCCTGGAAATACGGTGCGTACGCGCTCGAGAAGTCGATGACCTTCTCGCGCTCCGGCGTCTTGCCGAGCGACGAGATCACCATGTCGACCTTGTTGGTCGTCAGGTACGGAATCCGGTTCGCACTGTTGACGGGCACCAGTTTCAGCTTGACGCCGAGCGCCTTGGCGAGGAGTCCGGCCATGTCGATGTCGTAGCCCTGCGGCTGCATGTCCGTGCCGACCGAACCGAACGGCGGATAGTCCTCGGGCACCGCGACGCGCAGCGTGCCGTTCTTCGCGATGGTGTCGAGCGCATCGGCGTGGGCCGGCGCGGCGGCGAACAGCGCGATCACGGGGGCGGCGAGCAGCGCAGCCAGCCAGGTGCGTCGGGGGAACGGTCGGGTCGTCGAGCTCACGGTGAATCTTCCTTGTCTGGTATGTCGTCGGGCAGCGCGCAACGATTGCGCGGCCGACACCACTCCAGCAAAAACCGGGCCACCGACGTGAAACGCTTGCCGCACCGGCATGAGGCGGAAATTTCGGCGAACCTCTCGGCGAACCGGATTCCTCATTTCGGTGCACGAACCGGTGCCGTCGGTAACGCTTGCCCCCGCAGCGCGCGCCGGCGCACCAAATTACCTATCCGGTTCACCCGGCGCCGGGGCCCTATGCACGGATTCGAACAGCCCCAGTCCAAATTTGCATTCCGTTTGTGACGGGAATTACGGCTGAATACGTTCGCGACGTACCGGGCCTTTCGTCACGTCCGACGAATCGCGATCAGGACCGGCGCGCTCGATTGCGCGCGCTGCTCCTCCGGTACCGGTGGTCCCGATCGTCCCGCGATCGGGGCGAGTCCCATCCCATCCGTGCGCGAGGATACCGTCATGGCATCGATTCCCGACCCGTCGACAACCGGCGAAACCGACAAACGCAGCTGGCTCGAATCGCACGAAGCCGGCTATCACAAGACCCTCGGCAATCGACAGGTGCAGATGATCGCAATCGGCGGGGCCATCGGCACCGGGCTGTTTCTCGGCGCCGGCGCGCGGCTGCAGGCCGCCGGCCCGGCGCTCGCGATCGTCTACCTGGTGTGCGGCGCGTTTTCGTTCCTGATCCTGCGCGCGCTCGGCGAGCTGGTGATGCATCGCCCCAGCAGCGGCAGCTTCGTGTCGTACGCACGCGAATTCCTCGGCGAGAAGGCATCGTTCGTCGCCGGCTGGATGTACTTCCTGAACTGGGCGATGACCGGCATCGTCGACATCACCGCCGTCGCGCTCTACATGCATTACTGGGCGCCGTTCGCGGCCGTGCCGCAGTGGATCTTCGCGCTCGTCGCGCTGTGCATCGTCGCGACGATGAACCTGATCGGCGTGAAATGGTTCGCCGAGATGGAGTTCTGGTTCGCGCTGATCAAGGTCGCCGCGATCGTGCTGTTTCTCGTGATCGGTGCGGCGATCCTCGGCACGGGCATGCCGGTGGCCGGCCATGGCACCGGCATGCATCTGATCACCGACAACGGCGGGTTCTTTCCGCACGGACTGATGCCGGCGCTGGTGCTGGTGCAGGGCGTGGTGTTCGCGTTCGCGGGCGTCGAACTGGTCGGCACGGCCGCCGGCGAATGCAAGGACGCGCGCAAGGTGCTGCCGCGCGCGATCAACAACGTGATCTGGCGCATCGCGATTTTCTACGTCGCGTCGGTCGTGCTGCTGGTCTGCCTGCTGCCGTGGAGCGCGTACAAGGCGGGCCAGAGCCCGTTCGTCACGTTCTTCGGCGCGCTCGGCGTGCCGGGTATCGGCTCGGTGATGAACCTGGTGGTGCTCACAGCCGCGCTGTCGAGCCTGAACTCCGGCCTGTATTCGACGGGGCGCGTGTTGCGTTCGCTGTCGATGGGCGGCTCGGCCCCCGCGTTCCTCGCGCGGATGAGTTCGCAATCCGTCCCGTACGCGGGCATTCTGGTGACGGTCGCGATCTATGTGGTCGGCGTGCTGCTCAACTATCTGGTGCCGTCGAGCGTGTTCGAGATCGTGCTGAACATCGCGTCGCTCGGCATCATCAGCACATGGGGCTTCATCGTCGTGTGCCAGATGAAGTTCCGCGCCGCGGTCAGGCGCGGCGACGTGGAAGACGTCGCGTTCAGGATGCCGGGCGCGCCCGTGACGTCGTGGCTCACGCTGCTGTTCCTGCTCGGCGTGCTGGTGTTGATGGCATTCGACTACCCGAACGGGACGTGGACGATTGCGTCGATCCCGCTGGTCGCGCTGCTGCTCGTGGCCGGCTGGAAGTGGCTGAGCCGTCGCGCGCGCCGTGCGTTGCTCAAGCCGACGATTCCGTCGATCGCGCTCACGCAGAACGTGCTCGAGAACGGCGAGCACTGACTCGCGGCGGCACGCGCGCCGTCGAACGATCCGCCGTCGGGCCAACGACGGCGGTCGACCGCCGCATTCAGTGATGCTCGTACAACGGTTGCTCGTCGAGCGACGCGAGCGATGCGAACGACGGCGCAGCGGTCTTGGCCGCGACGCTCGGCCGCGCGGCGGCCGATTGCGCTTGCTGTGCCGCGACCTTCGCTTCCGCGGCCTGGATGTCGTCGGGATAGTACGGATCGCTGCCGACCGGACGATAACCGGCCTTTTCGACGCGGACGAGATCGGCGCGCACGTCGGCCCGTGTGACCGCATGGTCGGTGGTTTGCGCAAATGCGACGATCGGTGCGCTCAGTGCGCAGGACAGCAGGACTGCACGAATCAGGTTGTTCATGATGTTCACCTCTCAAAGATGGCGTGTTCGCGTCCGCAGATCAGGCCGGACCTCCGCTCCCCATCGATGCGATGAAGAGTTGGGTGCATTCTGCGATTCGCGCGCTTTCCTGAAGGTGAGGCTTCGATTACGGTTTTGTTATCTGATCGCTGGCGCCCGTCGTGGGCGCGTCGAGCGGTCGTACTTCCGGAATCATCGCGGCCTGCCCGTGCACGATTCCGTCCGCGTCCATGAGCTGCCACACGGTCGCGCGCTCGATCCAGAACCGCTTGCCGGACTTCGTCACCCGCACGCCGCGGTATTCGGACACGAAGCCGTCGCGCATCACCTTGTCGAGAAACACCTGACGCTCGTGTCGCTCCATCGGCTCCGCCGACAGACGGGACGGCAACGCCGTCAGTTCATCCCAGTCGTATTCGAAAATCGCCTGCGCGCGCTGATTGCCGTACACGAAGACCGGATCGGCCGACGTGTCGTGCGCAAGCACGCCGAATGGCGCCGTACCGTACAGCCACGCGGCGCCGTCGGCCGCGCTCATGCCGTCGGGCACCAGCGGACGGTTCACGAGCCGGCGATACGAATCGGCAAGAAGGAGGAAGAAGTTTGCATCGGTGCGCAACGACATCGGTCTGGCTCCTGAAATCGGCGAGATACGCGAATGAGCGAAGGTTTTGCCGCCGGACATTATAGGGATGAAGCGGCGCACGGCCGTCGGCGACGACGGTCCGGCCAGCGCGCATCGCGCTGCGCGCCCCGCCGCACGGCCGCTGTCGCCACGCCCGCACAGATAACGGTTTCGTAATCTTCGAGTCAGGGTCGGGTCAACGCCGCGCCGGCAGACTGCATGCTCGTCGCATCGAATGCGCATCCAAGCCCTGCTTCGAGGAGCACCATCATGTGGATCGTCCGGCTGGCGTTACGCAGGCCCTACACGTTCGTCGTACTCGCACTGCTGATCTTCATCGCGGGGCCGCTCGCGCTGCTGCGCACGCCGACGGACATTTTCCCGAGCATCGACATTCCGGTCGTCAGCATCGTCTGGTCGTACAACGGCTTCTCCGCCGAGGACATGGCCAAGCGGATCACGTCGAACTACGAACGCGCGCTCACGTCCGACGTCGACGACATCGAGCACATCGAGTCGCAGTCGCTGAACGGCGTGTCGGTCGTGAAGATCTTCTTCCATCCGGGCGCCGACATCAATCGCGCGATCGCGGAAGCCGCGAGCAACGCCGCGTCGATCCTGCGCATCCTGCCGCCCGGCACGCTGCCGCCGAACATCATCACGTACAACGCGTCGACCGTGCCGATCCTGCAGCTCGGCCTGTCGAGCGACACGCTCCCCGAGCAGCAGCTGTACGACCTCGGCAACAGCTTCATCCGCACGCAGCTCGCGACCGTCCAGGGCGCGGCCGTGCCGCTGCCGTTCGGCGGCAAGATTCGTCAGATCGTCGTCGATCTCGATACGCGCGCGCTGCAGGCGAAGGGGCTCGCGCCGATCGACGTCGTCAACGCGATCAACGCGCAGAACCTGATCCTGCCGGGCGGCACCGCGAAGATCGGCACGCACGAATACAACGTGCAGATGAACGGCAGCACGCAGACGGTCGCCGCGCTGAACGACCTGCCGGTGAAGACGATCGGCGGTAATGTCGTCTATGTGCGCGACGTCGCGCACGTTCGCGACGGCTACGCGCCGCAGACCAACATCGTACGGGCGGACGGCAAGCGCGCGGCGCTGCTGACGGTCGAGAAGACCGGCAGCACGTCGACGCTGACGATCATCGACCAGGTGAAGACGATGCTGCCGAAGATCGCGGCCGGGCTGCCCAAGGCGCTGCACATTTCGCCGCTCGACGATCAGTCCGTGTTCGTGAAGGCGGCGGTCCAGGGCGTCGTGCGCGAGGCGCTGATCGCCGCGTGCCTGACCGCGCTGATGATCCTGCTGTTCCTCGGCAGCTGGCGCGCGACGCTGATCATCGCGATCACGATCCCGCTCGCGGTGCTCACGTCGCTGCTCGCGCTGTCCGTGCTCGGCCAGACCATCAACATCATGACGCTCGGCGGGCTCGCGCTCGCGGTCGGGATCCTCGTCGACGACGCGACCGTCGCGATCGAGAACATCACGCATCATCTCGAGCTCGGCGCGCCGCTCGAGGAGGCCATTCTGACCGGCGCGGGCGAAATCGCGGTGCCGACCTTCGTGTCGACGCTGTCGATCTGCATCGTGTTCGTACCGATGTTCCTGCTGACCGGCGTCGCGCGCTATCTGTTCGTGCCGCTCGCCGAAGCCGTGATCTTCGCGATGATCGCGTCGTACTTCTTCTCGCGCACGCTGGTGCCGACGCTCGCGATGGCGCTGATGCGCGCCAAAGGCAGCGGCCGGCCGCCGCGCGGCGTATTCGCGCGCATCGCACGTTTCCAGGCCGCGTTCGAGCATCGCTTCGAGGCCGTGCGGCTGCGCTATCGCGCGCTGCTGTCGGCGGCGATCGCACATCGCCGCCGCTTCGCGGCCGCGTTCCTGCTCGCCTGCGTCGCATCGACCGGCCTCTATGCGTTCGCCGGGCAGGACTTCTTCCCGTCGGTCGACACCGGCGAGATCCGCCTGCACCTGCGCGCGCCGACCGGCACGCGGATCGAGGAAACCGCGCGGCTGACCGACCAGGTCGAAGCAAAGATCCGCGGCGTGATTCCGGCGAACCAACTCGCCGGCGTGCTCGACAACATCGGCGTGCCGGTGAGCGGGATCAACCTCACGTACGACTCGTCGGACCCGATCGGCACCGAGGACGCCGACGTGCTCGTCACGCTGAAGCCGAATCACGCGTCGACCGCCGCGTACGTCGCGAAGCTGCGCAACGTGCTCGCGCAATCGTTCCCCGGCGTGACGTTCGCGTTCCTGCCGGCCGACATCGTCAGCCAGATCCTGAATTTCGGGCTGCCCGCGCCGATCGACATCCAGATCGTCGGCAACAAGCTCGACCAGAACCGGGCGGTCGCGAACGCGCTGCTCGCGAAGCTGCGCGGTGTGCGCGGGCTCGTCGACGCGCGCATCCAGCAGCCCGGCGACGAACCGGCGATCAACGTGAACGTCGATCGCACGAAGGCGATCCAGGCCGGCCTCGAACAGCGCGACGTCGCGCAGAACCTGCTGATCGCGCTGTCCGGCAGCTCGCAGACGACGCCGAACTTCTGGCTCGATCCGCGCAACGGCGTCAGCTACCCGGTGCTCGTGCAGACGCCGCAATACACGGTGAATTCGCTGCAGTCGCTCGCGAACGTGCCGCTGCCCGCCGGCACCGCCAGATCGCCGCAGACGCCGGCCGGCGGCCCGGCCGCGGGCGCGCCCGCGCAGAACCTGCTCGGCTCGCTCGGCACGTTTTCGCGCGCGACGCAGCAGGCCGTGGTGTCGCACTACAACGTGCAGCCGGTGCTCGACATCTTCGCGTCGGTGCAGGGGCGCGACCTCGGCGGCGTCACGGCCGACGTGACGAAGCTCGTCGACGCCGCGCGCGCGCAACTGCCGCCCGGTTCGTCGATCGTGCTGCGCGGCCAGGTGCAGGCGATGCACGAATCGTTCGCGGGCCTGCTCGGCGGCCTCGCGCTCGCGATCTCGCTGGTCTACCTGCTGATGGTCGTGAACTTCCAGTCGTGGCTCGATCCGCTCGTGATCGTCGGCGGGCTGCCCGCGTCGCTCGCCGGCATCGCGTGGATGCTGTTCGTCACGCGCACCACGCTGTCGGTGCCCGCGCTGACCGGCACGATCCTGTGCATCGGCATCGCGACCGCGAACAGCATCCTCGTCGTGAATACGGCGCGCGAACTGCTCGCGGGCAGCGCATCGCCGTGGCAGGCCGCGCTCGACGCCGGCTTCAGCCGCTTCCGGCCCGTCGTGATGACCGCGCTCGCGATGCTGATCGGCATGTTGCCGATGGCGCTCGGCCTCGGCGACGGCGGCGAGCAGAACGCGCCGCTCGGCCGCGCGGTGATCGGCGGCCTCGCGTTCGGCACGGTGTCGACGCTGCTGTTCGTGCCGGTGCTGTTCGGCTTCGTCCACGCGTGGCTCGCGCGGCGTCGCGACGCCGCGGCCGCCCGGCGCGCGCAGCACGCACCCGATACGCCGGCGCTGCGTTGAGCGCAGGCGCCCCACCTTTCCTATCCATCGATTCGCCCGACCCCGGACCCATCATGAACGACTCGATCGAACCCGTCGCGCCGCCGCCCGCCGCCGAAGCGGCCACCGCGGCCGCAGCCGTGCCGCCCGCCGCCCGCGGCGGCGCCCCCGACACCCCGCCGGCCCGCGGCCGCCGCAAGCTGGCCGTGCCGCTCGCGGCCGTCGCGCTCGCCGCCGCGCTGCTCGCGCTCGGCATCGTGCCGCGTATCGACGCACGCGCCGCGCAACGTGCGCAGGTGGCCGTGCAGCAGGCGCTGCCGGTGTCCATCGTCGTGCCCGGCGCGGCGCCGGCCGACCAGACGCTGACGTTGCCCGGCTCGGTCGCGCCCTATGCGGACGCATCGATCTATGCGCGCACGAGCGGCTATATCGCGCACTGGAGCGTCGATCTCGGCACGCACGTGAAGGCCGGCCAGACGCTCGCGCAGATCTCGGCGCCCGATCTCGACGCGCAGCTGCGCCAGGCGCGCGCCGACGAAGCGAGCGCACAGGCGAACTACGACTATGCGAAATCGACCGCGCAGCGCTGGCAGGACATGCTGAAAACGCAGTCGGTGTCGCAGCAGGACACCGACACGAAGGTCGCGGACATGAACGCGAAGCGCGCGATGCTCGCGTCCGCGCAGGCGAACGTCGCGCACCTTGCCGAACTCGTGTCGTACGAGTCCGTCACCGCGCCGTTCGACGGCGTGATCACCGCACGCAACGTCGACGTCGGCACGCTGGTCACCGCGGGCGGCACGCCCGGCAGCCCCGGCCTGTCGGGCGAACTGTTCCATCTCGAACAGACGGACACGCTGCGCGTGTTCGTCGACGTGCCGCAGGACAGCGCGGCCGGCGTGTCGACCGGCACGCCGGTCTACCTGACGACGCCGCAGTATCCGGGACGGCGCGTTGCCGCGCGTGTCGCGCGCAGCGCGGGCGCGATCGATCCCGTCACGCGCACGCTGCGCGTCGAGATCGACGTCGACAACCGCGACGGCACGCTGATGCCCGGTGCGTATGCGCAGGCGCATCTCGTCTTGCCGAGCGCGGCGCCGGCGCTCGACCTGCCGGTCAGTGCGCTGCTGTTCCGCCCGAACGGCGTGACGGTCGCCACCGTCGGCGCGAACGGACGCACCGCGCTGAAGACCGTGCAGATCGGGCGCGATTTCGGCACGCGCGTGGAGATCGTCGCGGGGCTCGCGGCGACCGATCGCGTAATCGATAACCCCGGCGATGCGATCACGGCCGGGGAAGCCGTGAAGATCGTGGCGACTTCGCGCGATGCGGCGCCGGTTGCGGCTTCGGCTGCTTCGGCTGCTTCGGCTGCTTCGTCCGCGCAGGCCGCGCAACCGGCGTCCGCGACCGGTGCGCGCGACGTGCCGCCGCTGCGCGCGGCCGGCGTCGCACGCGCTGCTTCAACGCCCGCTCCGGCGCCCGCCCGCGGCTAACCCATCGACGACCACCCACGAGATGCCTGCCATGCGCCTTCTTCATCCGCTCCCGTTCGCTCGCCGCATCGTCGCGCTCGGCGCCGTCGCCACATTGACCGCCTGCTCGACGCTGCCGCCCTATTCGCCACCCGCCGTCGCGGTGCCCGCGCACTACGCGGGCGCGCCGGCCGCGCAAGCCGGCTGGCACGTCGCGATGCCCGCGGACGCCGCCGCGCGCGGCGCGTGGTGGACCGTGTTCGGCGACGCCGACCTGAACACGCTCGAAGCCCGCGTCGACGTGTCGAACCAGACGGTGAAGAAAGCCGTCGCCGACCTGCAGCAGGCACGCGCGATGGTCGACTATCAGCACGCCGGTTTCCTGCCGACGATCACGGCAGGCGTCGCGCAAAGCCGCTCGCGCGTGTCGCAAAACCGGCTCGGTTCGTCGCTCGCCGGCAAGACGACGCCCGACTACCAGGCCGGCGTGGCCGCGAGCTGGGAACCCGACGTGTTCGGCCGCGTGCGCGACGCGGTGACCGGCGCGCAGGCGAATGCCGCCGCGAGCGCGGCCGACCTGCAGGCCGTGAAGCTGTCGGTCACGGCCGAACTCGCGACCGACTATTTCGCGCTGCGCTCGCTCGACACGCAGAAGCAGTTGCTCGATGACACGGTGCACGCGTACGCGGACGCGCTGACGCTGCTCAAACAACAACTCGCGGCCGGTGCGATCGACGCGTCGGCGGTTGCGCAAGCCGACACGCAGCTCGAATCGACGCGCACGCAGGACACCGACATCGACGCGTCGCGTGCGCAGTTGCAGCACGCGATCGCGACGCTCGTCGGCGAGAGCGCATCGACGTTCGCGCTGCCGCCGCGCGTGCAGGCGTTCCACGTGCCGGCCATTCCGGCCGGCGTGCCGTCGCAACTGCTCGAGCGGCGGCCCGACATCGCGGCGGCCGAGCGCCGTGTCGCGGCCGCGAACGCGCAGATCGGCGAGGCGCGCGCCGCGTTCTTTCCCGATCTGGTGCTGTCGGCGAGCGCCGGCCTCGAGAGTTCGTTCTTCGCGCCGTGGCTCGCCGCGCCGAGCCTGTTCTGGTCGCTCGGCCCGCAACTCGCCGGCACGCTGTTCGACGGCGGCCGCCGCAGCGCGTCGCTGCGCGGCGCGCATGCGCAATACGACGGCGCGGTCGCCGATTACCGGCAAACCGTGCTCGTCGCGTTCCAGCAGGTCGAGGATCAGTTGTCCGCGATCGATGCGCTCGCATCCGAAGCCGGCAGCCAGCAACGCGCGACCGACGCAGCCGACCTGTCGCTGCGGCTGACGACGAATCGCTTCAATGCGGGCGCCGTCAGCTATCTGGACGTGGTGACCGCGCAGACGATCGCGCTGACGAACCGGCGCACGGCCGATCAGATCGACGCGCGGCGGATCGAGGCGGAAGTCGGGTTGCTGAAGGCATTGGGTGGTGGCTGGCAGACAGGGGCGAACGCAGGCTCTGGTGCGGAATCGAACACCGGCGTGAAGGGACACGCCGGGGCCGCGCAACCCGAACCCGCCGTCACGCCGCCGGCGGCTGGTTGAACCTGCAAGGAACGCGTGCCGCGCGCTATGCCCGCAAAAATCCTTTCGCGGCGCACTTGTGATGCTGTCTAGGGGAAACAACCACTAGAGTCGCCCCACCGGGCTTCGGATGATGGTTATATTGTTGTGCACGCACCAATTTGTTGATCATCCGTTACGTGCACGCTATGCTTTTGCCACGAGTAGCTTTCCTCATTACGCCGCTCATGAACCAAATCCGACATTGCAAGCGCTTGAAGGCGCATTAGCAAAATCTTCGCGCATACGTCCCCCGTTTTTTGCATGAGCGCAACGCGTGCAGACACAAAAAGAACGTCGCTCTCAGCCTTTGCTGACGGCACTACCACAAGTTTTCCCATTAGCCGTATCTGTGGTGACCGTTAGCAGAACCTTCGAACGGCAACAGCGACGGACCACGCTGTTGCTCGCCCCCGTTCAACCGGGCGCGACCGTCTGATGTGCGGCTTGGCTGGGCTGATTCGCTACGACGGCCAGGCACCCGCACAGGTCGAGCGGGTGCTCGCCATGCGCGAGCAACAACGGCATCGTGGGCCAGACGGCCGGGGCTTATGGCATGACCAACACGCCGTGCTTGCTCACGACCGTTTGGCGCTACTCGACGCCGAGCATGGCGCGCAGCCGATGTGCAGTGCCGACCATCGTTACGTGCTGGTCTACAACGGTGAAATCTACAACTACGCTGAGCTTCGCCGCGAACTGAGCGCGCACTGGTCGTTCCGTACGAACACCGACACCGAGGTGGTGCTAGCCGCGTATGCGGTTTGGGGCGAAGTGTGTCTTCGGCGCTTCAACGGCATGTTCGCGTTCCTGGTGTGGGACACCCATCGTCAACGCGCCTTTGCCGCGCGCGACCGGCTGGGCGTCAAGCCGTTCGTTTACCTGCAACAGGGGCCGGAAGTCCTGTTTGCGTCGGAGGCCAAAGGACTGCTGCCCGCGATGCAAGCGCCGCGTGCGAATGTCGACGCCGTGCTGGAATACCTGGTGGCGCCGTTCTTCAGCGGCGTGGCGCAACCCATGTTCGAAGGCATGGCGTACCTGCCGCCCGGGCATCTGCTGCGCGTGGATCGCGATGGCTTGCAGCTATCGCGCTGGGCGCCGGAGATTGCCGAAAACCCGGCCACCCGGGCCGACGATATCGCTCCCGCGCTGCGCGAGCGCCTCGCCGCAGCCGTCCAGCGCAGCTTGATCGCCGATACACCGGTCGGCCTGTTTTTCAGCGGTGGCCTCGACTCCACGCTGATCGGCGGCCTGGCGCGAGCGGCAGGTGCGACACCGCCCTGCTTCACCATTCGCTTTGAAGATCACCATCGCTACGACTACGCGCGTTCGCTGATCGTGGCTTCCGATGATCAACCTTTCGCCGAGCAGGCCGCCGATGAATTGGGTCTGCCACGTGAAGACGTCACACCGACGCGCTCGACACTCGCCCAGGATCTGCTGCAATTGGCCACGCAGAACGATGCCCTGCCCGCGTGGGAACAGGAGCTGGCGCAACATTACCTGGCGCGAGCCGCCAGCACGCGCGTCAAGGCGGTATTGGTGGGCGATGCCGCCGATGAAACGCACTACGGCTATCACTTCTTGCTCGACCCGCACGCCACCCGTGACCCGACCCATATCCTGCAACGCTTGACCGCCGATCCCTATCTACGGCCCGGCCTGCTGGCGCAACCGTTGCAACACTACGGCGAGGTCTATCGCCAACTGGCGATCGCCGCCGGACACGATTGGCATACGCCCGCCTCACGTCTGCGCGCCACGCAATGGCTGGTGCGCCATCGTTGGTTGCAGCGGCTGTTGCATAACGGCGATATCCATGGGATGGCACATGGACTGGAAGCGCGCATCCCCTTCAGCGATACCGAAGTTCTGGACCTGGCTGCCACCATTCCGGCCGAACTGGCGCTACGTGATGGCGTGGAAAAGGCCATGTTGCGTGAAGCGTCGCGCGGTGCGTTGCCGGAAGCCGTGCGCCTGCGCAGGAAATCGGCCTTACCCAAGGATCAAGGCAACGGCGAGGCATTGCGCCAGCACACCCGCGAAATACTGGCTACGGACGCCGACCGCATCGCCGGCTTGCTCGACGTACCCCGGCTGCAGCGCCGCTGCGCCGATCCATCGCCGCTGAATGAGCAAGAGCGCGCCATCATGTTTCGGGCGTGCTCGTTGGCTCACTGGTCGCGGGTTCACGGCGTGAGCATGCCATGAGGCGAGCCTCGTTTTGCGTGGTGCCCGAGAAGGAGCATCTCAATCTTTGTGTCGAACCCGACCAGCGCTTGCGAACCGGTAGGCTTCGAAGTGGCGTTCTACGCGCCCGCCGCCGGGCCCGAACCCGCCGTCACGCTGCCGGCGGCCGGTTGAACGTGAGCACGAACCGCGTGTCGCGCGCGTCGCTTTCGACCTGCGCGGTGCCGCCGTGGAGTTCCATCACCGAGCGCACGATCGCAAGGCCGAGCCCGGCCGTGCCGCCTGGCACACCGCCGCTGCGCGCGGGGTCGCCGCGCACGAACCGGTCGAAGATCCGCGGCAGCAGCGCGGGATCGATCGGCTCGCCCGGATTCGCGACGACGACGCGCACCGCGTCCGGCGTTTCGTCGACAGCGAGCGTGATGACGCCACCGGCCGGCGTGTAACGCAGCGCGTTCGCGAGCAGGTTGCCCACCGCGCGACGAAACAGCTCGACGTCGGCGGTCAGTTGCCCGTGCCCGTCGACGCGCAGCGTCGAGCCCGCTTCGTCGGCGAGCCCCTCGAAATACTCGGCGATGCGCTCGAGTTCCTCGCGCACGTCGAATGCGCGCTGCCGCGTGACGAAGCTCGGGTGCTCGGCGCGCGCGAGAAACAGCACGTTCTCGATCATCCGCGCGAGACGGTCGTATTCCTCGAGATTCGATTCGAGCAGCGTCTGGTACTCGTCGACCGAACGCGGTCGCGCGAGCGCGACTTCGGTCGCGCCGCGCATGTTGTTCAGCGGCGTGCGCAAGTCGTGCGCGAGATCGGCGCTGAATTGCGACAGATGCGCGAACGCCTGCTGCAGGCGGCCGAGCATCGCGTTCTGCGCATCGACGAGCGCGCGCAGTTCGGGCGGCGCGCGCGACGCATCGAGCCGCGTGTCGAGCTTGTCGACCGTGATCCGGCCGGTGTCGTCGACGATCTCGCGCAGCGGCGCGAGCGCCTTGCGAATCAGCCAGTACCCGAGCAGCAGCGCGAACAGCGCGCCGAGCGCGCCGGCAAGCTTGAGCCGGTCGCGGTAGCCTTCGAGCAGATCGGCCCGGTCGTGCATGTTGCGCGCGATCGCGATGCGGATCGGCGTGCGGTCGCCGAGTGCGGCCTCGATCAGGACGCCGCGCATCGGTGTGCCGCCGCCGGCGGTCCATGTGACGAGCCGGTCGGCCGTGATCCGGTCGTTCGACGGAACCGGCACCGCGTGCGGCGCGAACAGCTGCGCGTCCGCCAGCGGAACGGATGCGACCGCAGGCGCGTCGTCGAGCGCCGCGAGCCGGACGTTGTGGCGCGCGAGCACGTCGCCCTGCGCATCGACGACGACCATCGACAGCGCCTCGTTGCCCAGCACCTGGCTCGTGAGCCGCTCCGCGTGCGCGCGAACCGCGTCGAGCGACTCGAGTTCGCCCGCGAGCCGGCGCGTGTGACGCGCGGCCAGCACGATGTCGAGATCGTCCTGCGTGTTGACCTGTCGCTCGAGGCCCGCATACACGTATGCGCCGACGAGCGCGAACGCGGCGAGCGTGGTTGCGGCGAACGCGAGCGCGAGCGTCGCCGCAAGCGAGCGCGGGCGCGTCATGCGTCGTCCTTCGGTTCGAGCACGTAGCCCACGCCGCGCACGGTATGGATCAGCTTGACCGGGAACGCATCGTCGATCTTCGCGCGCAGGCGCCGGATCGCGACCTCGACGACGTTGGTGTCACTGTCGAAATTCATGTCCCACACGTACGACGCGATCTGCGTGCGGCTCAGCACCTCGCCCTGCCGGCGCGCGAGCAGCTGCAGCAGCGAGAATTCGCGCGGCGTCAGGTCGATCCGCGTGGCGCCGCGCTTCACGCGGCGGCGCACCACGTCGATTTCCAGATCGCCGACCACCAGGTGTTCGGTCTCGCGCGGCGGCCCGCGACGCGCGAGCGTGCGGATGCGGGCGAGCAGTTCGACGAACGCGAACGGCTTCACGAGGTAGTCGTCGGCGCCGAGTTCGAGGCCGTGCACGCGGTCCTGCACGTCGTCGCGCGCGGTCAGGAACAGCACCGGCGTCGTGTGCGTTTCGCGCAGCCGCTTGAGCACGCCCCAGCCGTCGAGCACGGGCAGCATCACGTCGAGCACGATCACGTCGTAACGCTCTTCCTGCGCGAGCATCAGCCCTTCAGCGCCGTCCTTCGCGAGATCGACGCTGAAGCCCGATTCCTCGAGCCCCTTCTTCAGGTACGCGCCCGTCTTCGGTTCGTCTTCGACTATCAGGATGCGCATGGCGGCTCCGTCGCTTTGGTGGGGACATCCGGCGATGTTACCCGGAAATGGCGACACGGCTTCGCACGGTGCAGGCGCGAACGGCGTAGATGACAAAACGGTAATCGGACGGTCAGCCTGGCGTGCGGTCGCGGAGCGACGCGGCGGGTCGAGCGTGCCCGCCTTTCGGTTGAATGCCTCGAGCGCAGTCTTCGCCTCGCAAGGTGTCTCGTCCGCACTCGCCGCTAGCTATCTTCCACCGAGCGCGACGTAAAGGGCGACCTGATTCGTGAGAATCGCATAGCGTACGTTCGCGAGTTCGGCATCGGCGTTGCGGGTCGCTTGCTGCGCATCGAGCAAGTTCTGTACGGGAATCGAACCCGCCCGGTATTGCCAGCCGATGCGTTGCTCGCTTTGTCGCGCCGCTTCGAGCGCATCGGCCCATTGCGTGATTTCAGCCTGATAGTCGGCGCGCGCGGCAAGTGCGTTCTCTACATCAGCAAGTGCCTGATAAAACGTCCTGGCGAATGCAACCGCCGCGGCGTCATGGGCTGTTTGTGCCGAACCCACCTGCGCTTTCATCGTCCAGACATTCAGAAACGGCGCCGCGACATCGGCTGCGATCGTGCCGAGCGGGTTTTGCAACAGATTGCGCAATGCGTCGCTCGCGGTACCGGCCGACCCCGTCAACGTGAGGTTAGGGTAGAAACTGGTCCGTACGGCATCCACCCTTGCGAGTGTGCTTCGCGTGCGCAATTCCGCCGCCATGACGTCCGGACGGCGAACGAGCACGGAAGCCGGCACACCTGCGGCGACGGCGGGCAACGAGGTCGTCAGACGCGCCGAAGGTACGTCGAAGACTTCGCCTGGTGGCTGACCCAGCAAGATCGCGAGCGCGTTTTCGGTTTGTGTTCGCTGCGCCAGTAGCGCATTGCGCGACGCGCGTTGCGACGCGAGCGATTGACGGGCGGCAAGCAGGTCCACTGCCGTAATCGCCCCCGACGCATACCGGACATTCGTCAATGCCAGCGTTTGCTCGCCGTAAAGAATCGATGCATCGCTCTGTTCGATCTGTTCCGCCAGCAGCGCGAGCAACCAGTAGTCTTGGGCGACCAGGGATGCGATGGTCATCTTGACCGTCCGTTCATCCTGCTCGGTTGCCCGCGCCTCCCAGCGCGATGCATCGGTCGAACTCGACAGCGAACCCCATAGGTCGACGACATAGCTGGCCGATGCGAGAAGCGATTTCGAGTGCGACACGACGCGCGCACCACGCAGCGAATGAGAATTCGACAACTCCGCGCTAGAGCTGATCAGGGGCAATTGATTTGCGCGGGCGAGATCGACGGCAAATTGCGCCGCGCGCAGATTGACGACGGCGGTCTTGAGATCGTGATTGCCCGCCAACGCCCGCTCTACAAGCCGGTTCAGCTCCGGATCACCGAACGCATTCCACCACGGGTCGATATTCGCATCACCGCCGGGGTTCGCTTCCGTTTCCGCTGGCAACGACCTGGACGCGTCAGGAACGTCACTTCGGTTGTAAGACGCGCCGACCGACACGGAAGCGGAGGTCTGCCCCGCGGCGGCAGACTCTGCCTGCCAATGCCGCGGAATCGAGACCTCGGGCCGCGTCCATGTCGTGCGCGTCAACGTCCCGCATGCGGTGACGCCAAGCGACACGATCAACAAGGCGATCGTGCGGAATCGCGACATCGACCTGGACGCTCGAACCTGCCGTAGAGCCGTACGCGTCAAAACAGCATGCAGTGAATGAGAGAACGTGTTCATTCGCGGGCCAGTGCTTCTGCCGGGTTGAGGCGCGCGGCCTGACGCGCCGGGAAGTAGCCGAACACGACACCCACGAGCGCGGCACTGGCGAACGCGGTAACGACCGAGTCGGGCGACAGCACCATGTAGAAGCGACTATGAGGCTCGGAAAAAAACCGGATGATGCCGAACGCAAGCGCCACACCGACCACGCCACCGGCGACGCATAGCCAGACGGACTCGATGAGAAACTGGTCGCGAATATCGGATCGACGCGCCCCGATCGCCATGCGGATGCCGATTTCATGGGTGCGCTCCGTCACCGACACGAGCATGATGTTCATCACGCCGATGCCGCCGACAAGCAACGAAATGCCCGCAATCGACGCAATAAAGATGCGAAAAGTTTCGTTCGACGCCGTCGCGACCTGAAACAAGGCATCCGAATTGAAGGTCGTGAAATCGAGGGCGCCATGGCGCATCTTCAGGACCTTGTTGATGCCGGCCAGCGCGGCGCTCGACGGTACGCCGTCGGCGAGCCGGACGGTCACGCTCTGGAGGTTGTACGAGCCGGTCATACGCGACATGACCGAGGTGTACGGCATATAGACTCCCAGCGTACCGGGTGCAAACGACATGGCGTTCGAACCCGCCACGCCGATCACATGGCCCGGCAGATTTCCGACGAGTACCACTTTCCCGATCGGCGAATCGGAGCCGAACAGCGTTTGCCGGGTCTTCTCATCGACGACGACCACCGGAGCGTTCGATTCGACCAGCGACTCGTCGAAAGGCCGGCCTTCGATCATATGGATGCCGTGGACCCGAAAATAGTCGGCGCCCGTGCCATGAACCGTCGCGGATACGTCTTTGTTGCCCACGCGAATCGTTCCTGTGCTTGTCACTTCCGGCGTCACGCTATCAATGTAGCTTTGCGCCTGCAGCGCGTGCACGTCGCCGAGACTCAGCGTATGAATCGAGCTCGCACGCAAATCGCCGGCCATCCGTCCTGGATAGATGCTGATCGTGTCCGTACCAAATTGCCGCAAATGATCCATGATCGCTCTGCGGCTTCCCTCGCCACGCGCGACCATGCAGGCAACTGACGCAATACCGGCAATAATGCCCAGCATCGTCAGGAATGAGCGCAGACGATGGTTCGCCGCCGAGTGCATGGCAAGCCGGAATGCTTCGATGAGCCGGCCCAACGCGAGCGGCTGCGCATTTTTGCGTCGAAGCAGGACCGGGAGCTCAATGGGCGAGGCAGATGGCACGTCGCAGGAGTCCGCTGGTCGCGTCGATTCAGGCCGACTGTCTCCGACGATGCGTCCGTCGCGAATCTCGATGATGCGGCGCGCATGCCGGGCGACGTCCATATCGTGCGTGACGATGATGATCGTATGGCCCTGCCCGTTGAGCTCGTGGAACAGCGCCATCAGTTCTTCGCCGCTCTGGCTGTCGAGTGCGCCTGTCGGTTCGTCGGCGAGAATGATGTCGCCGCCGTTGATCAAGGCGCGCGCGATGCTGACCCGCTGCTGTTGACCGCCAGAGAGTTGCATCGGCCGATGGCTCAGGCGGTCACCAAGACCCAAGCGCTCGAGAAGCTTCCTTGCTCGTCCGCGTCTTTGTTCTGCGTCGAGGCCTGCATAGACGGCGGGTGCTTCGACGTTGGCGAGTGCGGTCAAATCGTTCAGCAACTGATAGCGCTGGAATACGAAGCCGAAATGCTCGCGACGCAACTGCGCGAGCGCGTCTGCATCGAGCGACTGCGTCCCGACTCCGGCGATCCGGTAAGTACCCGACGTCGGCGTGTCGAGACAACCGAGGATATTCATCAACGTCGATTTTCCCGAACCCGATGCGCCGACGATGGCCACCATCTCACCTCGCTCGATACGCAGATCGATCTGGTGCAGGACGGTAACCGCCGCCTCGCCGACGCCATAGGTGCGGCTCACACTATCGAGTTCGATCAGCGCCGGATTCGACGTCTGTGCGTGTGGCGTGGACATTCCGTTACCCTGCCATGCCGTAAGGATCACGGGGCCCTGCGCCGGAAGACTGACCGACGACGACACGATCGCCCGCCCCAAGGCCGCTGACGATCTGCACGACGGTGTCGTTGGCAATGCCGGTCCGTACCATCCGGCTCGTGACGGTGCCGTCGGCCGCCAGCACCCGCACCGTCGCGCGCCCGTCGTGCGGCGGTGCAGTCAGGGCAGCGACCGGCAGAACCGCCACGTGTCGCGCCCGCGCAAGCACGACCGACACCTGTGCCGTCATCGAAATGCGAAGTCGATGATCGGGATTCGGCATATCGAGCCGGCCGTTGTAATAGATGGCCGTATTCGTCGCCGACGAAGTGGTCGTAGGGCTGGTTGTCGTGTCGGTCATAATCGAGTCCGGCGCGGGCTCGATGGCTTTCAGCGTGGTGTCATATCGATGCGACGGGTCGCCGAGAATCGTGAAATAGGCGGGCAGGCCAGGCTTGAGCCGCACGACGTCGGCCTCCGAGATTTGCGCCTTGACCTGGATCGTGTCGAGGCGCGCGATCTTCACCAGATTCGGGGTCGTCTGATTGGCGTTGACGGTTTGGCCCTCTACCGCGAGCACGGCGACGACTTCCCCGTCGCTCGGGGCAACAATGCGCGTGTAGCCAAGCGTGACGCGCGCAGTGTCCACGTTGACCTGCGCTACCTTCATCTGGGCATGACTCGTTTCGACATTTGCGCGAGCCACGTCGAAGGCTGCCTGTGCCGTTTCCAAATCGGCATGCGACCCGGCGTCATGTTCAGCCAGTTCCTTCTGCCGTCCCAGCGCGAGCCTGGCCTGGACAAGCGACGCCTCGCTCGAATGCACTGCGGCCACCGCGCTTTGCAATTGCGCCCGAGCCGTGTCCAATGCGTAGATTTGTGGCTGCGAGTCAATTTCCGCGATCAGCTGACCTTTCCTGACATGGTCGCCGAGCGCCACGTGCATCGACTTGATCTGGCCGTTGACCTGCGCGCCGACGCTAACGAGATCCGCTGCGCGGATCGTTCCCACGGCCTCAACGGTGGACTCGATGTCCTGATACGAAATCTGGGCGGTAACGTATTGAATATTTGGCTTGTCGTGCCGTGTATATCTATATGCGACGACAGCCGCTACGGTAATCGCGAAAGCCAAGGTGAAATACTGAATAATTTTCTTGTTCACGCCACATCTGCCTTACTCTGCGAAGCCCCGCTCTCTCGCTCGTTGTTGTCTCGCCTCCGAATTCCCGGATCGACACGGCGTCGACGGTCAGCTCGGATTTCCGCATTGACTGTCAACTTCGATCCGAATGGCATGGTAACCCGCGAAAACTGGAATAATTTTGCTTTTTCGTTCCCGCAAGTAGAAGCAGCAATGAGTGGGGGCATCAATGCGTTGGCGTAAAAAAGCATGAGATTCCACCTGCGACGCCGTTATTAATTTGAAAAATAGATCAGTGAAATGGCCAATCTGTCGACCCCTATGGTCGGGCATCCAGAGTCGACTACAGCCACGGAGGGCTCGCTCCTCCCGTATCGAACAGCAAAACAAAGAAATGAATTTTCATTCCTCAATCACAAGATCGGCAAAAAAATTCAATCCAACATCGCCATAATCTTGCGCAAATTTGCACCCAAAATTCATTCATCAGCGGAAATTTCAAGAACGATCACGAAAGTAGCATCGAGCACAAATTCGTAAAGATATTGAAAGATAATGTGGTGCACGATTAGCAATTCTTGGCTCGATTTGCAGCGAAAGATGCCCCATCGACTGGCTCGATTTCGCCAACGCGCACCGACTGTTTCGATGTTCCACTAGAAAACGGTTTCGAAAGAAGTCACGGCCATCGCTACTTTTCTCCATCAAACTGTCGGCCTGATCGGCATCACGAGCCGGATGTCGGGTGGCAACGCCCCCGCGTTCGCGGCCTCGATCGATGCAATGCCGAGCCGCGGCCGACTGGCTGCCGAATGCGCCTGGAAAAGTCCACCCCTCTCTGCCTGCCGCGCGGACCCATCTGCGTGCCTGCTCCGAAGGCCTGACCTGCTTGGGCGCAACGTCCAAACGCTCCCGAGGTGGAGCTTTCAAGCTCGTGGCGTGACGGTGTCGGTCCCGGGCCGCATTGCTTTTATTGATGTCGCACCACGCGCAAACGATTGCGCACAAGACGAAAATAAAACGTTTATGTACTATTCAGATAATAAGGATCACTTCCAGATTCGAGTAAGAAATGGTCTGACAAGTGAATTTCATTATGTACTTAAAACGGTCGTGACACGGAACGCTCGTCGCCCCGCGCCCACGTGGGTGCTTGCGCACCTCCATCCGCTGGTTATTGCACATATCGCCTGCCCAATTGCTTCGAGCGTGATCGAAATCGGCGCGCTCGTCCGTCGCTCGATCATGCCGAACGAGGGCGGCAATGCACCTCCAGCAGGCGTTGGGCGGAAGGAACACACATGATAGGAAGGACTCGTGGGCAGACGGTTGGAGTGTGTTGAATTCCATCGTCGTGTTGTCTGACAAAACCACCCAACGAGCGATGCGAGTGCGTGCGTACCGCATGCATCGCATGCTTCAAATGCGACTGGCCCGTCACATCGTCCCCACGGCCACCCCATTATTCTCGACCGAACGTCGACGCAGACGCGAACGCGATTGCCCTGCATTGCGCAGACCATTTCCATGAGCACCGACGTCGCACCCTTCAACGCAACACCATGCCGCTAGTCAGACCGAGGTTTTCAACGCAATTGTCGCTACTCAGGGCACTTGCCGCGGTGTTGTGCGCATCGCTGGTCGCAATCGTCTGGTTAATGGCCAGTTGCACCGAAGGCCACCGGATCGCATCCGCCAAACAGCGCGCGAGCGATGCGTGCGACGCGATTGCGTCTCACTACACGCTGTCGTTACCGCACGCGACCGAGCCGAACGTTCAACTGTTGCGCGACGTGCTCAACGCGGCCCTTGCCGCATCCGCCGGTATCGAGGGGGGCTTCTGGCGGGCTGCCGCGTCCCATTCCGCGCCGCCGGCGAATGCGTCCGGGCATCCCGGTGGATTCCTCGCCTACGCGTTTCCTTCTTACCCGGGCAGCGGCATCAAGCGCGACATTCCGGAAGCGGAAACGCCGCTGATCCTGAGCGCACTCTCCGCAGCGTCCACCGGCATTCGCCCCGCCGCCGAAATAGCGGGACGGCGCCACGACGCCGTCATCGCGATCGCGTGCCCCGTGAACGGACATACCGGGCTCTATGCGTGGACCCTTGTGCGCGCGCAATCGATGTTGGTCCGTCAGGGCAACGTCATCGTGGCGACGTTCGCCGTCGTTCTGGCGGTTCTGTTCGCCGTTTCCCTGTATCTCGCATTCACACTGCGCGCATGGCGCGACAAACTCGTGCGGCTCGACACGACACTCTCGAACGACGCCGCCGATCCGGCCGGCAGCATCTCCTGCCCGGGCGAACCGGAGCTGGATCGAATCGCGCATGCATTCAACCGCTGCACTGCGCGTACCCGTGATGCCCGCGAACAGGCGAGCGAACTGGAAACACGCCTCGCTCACGCGCATCGTGTCGCGCTGCTCGGCACACTGGCCGCCGAGGTTGCGCATGAAATCCGCAATCCGGCCGGCGCGATGCGATTGAAAGCCGAGAACGCGCTGGCCGGCGATGCCTCGCGACAGCAATCGGCGCTGCGCTCGATCCTCGGCCAGATCGAGCGCATCGAAATCCAGGTGTCGAGGCTCCTGGCACTCACCCAGCCCGTGACGCCGCGCATGGAGCCGGTCGATCCGGCCACGTGGCTTCCGGAAAGCGTGCAGACGCACGACGAGCTCGCGCGCGGCAAGGGCGTCGCGTTGACGGTGGCCTGCACTATGCCGACGGCATCCACCGCGGAAACGACCGATCGCCCTGTTTTCGATTCCGCGCAGATGCGTCGCGCGCTCGACAATCTGATCGTCAATTCGCTGGCGCACGTTCGACCGGGCGGCACGGTTCACATCGAGGCCAGCCGTCGGGCTTCGCCATGCGGCGCACGCTTCGTGCTCGAAGTCGCCGACGACGGCCCCGGCGTGGCCGAAGCCGAGCGCGCGCGCATCTTCGAACCCTTCGTCAGCGCGCGGCCCGGCGGCTGCGGGCTGGGTCTCACGCTGGTTCGAGAGATCGCAGCGTCGCACGGCGGCAACGCCTATCACGCCGCCACCCCTACTGCCTGCTTTGTCATCGATATCCCATGGCACCCATCCTGCTGATCGACGACGACGATGCCTTCTGCGAAGGATTGTCGGAAACGCTGACCGACCTTGGTCACGAAACCCTATGCGCGGGCACGGGCGAGCACGCGCTCGCCCGCATCGAACGAGGTCTGCAACCCGCCTGCATATTCCTCGACATCCGGCTGCCCGACATGGACGGAATAGCCGTACTCGAGAAGCTGCGGCGCGTCGATCGCCTCGCGACGGTACCCGTCGTGGTCCTGACCGCCTATGCCCGTAGCGGCAACACGATCGCCGCCATGCGCCTGGGCGCGTTCGACCACCTGGCGAAGCCGGTCGGCCGCGACGATATCGCGCGCCTGCTCGAGCGCATTTTCGCGGCCCATTCTCCGTCCGACGCCGTTACCGATGCGCACGCGAACGTCGACGCATTCGACGAGCCTGTCGGTGCGGCGCCGCGCTTGCTCGGCATCAGCGCGGCGATGCGCGAAGTACAAAAATGTATCGGCCGCGCGGCGGCGTCGGACGCGACCGTTCTCATCACCGGGGAAACGGGAACCGGCAAGGAAGTCGCGGCCCGGGTGCTCCACGTCGAGTCGTCGCGTGGCGCCGGCCCGTTCGTGGCCGTCAATTGCGCGGCCATTCCTCATGAGCTTCTCGAAAGCGAGCTCTTCGGTCATTGCAAAGGCGCTTTCACGGGCGCCACGACCGCACGGACGGGCCGAATCGTCGAAGCCGATGGCGGCACGCTTTTTCTGGATGAAGTCGGCGACATGGCGACCTGCATGCAGGCCAAGCTGCTGCGCGTACTGCAGGAACAGCAAGTCACCCCGCTCGGCGTCAACCGGTCCATTTCGGTAAACGTCCGCGTGATTGCGGCGACCCACCGGGACCTGCGGACCATGGTCGCGAACGGAACGTTTCGCGAAGACCTGCTTTACCGACTCAACGTCATCCCCATTCATCTGCCGCCGCTGCGCGAGCGGCTGGCCGATATCCTGCCGCTCGCCGTCCATTTTCTCGACACGATGTCGAGCCCGACTACGACGAAGCGGCTGTCCGTGCAGGCGGAGCGCCGCCTGATCGCGTATGCGTGGCCGGGCAACGTACGCGAACTGCGCAACGCAATCGCACGCGTGAATGCGCTCGCGCCGGGCGCCGTCGTCACCGGATGCGATCTCGCGTTCCTCGACGAACCGGGCGTTCCGTCGCGCGACGCGCTGCTGCCGGTCGCGATGCTCAATCGTCCGCTGTCGGAAGCCCTCGCCGCCGTGGAGCGCGAGATGATCCTGCGCACGCTGGCACTCACCGGCGACAATCGCGCGGAAGCAGCAAAGCGGCTCGGCATCAGCCGCCAGTCCCTGTACACGCGCATGGCGAACCTCGACATCGGCTAGCGTCGGATTGCCGGACACGCGTGTCCGGGCGCGTTGACACGCTCGCCGCCGCACTGCGGGCAAAGCCTTGTCGCCCGGCTCTACAGCGCTTCACCGCGCCCAAGCTGAAACACCGAGACGACCTCCACCAGTTCCCGCGACTGCTGGCGCAGACTGATCGCGGCCGCCGACGTTTGCTCGACCAGCGCGGCGTTCTGCTGCGTCGTGCGCTCCATCTGGCCGACGGCTTCACCGATCTGGGCCACGCCGAGCGATTGCTCGGTGCTCGCGGCGCTGATTTCGCTCATCGTCTCGGTGACGCGACGAATCGAGTTCACGACTTCCGTCATCGCCACCCATGCGCGCTCGACTTCCGTCGAACCTTGAGCGACGCGCCCGACGCTCGAGCCGATGAGCTTCTTGATCTCCCTGGCCGCCTCGGCGGAACGTCCGGCCAGGCTGCGCACTTCGCTGGCGACCACCGCGAAGCCTCTGCCCTGCTCGCCGGCACGCGCGGCCTCCACCGCGGCATTCAACGCCAGGATGTTCGTCTGAAAGGCAATGCTGTCGATCACACCCGTGATGTCCGAGATCTGGCGGGAACTGTCGTTGATGCCCTTCATGGTTTCCACGACCTGGTTGATCACTTCGCCGCATTGCGCGGTTACCGTGGACGCATTCATCGCCAGTTGATTCGCTTCGTGAGCGTTGTCGGCGTTCCGCGCCACGGTGGAACTCAGTTCCTCCATGGATGCGGCGGTTTGCTCGAGCGCGCTGGCCTGGCTCTCCGTGCGGGAACTGAGATCGTCGTTGCCCTGCGCGATTTCGGCGCTTGCCGCCGCGAGGTTATCCGAGCCGCGGCGCACGTTGGACACCACGCGAAGCAGAGCGGCCTGCATGTCGCGCAGGCTGCCGAGCAGTTGGCCGAGTTCGTCCGTCCCATGAACGTCGACACGAACGCTCAGATCGCCTCTGGCCACCCGATGCGCGACGTCCGTCGCGCGCATGAGCGGCCGGGTAATGCTGCGGGTGATCAGCCATCCGCATACCACGCTCAGCAGCATGCCAACCACGCCGAACGCGATCATCAGCGTGCGCCCGAAGCGATAATTCGCGTCGATCTCGGCCGCGAGTCCGTCGATTTCTTCGCGCTGGTACTTCACCAACGCGTCGACTTTTTCGACAAGCTGCCGCGCGGTCGGGATGAACTGCTGTTCGAGCAACTGGTCGGCCTGCTCCGCTTTTCCTTCCTTCTTCAGCGCATAGATCTGATCCCGGATCGCGAGGAACAGCTTGCGTTGCTCGCCGATGGCGGCAAACAGGCGCTTTTCCGCGTCCGACGTCATCAGCGCCTCGATGGCCGTCTGCTTCGCCGCGGACACTTTCGATGCAGCAATGGCTTCCTCGTTGAAATAGTTGGCCAGCCCCGGATCGGCGCTCTTGGCGATCGCGGTGGTACGCGTGACCGCGACACTGATTTGCCGGGACCAGTCGTTGACCAGCCGCTCGGTCTGCAACGGCCTGGCGACCATGTCGCGGGTGGCCTGGGCAACGGAAGACAGACGCATCAGTCCGATGACGATCCCGATCAGCGACATCGCCAATACCATCGCAAAACCGAGCCCCAGCCGCTTGCCGATGTTCAACTTCGAAATAACGGTCAACATACCTGTCACTTGTTCGTGTTGTTGATGAAATGGATGAATTGCAGATACGTGACTCGCAGGCGTATGTCGCGACGTGCCGAAGCAAGTCCATTTTTATCGTATTAGTAGATCAACATGTTCTCGGCGATCGCGTGCTTCAACGCCTTCAGAACGATCGTGAGAAGACGCGATACCTGCATTTCGACGTCGTCGCTCTCGACAGTAACGAGAGCACTCACCCTGTTCCCTTCGATGCTGCCGATCCAGTCGAGGTCTTGCGGGCGTATCGACCACACCAGCAACGGCACGCCTCGCGGCAATCGACTCAATCGGCCATCCGCGCTCGTCTTCGCCGCATCGGAGCCGTTACTCGACATGAGCGACGCACTCCATGCACGGTGTGCATCGACGGGATCGTCGATCTGGAGAAGCGCGACTTCCGGCATCGCCGTGAAGCTGGCGACGGTCGCTGCAACCGCGGCCGCGCCCGGGCTTGGATCAATGACGACACACACCCGGGCCCGCTCCGAAGGCGGTAACAGCCAGTTCCACGTCGACGCCTCCGCCGATACCGTGTCCAGTTTCCTTGCACTCATCCCGATCACCTCGCATGTCGTCGAAACAGTCTCGGACCGCACCCGGCGAAGTCATCGCTCGGCTGTGCGGGATTCTCACGATGCGCTGCCTTATCGGAGATTCAACCTTGATCGACATCCGCGCAATGCAATCAGACTCAGCACGCCGAGCAGCATCAGGTAAAACGCCGGCGATGCCAAATTGCCGGTCTGATGGATCAACGAGGCGACGATCAGCGGCGCGAAACCGCCGAACAGCGTGACGCCGATGTTGTAGCTGATGGCCATCCCCGTCGCCCGGGTTTCCGTCGGAAATACTTCCGCCATCAGCGCCGGCAGCGCGCCGAAATAGACTGCCTTCAGCGTCCCGATCCACGCCATCATCGCAATGAGTCTTCCCAGATCGGGATGCGCGCCAAGCAATTTGAAAACCGGATAAATGGTCAGAATGAATGCCATCCCGGCCCAGATCATCAACCTGACGCGGCCGATTCGGTCCGACAGATAGCCGACGAACGGCGTCACGAACGTCAGGATCGCGCCGGTCAACATCGTTGCAATGAAGCCGAAACTGGCAGGCAGATGAAGCTCGCGCACCGCGTAGGTCGGAACATAAAGAATGACGTAACTGGCGCCGGTGGAAAGGACGAGCGTACCGATCGCCAACAACATTCTGGCTTTCTGATTGACGAACACTTCCCTTACCGGGAACGATTCGCGCCTTTCACGCGTTGCGCCGTCGGCCTCGTGCACGTGCTTTCGCAGGTACAGGCCGACGGGGCCGATCAACACACCAAAGAGAAACGGTATGCGCCAACCCCATGCGTCGATGGCGTCTGCATCGAGGGTCAAGGTCAGGAGAACCCCAAAACCGGCCGCGAGCATATAGCTCAATCCCTGACTCGCGAACTGGAAGCTCGCGAACAATCCCTTGCGTTCGGGGCACTGTTCCACCAGAAACGCAGTGGTACTGCCGAACTCGCCGCCCGCGGAAAAGCCCTGAAGCAGTCGAGCGCAGATGACCAGAATCGGTGCGATCACGCCGATCGACTC
Source organism: Burkholderia sp. CpTa8-5 (assembly GCF_017815045.1). Lineage (NCBI taxonomy): Bacteria > Pseudomonadati > Pseudomonadota > Betaproteobacteria > Burkholderiales > Burkholderiaceae > Burkholderia > Burkholderia sp. CpTa8-5. The sequence goes on from NZ_JAGIQD010000027.1 coordinate 37,348, forward strand.
GTAACTCGGCATCAGCGCGATCGTCGTCGTGCCGACCATCATCGTCACGATCGACACCATCATCGACGCCTTGCGACCGCGACGATCCGCGTACGAACCCAGCACCAGCGCGCCGATCGGTCGGGCCAAATACGAGATCGCGAACGTCCCGAAGGTCAGCAGAAGGGATACCCCGCTGCTCGACGCCGGAAAGAAGGCCTTTGAAATCGAGATTGCGAAGAATCCGTAAATCAGTATGTCGAACCACTCCAACGCATTGCCGACGGTTGCGGCGGACACCAATCGCAACACGTTTGGAGCCTGTTCTCTTGTCGGCGCGGCATCCACCATTTCCATAGTACGCATCTCATTCTCCGTTGACTGACGATCACAAGTGCATTAAAAACTGGCGTGTTATGCCTGGACGACAAGCGCTCCTTCCTTGCGCCGATCCCGGACGGCGGATGCCGACTCTCCGAGATCCCAAAATATGCCGGCCATGATCTGCAGCGCCTCGCGCGCGACGCTTCCAAGCAGGTGTTCGTTCGGGGCGTGCTGGGAGCAGGCGCCGTACGAGTGCGGAATCCAGACGGTCGGAAGGCCCAGAACCTCGGAAAAGACGTCGTTGGGCAGCGACCCGCCGAGATTGGGAAGCAGATCCGGATGCTTGCCGGTCGTCCGCTCGATTGAATCGAGCGCCCACGCGACCCACGGATCTTCCGGCGGCAGACGCGTGGCGCCCATCCGCTCGCCGATTGCAACCTCGACGCTATCGAACCCGCGTGCGTCGAGGTGATGCCGCAGAACTTCTTCGATACGCTCGCAATCCGTACCGACGACGTATCTGAGTTGGCAATGCGCGTGCGCAACGGGCGGAATCGCGCCGACCGGGCTGGTCGGGTTACCGGTGGTAAAGGCCAGTACTTCCAGCGCGTTCCATGCGTAGACACGCTCCTGGGCCGTCAAGCCAGGTTCGCCCCAATTGGCATCGACGTGAGGATCGTTGGCCCCGCCACCGACGGCGATATTCTTCAGCGCAGTGCGTACCGCGGCCGGAATAGGCGTCGGCAACAGCGCGTCGACGAGGATCCGCCCGCGCCCGTCGACGAGCGATGAAATCGCGTTCGCGAGTACGGTTCCGGCATTGCTGAGCGCCCCGCCCCAATTTCCGGAATGATGTGCGCCCGACCGGAGCCGGACGGAAAGCGTGAAGTTGACGAACCCGCGCGACCCGAGAAAAACGCAGGGGACGTTCGATCTGGCCCGCGGGCCGTCCGAAGCGATCAGAATGTCGGCCGCGAGAAGGTCCTTGTTCTGCTCGCAGACCGCGCGTAGCCCGGGCGATCCCGTTTCCTCGCCCATCTCGATCAGCAGCGTCGCATTGAAACCCAGGCGTCGATTCCTGGCCTCGACGACTTGCTCCAGCGCGGCCAGGTTGATCGTGTGTTGCCCTTTGTTGTCCGCGGTGCCCCGCCCGAACCATCGGTCTCCTTCGACCGTGATGTGCCATGGCGACATCTGGTCCTTCCACTGTCCGTCATAGCCGCGGACGACATCACCGTGCCCGTACATCAGGACCGTCGGAAGCGCGGGATCCTCGATACGCGTCGCAATCAAGAACGGCGCGTTCCCCGCAACCGGGTTCTCGACGATACGAGACTCGAAGCCCATACGGTCGATCGACGGCGCGATCTCGTCGGCGAGGTAGGCTCGAAGCTCGCCGGCCCTTCCGGAATCCTGACTTTCCGTCATCATGTGGACGCGCCGCGCGAGATCTTTCAGGAAGCTCCCCGAATCGAAATATGTTGTGGCAGAGTCGATTGCTTGGTGGCGCGTCATCGTGATCCTCGCGTGTATCGTGGAGAGCGGGTTGTTCAACCTTGATGGATCGAGCGTACGAAGCCAAAACGCGCACTACAATTGACTTTTTTGCGCGCCCTGCTTTCCAATAATGCAAACTTGGCGGCCGTCATGCACAACGCTGCACTCCGATACTTCCTTGCCGTTGCCAACACCGGTTCGCTGAGCGAGGCGTCGGAGAAACTGCACGTTTCGATCTCGGCGCTCAGCCGTCAGATTACGAAGCTCGAGGAGGAGGTTGGCTGCCCGCTGTTCGAGCGTCAGGCGCGCGGCATGGTCCCCAACAAGGCCGGGGAGCTGTTGGCTGCGCATGTCCGGCGAACCTTGCTCGAAGGTCAGCAGGTGATCGAGGAGATCAAGGCGCTGAACTCATTCGATCGAAGCACGATCCGCGTCTCGACGTCGGAGGCGTTTTCCCGGGATGTTCTCCCGCGCGCGATCACGCAATTTCTGGAAAAGTCGCCCGGCACCCGTTTCGAGGTGGCGGTGACTGCGCCGGCAGAGGTGACGGCACACGTCCGGAGCGGCGAAGCCGATATCGGCCTGACGTTCGGTGTTGTACGAGCGCCGGAGATCCACGTCGAGTACACGCAGAGCGCGCCGATTTGCGCGGTCATGCCGCGTTCGCATGCGCTGGCCGGTCGTGCGACGGTATCGATGGCCGAGCTGCGGAATTACCCGATTGCGCTACTTGACCGCGGCACGACGATCCGTCAATTGTTCGATACGACGGCGAGCCTGGAGAATCTTCTCTTCGAGCCCGTCCTGACCTGCAACAACTCTGGCAGCCTGTATGCATTCACTCAAATGTCGGGGGTCGTGTCCCTGACGAGCCGCCTGACGGTGCAGGCGCGTCTGGCGACGGACGGTCTGGTGGCGATACCGATCGATCATCCGGGCATGTCGTTGCGAGCGATCCAGATCCAGACCTTGTCGGGCCGAGTGTTGTCGACCGTATTGATCGACTTCATTGGCGAATTGGTGAAGCAGTTGCATACGACCGACTAGGTACGTGGCGACTTCGCCCCCGTGTCACCACCATTCCCGAATCGACGACCTACGGCGGCAAAGAAACCACGCCCCTGAGCAGCACCCCCTTTGCTGTCCGCCCAAGGACGCGCCT
>NZ_JAGIQD010000027.1:40409-83641 GCF_017815045.1 Burkholderia sp. CpTa8-5
TTCTTTTGGTTACTTTTCTTTGGAAGACAAAGAAAAGTGACCGCCGCCCCGCGCAGGGGCGACGCTAATAGACCGATGACAAAACTGTTGCACCACCATTCCCAAATCCCACGACCTGCGGCGGCAAAGAAACCACGCCCCTGAGCAACACCTCCTTTGCCGTCCGCCCAAGGACGCGCCTTTCTTTTGGTTACTTTTCTTTGGAAGACAAAGAAAAGTGACCGCCGCCCCGCGCAGGGGCGACGCTAATAGACCGATAGCAAAACAGGTTCAACGACAAGCGTGTGGAGAACCAGCCCAAACAGTGACCCAGCACCCCATTCGCCAGAAGCCCACATTAGCGCGCCACCAACCCGATGACATTAGCCGATCCCGCCTGCTCGCGAACCTGATCCCCCGCCCCCAGCCCCTCGAGGGCTTTCAACCCTGCCTGCACGATGGCCTGAGCATCCACTTCAAAATACCGCCGCAACTGCGCCCGCGAATCGCTCCTACCAAACCCGTCGGTCCCGAGCGTGACATACTGCCGCCCTTCGGGAATATACGCACGCACCATTTCCGGAAGCGCCTTCACATAATCCGACGCGGCGACAATCGGCCCAACCGTCGCACTCAGCTGGCGAGCAATCCACGCCTCCCCGATATCGCCAGACCCAAGCCGCCATTCCCGCTCGCATCGCGCGCCATCCCGCCCCAGCTCGACATAACTGGTAATACTCCAGACGTCGGCAGACACTCCATGCAACCGTTCGAGTTCGTCCGCCGCCTTGAGCACCTCCCCCATGATCGCGCCGCTGCCGAACAACTGAACGCGCCTATGAAAGCGACCACCTTGTCGAAACAGATACATGCCTTTAACGATCCCTTCATGCGAGGCATCAGCAATACTAGGTTGCGCGACGTTCTCATTAGTGACGGTAACGTAATAGAACTCGTCATGCGCATCACTCAGCATGCGCCGCAACCCATGGTCGACCAACACCGCCAGCTCACCGGCAAACGACGGATCGTAAGCCCGACAAGTCGGTATCGTCGACGCGAGAAGATGACTCGACCCATCCTGATGCTGCAATCCTTCCCCACCGAGCGTCGTGCGCCCCGACGTCGCGCCGACGAGAAACCCTCTGGCCCGCTGATCCGCAGCCGCCCAGATCAAATCGCCGATACGCTGAAACCCGAACATGCTGTAGTAAATGTAGAACGGCATCATCGGCACACCGTGCACGGCGTAACTCGTCGCGGCGGCCGTCCACGACGAGATGGCGCCTGCCTCGGTAATACCTTCCTCGAGAATTTGACCATCGGACGCCTCCCGATACGAGAGCATCGATGAATTGTCTTCCGGATCGTACAACTGCCCGAACGGCGCGTAGATTCCGACCTGTCTGAAAAGATTCGCCATGCCGAACGTTCTGGCCTCGTCCGCCACGATCGGAACCAATCGCGGGCCAAGCGTGGCGTCCTTGAGCAGCGCACCGAGTTGCCTGACGAAGGCGGTCGTCGAACTCATGACCTTTCCGTCCGCATTCAGGGAAAAGCCCGCGACGCTCGCCAGCTCGGGCACCACGAGCCGCTCGGACGCCGCACGTCTCTGCGGAAGATAGCCGCCAAGCGTCTCGCGACGCTCCCGCAGGTACCGCAGTTCATCGCTATCGTGCGGCGGCCGATAAAACCGCGCTTCCGATGCCGCTTCGTCGGAAAGCGGGAGCGCGAATCGATCCCGAAATGCAATCAGGTCGTCCCGCTCCAGCTTTTTCTGCTGATGCGTCGTCATGCGCCCTTGGGCGATCGTGCCCATGCCATAGCCCTTCATGGTCTTGGCAAGCACGACCGACGGTCGACCATTCCTGACCGTCGCCGCGGCAAAGGCGGCATGGATTTTCACGGGATCGTGCCCGCCGCGCCGAAGCATCGCGATGTCGTCGTCGGACAACGAATCCACCAGCGCTCGCAGCTCCGGCGTCCGACTGAAGAACGTCTCGCGATTGAACGCGCCGTCATTGGCCGACAACGTCTGAAAATCGCCGTCGACGGTATTCGCGAAAGCGCGCTCGAGCGCACCTCCATGATCGCGGCCGAGCAACGCATCCCACTCGGAGCCCCAGATGCATTTGACGACGTTCCATCCGGCGCCGGCGAACAACGCCTCGAGCTCGTCGATGACGCGGCCGTTGCCGCGAACGGGGCCATCCAGTCGCTGGAGATTGCAGTTGATGACGAATACGCAGTTGTCGAGCCGCTCGCGAGCCGCGAGCGTCAACGCGGCGATCGACTCGGGCTCGTCCATTTCTCCGTCGCCGAAAAACCCCCACACGCGACGCTCGCCATGCGCCTTCAAGCCGCGATTTTCCATGTACCGCATGAACCGCGCCTGATAGATGGCGTTGAGCGGCCCCAGCCCCATCGATCCGGTTGGAAACTGCCAGAAGTCCGGCATCAAGAAGGGATGAGGATAGGAGCTCAATCCCCGGATTCCGCGAGCCTCCGCCACGATCTCCTGGCGATAATGGGACAGCGATTCTTCCGACAGTCGTCCTTCGAGAAACGCGCGAGCGTAGACGCCCGGCGCGGAGTGCGCCTGGAAGAACACCAGATCGCCGCCGTGCACCGCCTCCGGGCCGCGGAAAAAATGCTGGAAACCGACCTCGAACAGATCCGCGGCGGATGCATAGCTTGCAATGTGTCCGCCGAGTTCTCCCTGCGCACGGTTCGCGCGGACCACCATCGCGAGCGCGTTCCACCGTATCAACGCCGCGATCCGCCGCTCCATGCGCAGATCGCCCGGATAGGCCGGCTGTTCGTCGGGCGCCACGGTATTGACGTATGGCGTGACCAATGGCGGCCGCCACGCGATGCGACGGGCCTGTGCGTGCGCCAACAACGCGTCGAGAAGATGGCGTGCCCGTGCCTTGCCCTGATCGCCGCCCCACGCATGCAACACGCCATCGAGCGCGTCGCACCATTCCCGGAGCTCCTCCGGGTCGGGGTCCGTCATCGTGGCCGGGAATCGATTCTGCATGTCCATACTTGGCACCCCGAATTGGCGATATGCACGCCGCGTTCCGGCTCCACTGGCAGTCGGAACGCGGCCAGGCCTCAACCGTTCTTGAACAGGAAGCTGTAGGCGTTCAATGCGGGGACGCCGCCGAGGTGCGCGTACAAAACCCGGGACCCTTCCGGAAACTCGCCGCGGCGCACCTTATCGATCATGCCGTGCATCGACTTGCCTTCGTAAACCGGGTCGGTCAACATCCCCTCGGTCTTCGCGCACAGTCGAATCGCTTCGAGCGTCCCTTCCGACGGCAGGCCGTATTCCGGGCCGCCGTAGCGCGTGTCCAGCACCACGTCCGCGTCCGCGATCGGCCGATCGAGTTCCACGAGGTCGGCGGTCTGGCGTGCGATGCGAAGAATCTGCTCGCGCGTCTGCTCGGGTTTGGCCGACGCATCGATGCCGATCACGCGATCCGCGCGTCCGTCCGCCGCGAACCCGACGACCATGCCGGCCTGCGTGCTTCCGGTCACCGAACACACGACGATGTAATCGAACCTGAATCCGAGTTCAGCTTCCTGGGCGCGCACTTCCTCCGCGAAACCGACGAACCCCAGGCCGCCCAGCCGATGCTCGGAACAGCCGGCGGGGATCGGATACGGCTTCCCGCCCGCGTTGCGAACGCTCTCCATCGCCTGTTCCCAGCTCGGACGAATGCCGATGTCGAAGCCGTCGCTCACCAGCCGAACGTCGGCGCCCATCATGCGGGACATCTGAATGTTGCCGACGCGGTCATACACTGCGTCCGAGTAGTTGACCCAGTTTTCTTGGACCAGCACGCATTTCAGGCCCAGATGAGCCGCGACTGCCGCGACCTGGCGCGTCTGGTTCGACTGGATGCCGCCGATCGATACCAGCGTGTCGGCGCCGCTCGCCAGCACGTCCGGCACGATGTACTCGAGCTTGCGGGTCTTGTTGCCGCCGAACGCCAGGCCGCTGTTGCAGTCTTCGCGCTTTGCATAGAGATGCACTTTGCCACCCAGCTCCTTGCTGAGGCGCGGCAGCTCATGGATGGGGGTGGGTCCGAAGGTCAGCTTGTGGCGAGGAAAGCGATCGAGGTTCACGGAGGTTCTCCGAAAGGTGGGCGGTGGGTTCCGACGCCCGATGTCGTCAGGGCGACCGGGCACGAAGAAATTCTAGTTAAATACCCGCGAAACGTGGTTGCAAACATATTTCCTCCTCCGTGCTTTGAAATACAATTTCCCCCATCCCCACGAACGCAAATTTTTTAGAATCGATGAAATCGACAACAAAATTTCTCGACAAATCGCGCCCGGACGACGCCGGCCACGTCGAACTTGACCGCACGGACAAAGCGATCCTGCGCGCCCTTCAGAAGGACGCATCGATCTCGAACGTCGCGCTTGCCGCGAAGGTGAATTTGAGCGCGCCGGCCTGCTTGCGCCGCGTCGAACGGCTCAAGAGCCTGGGTTTGATCCGAGGAATCGTCGCGTTGCTCAACGCGCCTGCTCTCGACGCGGGCATGGTCGTCATCATCGGGGTCGTGCTGGATCGATCGACCCCCGAATCCTTTGCCGCGTTCGAAAAAGCGGCCCAGAACGTATCCGGCTGCATGGAATGCCACGTGGTGACCGGCGAGTTCGACTACTTCATGATGCTGCGCACGCGCGACAGCGAAAGCTTCAACCGGCTCCATGCCGAGCAACTGCTTTATCTGCCCGGCGTGCGGCAGATTCGGACTTTCATGGTGCTCAAACAGGTTTTTTCTTCGACGCAAATCGCCATATAGCGGCTGAGCAAGGCAGCCGTTTCCTGCGCCCGCCGGAACCCGCCGGCGACGATCGCGCGGCAGCAGCGAAGCGGCTCGGCATCAGCCGCCAGCCTCCGCACACGCGCATCGCGAACCTCGACATCGGCTAGCGTCGGATTTCCGGACACGCGTGTCCGGGCACGTTGACACTCCCGCTGCCGCACTGCCGGCACAGCCTTGTCCGACAGTCCCCTTTATGTGGCACACCGCTTGCATATATTGCCCGGAGCGATCTCGCAGATCGCACCGGGCAGGCGGCGCTCGTCCTTCGCGAACCGGCACGCGAAGACATCGAAGCCGGTACCGGTATCTGCGTGGTCGCGGTTACAACGACGGGGCGCGGATGAGCTTCGACGCATGTCGACGCCTTCCCGACCCGACGTTCATAACAAGCACAACGACAACCGCTCGACCAGGGCGAACGACAGGGGAAGACTAAACATGAGCTTCGGACAATTGACCGTGCGAGCGAAACTCGCGCTGACCTTCGGCATGATGGCCGCGCTGGTGGTGCTGGTTTCGGTGCTCGCACTCGGTGCGCTCGGGGATGCGAACGACAGTTTCGCCAGCTACGTCGACGGGGCGCGTGCACGCGCGGAGTTGACCGAGAAAGTTCGTGCGGCGGTACTTCGACGTGCGACTGCCGTCCGTAATCTCGTGCTCGTGACGAAACCCGCCGATGTCGAAGCAGAGCGCGTTGCGATGACACAGGCACATGAGGAAGTGCAGGCACGGCTTCGCCAGTTAAACGAAGCAATCGCCACGAATTCAGACGTGACGGAGAAAGCGCGTGCGCTGGTGGCCGAGATCAACCGCATCGAGTCGCGATATGGCCCGGTGGCCGTCGCGATCGGCGACGCTGCGCTACACGGCCAGCGGGACCAGGCGATCGCGATGATCGTCGATCAATGCCGGCCGCTACTGAAGGAACTCGTCGCGGCAGCCGACACCTACGCCGGTTTCGCAAGCAATCGGGCGGCTGAAAGCAAGCAGGCGTCCGTACAACAGTACGGCCGACACCGCGTTTTGCTGATCGGCATCTGTCTCGCCGCACTCGCGGCAGCCGTCGCGGCGGCGTTCCTGATCACGCGCAGCATCACGCGCGCACTCGGCGCGGAACCCGGTAACCTGAGCGACATCACACGCCGCGTCGCGGCGGGCGACCTCGGCACCGTCGACGGCGCCGCCGCCGCGCCGCGGGGCAGCGTGCTCGCGTCGATGGGCGAGATGCAGGCGAGCCTCGTCCGGCTGATCGGGCAAGTCCGCACCGCCGCGGACAGCATCGCGACGGGCTCCAGCCAGATTGCGTCGGGCAACCAGGACCTGTCGTCCCGCACGGAGCAACAGGCGGCGTCGTTGCAGGAAACGGCATCGAGCATGGAACAGCTCACCGCCACCGTGCAGCAGAACGCGGAGAGCGCGCAACAGGCGAGCGCGCTGGCCAACGGCGCGTCGGACGTCGCCCATAAAGGCAGCGCGGTGGTCAGCCAGGTCGTGGAAACCATGACCGACATCAGCGACAGCTCGTCGAAGATTGCCGAGATCACCGGGATCATCGAAGGCATCGCGTTCCAGACCAATATTCTCGCGCTGAACGCCGCCGTGGAAGCTGCCCGCGCGGGCGAACAGGGTCGCGGCTTCGCCGTCGTGGCGAGCGAAGTCAGAAGCCTCGCACAGCGTTCGTCGACTGCGGCCAGGGAAATCAAGTCGTTGATCGGCGCATCCGTGCAGAAGATTCAGGATGGGTCGCGTTTGGCCGACGACGCGGGCCACACGATGGCCGAAGTGACGAAAGCCGTGGCGCGCGTGACCGACATCATGGGCGAAATCGCCGCGGCCTCCTCCGAACAAAGCCGCGGGATCGAACAGGTCAACATCGCGATCACGCAGATGGACGAAGTCACGCAACAAAACGCGGCACTGGTGGAAGAAGCGGCGGCCGCGTCGAAGTCGCTGGAGGATCAGGGCCATCGATTGACCGAGGCGGTCTCGTTCTTCCGCGTCGGGTCCGCCGACAGCCTCGCATACGACCAGCCGGCGGCGCACCGGGGTGCGGCAGCCACGGCGGCCGTGTCGCGGCCGGTGCGACCGGGCCGCACGCCGGTGACGGAGGCGAGAATACCGTCGCCCCGTGCCGCGATGGACGCTGCAGCAGACTGGACCACCTTTTGATTCGGCACGAACCATCCATTTCCTGGAGCATGACATGACGGAAGCAGTTGAAATCGCGGAGGGCACACCTTTCCGCGATAGCGCCGGCGACGCGACCACGCAGGTATTTGTCGCCTTCGTGCTCGGCGACGACGAATACGGAATCGATATCCAGAGTGTCCGCGAGATCCGCCCTTATGTAGAACCGACGCCCGCCGCCGATGCGCCGCCGTTCGTCAAAGGCACGATCAACCTGCGCGGCCTCGTCATGCCGATCGTCGACCTGCGCATGACGTTCTCGCCGGACCCGATCGGCGACACCATGCCGACCGCCATCATCGTACTCGACGGTGCGGAACAGGCGATCGGCCTGATCGTCGACTCGGTGAGCGGCGTCGTCGATATCGATCGCTCCGCGCGCCGCGCGGCGCCGGAGGCCGGGGCCGCGATGCAAACGGAATACGTCACGGGCCTCGCCGTCCACGCAGGAGACGACGGCGAACAACTGCTGACCCTGCTCGACATCGATCGACTGATGGAAACGATCGACGTCGGCGCGCGCGGGAACCGTCCGAGCAAAGCCTGATCGACATTCAAACGATGACGAAAGACACACAACGGCCGCCGGTCTGGCGGCCCATCGAGTTTTTGCCGAGCCTGTTCTATCTGGTCGACACTCAAGTGGACGAAGCCCGGGCGACCTTCGACAAATTGACCCGGAACACGGCGGAAGGACGCATGTCCGACCCTGCGATGCGCGAGCGAGTCAGGCAAGACTACATCGGCCAACGGAAGCTGTTGCCGATTCAATACGAGCAATTCATGCGTTGGCAATGGGAAGCCACGACGGCGGAGCAACGGGACATGCTCCGGCGGATCGGCGAGCGCGCCGACCACCTCGCCGCGCTGTACGATTCGATCATCGCGTGGCTCGACGAATCGTCCCGGGCCACATCCGGCGTCAAGCAGCCGAACGATTCGTCGACGTTCGCCTGAGCTCGATTCGAGCCGGCGCCATGCGCCTATGCGCGCCGACCTTGCTTCACGCCGCCGAGCGATTAAATGATATCGGCGATGTAAACCGGCATCGCGTCCCTTTCCAAACTATTTCGGTTGATTGACGACAATAAAACAACGCCCACATCGACCGCAATCGGCGTCTAATTCGTTGACACCGGTGTATCGATCGATTGACACATCTGATCGCACGCTGCCGGCAAGGCCTTTCCGGCATAGGCATTTGATGTGGCACGTCGCTTGCATATTTCGCGCGAACAGGAAGCGTCATGCTGCCCCCCGGTGCGCGGCGAAATACCGTATGTATGGTTTTCAGACAGGTGCCAAGGATGAACACCCAACCAGTCGAGAGCACGCTGCCCGTTTTGACGGATGCGGCCACACTGCAATTTTCCGCCTATGGATTTGGTTGGGGATATCGTTCGTTTTCGTTATTGTGCGAGACGGCGTGCGCCTGCCTCGGCGCCCGGGATACGAGCGAACAGCAGATTCGGCTGGCCTTCGAACTGAACCGGCACCGGATCCTTCGCGCGATCGGACCGCTCTCGGCGATGCCGTATCAAGGCGAGACGATCCCCGTGCCGGTCGAGCACCTGTAGAAGGCTTGCGCCGACCTTCGTCCACGCCTGGACAGCGGCAAAACGACATGCGTGCACGATGTCGTTTCCACCCGGAAGCACGATACAGCCGGCGTTCGCTTTACTCGACACCCTGCAACACACTGCTTCGATCGACGAACGCATCGCCGCGCGAGCGGCTCGGCGCCCCTCGCCTCGACTTCCAGCGAAGCACCGACGCCGAGCCCGTCAGTGCGCGAGCGCGCGACCGATCCTGAATACCCCGACCACCTCGCGCAGCGTGGTGGCCTGCTGCGCCATCGCCTGCGCGGCCGCAGATGCCTGCTCCACGAGCGCCGCGTTCTGCTGCGTGACCGAGTCCATCTGGCCCACGGCAACATTGACCTGCTCGATACCCGTTCCCTGTTCGTCCGACGCCGATGCGATTTCACTCATGATGTCGGTCACTCGCCGCACGGACTGCACGATATCCGACATGGTCGTGCCCGCGCGTTCGACCTGCTGCGACCCCTGCGCCACGCTCTCCACCGAACCCGTGATGAGATCCTTCACTTCCTTGGCCGCGTTCGCGCTGCGTTGCGCCAACGTGCGCACTTCGCCGGCCACCACCGCAAAGCCGCGCCCCTGCTCGCCCGCACGCGCGGCCTCGACTGCCGCGTTCAACGCGAGGATGTTCGTCTGGAACGCAATCCCTTCGATCACGGTGATGATTTCGGCCACTTTGCCCGAACTGTTCGAAATGGCACGCATCGAGTCGACCACCTGGCTCACCACTTCGCCGCCGCGCATCGCGACCTCGCACGCGCTGCCCGCAAGCGCATTCGCCTGCTTGGCGTTTTCCGTATTCTGGCGAACCGTCGCGGTCAGCTGCTCCATGCTGGCCGCCGTTTCCTCGAGCGAAGCCGCTTGCTCTTCCGTTCGCTGCGAGAGGTCCAGGTTACCCTGCGCGATCTCGCCGGCCGAGGTCGTGATCGATTCCGCGGTCGACTGAATTTCCGACACGATGCCGCTCAGTTGCCGCCGCATCGATTCGAGCGATGCCATCAGGCTGCCGCGATCGTTCGGCGCGACCGGCACGGGTGCTTCGAGATTGCCTTCGGCAATCCGCCCGGCCACGATCTCGGCGTCGGCGGGCTCGCCGCCCAGCGACCGCATGATGCCGCGCGTGATGACGGTTCCCAGCACGATCGACAGGATGACGGTGATGATGCCCGCCGCCGCGAGCGTCAACTTGGTCAACGCAGTCAAGCTGGCCACCTCTCCTGAACGCTGATCGAGCAGCGACTGCTCGGCCTCGTTCAGCTCGGCGGCCACGGCCCGATAGCGATCCATGAACTGCTTGTCGTCGCCCTGCTTGAAGTAGTCGATCAGCACGTTGGCAGGCTGCGTACCGGCATTGACGTCGCGCCGCATGGCGATCAGCTTGTCGTCGACCTCCGCCACCTTCCGATGCATGTCGCGCAGTGTCTCGAGACGACGCTGTTGTGTGGCATTGTCCGAAGTGAGGCTGCGCACGACATCGAACGACGTGGCGAACTGCTTGAGGCCGGCCTTATAGGGCTCCAGGAACCGGTCATCGCCCGCGGCCACGTAGCCGCGCACACCGGTCTCCATGTTGACCATGCTGGTCAACATGTCGTCGTTCGCCCGCAGGACCTGGTAACTATGAACGTTCCAGCCGTTCGCCTGGTTCAGCTTCAGAAAATTGACGATCGAGATCGCGCTGCCGATCAACGATATGAGTACGACGATACCGAATGCGACGCCCAGCTTCCTGCCGACTGTCATGGAGCCCATGCTTGCTTCCTCCCGCGTGTTGTTGTTCGTTATGTCGGCACGCAAGGAAACTTACTGTAATGTACGCACGCCCCGCCTGAAGAAGCATTTCGCAAGATGGCCGGCCATATCGGTCGGCTTGCCCTGACGCAAAGCCGCATCAGGTAACTATTCGCCCTCGCAAACGATCACGGGCGCAGTATCTTTTTATCGGTTGCCGCGAAAAAACTGCGTCGGACGTAATGAAAATGCCGGACGCTCTCGTCACCGGGGAAACGGGAACCGGCAGCGCGGTCGCATCGTCGCATCCCGCGACGAGTACGAATTTCCATACACCCGTGTCACGAACCGTTGACACATGGGTTTCAGCCCTGCCGGCCAATCCTTGCCTGATCGAGCCGACCGGATGGCATACCGATTGCATGTATTGCGCGGTCGATGTCCAGCCAGTGGCTCAATACAGGCGCCCGCAGCGTGATGGACGCTCGACACAGATCGACAAAACAGTCATCCCGGCGGATTTCCAACGATGAACGACACCACGCGACAAGCGCCGACATGGCGACCGATCCAGTTTTTGCCGACCTTCCTTTATTTGTTCGACGCTCAACTGGACGAAGCGCGTGGGATACAGGTCAAACTGACCACGCACAAAATGGAGCCGCACGTGCTGGACGGCGCGATGCTTGGACGAATCCGGCATTACTACGCCCGGCAACGAAGAACCTTACCGATTCAAGACGAGCAGTTCATGCGCTGGCAAGCAGAAGCCACGACCGCCGAGCAGCGGGAAATGCTTGCTCGCGTCAGTGTGCACGCAGACGAACTCTCCGGGCTGTTCAATTCGATCATTGCGGCAATCGACGCGCTGTCTCGAGATACGCTCGACAGCAGTAGGCCGAATGCGTCAACCTCCGCCCAACCTCGCGTCGCGGCATCGCCATGATGCCGTCGCATCGGGGCCCGTGCCGACGGTGCGCAACGCGCCGTCCGTCACGTACGGAATGGCGCCCGTCGCGAGAATCTTCGCGGCGATCGTGCTGCGGCACGCCGCGTCTTCCGGCGGGCAATAATCGATCGAGATCACCGGTAGCGCATAGCGCGCTTCAATCGCTTTTGCTTGCGCGAGCAACCAGTCGCGATCCGCTGCAGGGACGGCGCCGTAACGCCGGTTGCGCTGATCCCAGTTGCCGAACAGCGATTCGAATGCAACCGCGGCGATCGCGTGGTGCACCCTCGGCAAGATCTCGAAGCCGCGGTTCAGGATCAGCTGCGCAGTCGGATAGCGCGATTTCACCGCGTGGATCACGGCGACCAGGCCATCCTCCTGCTTCGCGCGCGCCGCTTCCGTCTTCGCGACGAGCTGGTACGAATCCAGCGTGTCGAAAAAGAAGCCGCGGTACCCTCGCGCCCACAGCGGCGCGATCACCTGTTCGACGAAAAACGACGGCCACCCGGGCGCCGACTGATCGACGACCGCCGACGCCCATGTCCTATTACGCCCGAACAACCACCGTTTCGGCATCCTGCGCGCATAGTCGCGCTCTGGTGTGACTTCGCCGACGCTCACATAGGCGAACCACGCGGGGCGTTGCACGTCCTGCGCACGTGGATCGAAGCCGCTGTCGGGTTCGACGACGACGACATCGAACTTCTCCAGCTGGCGAACCGGTACGTCGTTGCCGTAGAAGAACGCGACGGAATGCGCACGCATCGCATCGGCCGGATCGCACGCGTCAGGCGACGATACGGACGGTGCGGGTTGCGCATAGCCTGCCCGCCCCAACAGCGCACCAAAGATGACGACCGCGATGGCAGCCATGGACGACGCCGCTGCCATCCTCGGCCGCCTGCGCGACCGATGGATTCGGAATGAAAACATATCCCCTCAATGACGCAACATATAGGTTTCGTATTCGAGGCGGCCGAACTTGCGGTCGAGCAGCAGGACCGCCGAGACATCGAGAACGAGCAGCGCAAGCGCAAAGCCGTAGCCGTATGCATCCGGCGTCATCCACAGCGTGATGCCGGTCAGCACGCCGTTGAGCGCGACGAAAGCCGCCGACAGCGCCACGACCAGCCGGCGCGCGTCGAGATAGAAGAATACGTTCAGCAAACCCAACAGCAGCACCTGCAGACTCGCGGCGATCACGTCGACGAGCAGAAGCGGAAGGTACAGCATCGAAATGTGCAGGGCCGCCAGCAGCCAGTGACCGAAAGCGACGATCAGCACCAGCACGGCGGCCTGCACCTTGATGATTTCATACAGTCCGGCGCGCACGCTGCCGACCATCATGTCGCGCATGCCGTTGATGTGCCGCAGCGTCGCACCGCTGCGCACGGCTTCGTAGAACGCATCGTAATACTCGACGAAGTCCGCCTCGATGCGTACCAGGAACGTCGCCATCCCGGGCATCACGCAAACGTACGCGATGAACACGGGAATGTCGTAGATCACCGATGCATGCAACGGCCCGATCACCGGGGAACCCGTGCCCGGCGCATACCAGAACATGAACTTGTCGAGCCATACGCCGAGATTGAACAGCAGTCCGACGAGCGCGAGCGTCGGATACGCGAAGCGCCGGTCGAGCATCTCGAACGACACGAAGCGATCGCTGCGGTAGTTGCGGTAGATCAACCCCGACAGCCCGGCGAACAAGACGAGGTGCCCTGCGACGAACCCCCCGAGCAGGCCGCAGATGCCCTGCCGGTTCAGCATCAGCGCGAACGCGACCGTGCAGCCGTAGCCGACCAGGAACACCGCAAGAATCTGCCGGTACTGTTTCACGCTGGACAAAAAGATCACCGCGATCCAGATGTTGCTGACGATGACGAATCCCGCGACCATCAGCAGCCGATACAGCAGCAGCTCGCCGCGAAACCCCGCCGCCGCCGCGATGAAGCCGACACATCCCGATGCCGCCGTGGCGATGAGCGCCACGCCGTTATAGTTCGACAGCACGAGATCGTCGCGCTTTTCGAACAGCCGGTCGGAAATGAAGCGCGTAAACGACAATTGCAGCGGCCCGGTCAGAATCAGACTGCACGCGATCAGGTAAGTCACCGACACCTGAAACTGAACGATCGCATATTTCGGTATCACGAACGCGATGCTCATCACGCCGATGATCAGAATCCCGAATATCGAAAGAATCAGCGGCCCGGAGCTGATCAGCCCCGCATACGCGTATGCGCGTGCGACGCCGAAGAGCGTCTGTTGCCGCAGGATCTTGCGCAATTCGAAGCCGATGCCGGCCATCAGCGGCCCTCCTCGATCGAACCGGACGCAGCCACGCCCGCACCCGCATGGTGCACCGGGCAGCCGGCTTCGAACGGCCGACCGCGACGCATCCGGTCGGGGGCGACCGCGAGCGCGTCGTACAACGCCCGATACCGGTCGATCATCTGCGCACGCGTGTAGAAGCGTCGAACCCGCGAGAGGCCGGCGTGCTGCGCGGCCTGCCAGCGCTGCGCGTCGCCGAGCAGGTCGAGCGCCGCCTGCGCGAACGCGGCAGGATTCGCGATCGGCACGACCGCACCGGCGGGCCCGAACGCGCGGTCGTCCTCGCCGAGCCCTTCGATCAGTTGCCGGCACGACCCGACGTCCGTCGTAATCGACGGCACACCGGCCGCGAAGCCTTCGAGCACGACGAGCGGGAGTGCCTCGCTGATCGACGTCAGCGCGATCACGTCGACTTTCGGCAAAATGTCGTGAATCCGCTGGAAGCCGAGAAAGCGCACCGTCGTGGCGAGCCCGAGGCTCTGCACGAGCGCCCGGCATTCCAGCGCATACGCGGGATCCTCTTCTTCCGGCCCGACGATCCAGCCTTCGATTTCCGGCATCGTCCGCGATGCGATGAACATCGCGCGGACGAACGTCTTGATGTCCTTGATCGGCACCACACGGCCGATCAGCGCGACGACGCGGCGCGGGCCGCCGTCCCGCTTGTCCAGCAGCGGCGCGAAGCCGTCCACGTCGACGCCGTTCGGAATGTTGCGCGTCCGGGCGGCCTCGGCGCCGTCGGCGATCTGACGGTGTCGATTGGCCTCGTAGAGCGCGACGATCTCGTCGGCCGCGTCGTAGGCGAGCTTGCCGAGCGCTTCGAAGAAACGCACCCACAGCGCGCGAAAATAGCTGATCGTCGATACGTCCCGCTCGAACGCGCCGCGGTTGTCGCGGATCCACTCGCTTTGCAGCAGATCGATCTTGCGTTCCTTGGTATAGATGCCGTGCTCGGAAACGAGCAGCGGCCGGCCCGTTCGGTAATGCAACAGCGCACCGAGAAAGCCCGCGTAACCCGTCGATACGGTGTGATAGACGCGCGCCGGCGGCAGTGCGCGTGCGATCCGCGCAAGCTGCCACAGCGGCTTGTGCATGATCCGCACCGTCCAGAAGTAGTCGGTGAAGGAAGGGTCGGTGCAGTAGCGGTGATAACGCTCGACGATGAAGTCCCACGCCGCGCGGCTGGTGGAAAACTGCTGCTCGTTCAGTGGTCCGTCGTCGCCGATCAGCTGGACCAGGTCGGCCATCAGCGCAGCCGGGTTCGCCGCGACGCCGTCCACACTCAGCCCTCGCCACGCATCGTGCAGCGCAGCCGAACGCCTGAATGCTTCGGGGTCGCCGGGAATCTCACGTGCGCTGCCCGTATCGGCAGGCACGTCGCCATACAGATAATGGGATTCGAAGTGAACGACGTTGTCGGGCAATGCGTACGCGGCGCCATGATAGTCGTCTTCCCGGCTGCCGATGAACACGATCGCGAAGTGCTTGTGCGGGTATGCACGAATCATCTCGTTGACCCAGCTCGATACGCCGCCTCGCACATACGGGAACGTGCCTTCGAGCAGCAGGCAGACGTCGATCGCGGTCGACGGGCCGGCACGGCGGTGAATGGACGGTTTCATGACGACCAGTAACGAACGACGGGATTGAGAACGGGCAGCGCGGCCGCATTGCCGAGCGACGCGAGCAGCTCGGCCGTGCGCGAATACTCGCCGCGCAGGAACGCGGCCTCGGCGAGCCACGGCACGAGACGCTCGCGCGGAAAGCCCCATTCGAGCGCGCGGCTCATGTATTGCATGGCCGCATCCGCGTCGCCGGTCGCGAGTGCGAGGCGGCCGCGAACGAGCCACATCGCCGCGTCGCCCGCGTCGATCGCGAGCGCGGCCTGCGCGTGGCGGTCGGCCTGCTCGCGCGTGTGCCCGTGCACCGCACCGAGCACGAGATTCTGATAGACCAGCTCGAAGTACAGCTCGGCAAGCCGGCGATGGGTCGCCTGGCGCGTTGCGTCGTCGGTGGCGGCGTCGAGCGTCTGCTGCGCGTGGAAGATGTTCTGCGCGATCTCGTTCTCGGCGCGGTCGAGCGTGCCGTATGCGATGAGCCGCACGTCTTCTAGCGGATCGGCGAGCAGATCGCGCAGCAGCGTGCCGGTCGTGCGCGTCGGCATGCTCTGGATCGCAACGAGCGCGGAGAGACGATCCGACGCGGCCACCCGGGTATTCACGAGACGCGCCTGAAGACGCGCGCCGCCGCCGTGCGAGACGCGCGACACGAGATAGGTGACGAACTCGGGCAAAGGCACGTCGGCGTATGCGTCGTCGCCCTGCTTCGCGGGCCAGCAAGCCGCCCACGCACAGCTGGCCAGCACGACGAGGCCGCCGCCGACAGGCACGAACGTACAGGCGAGCCAGAGCGCCGCAAGCGTCCCGTTGCGCGGGGTTCGGTAACGTTGCGGCAGCAACAGCCGGTACAGCACCGCCTGCGCCGCGCCGCCCACCACCATCGCGCCGAACACGGGCCACAGGGGGTCGACCGGCGATGCGGGAACGGGCATCGCCGCCCCCGCCCGGGCGAACCCGCCGAACCGCGCGAGCACGGCATACTGCAGCGCCGCGACGATCGCAATGCCGACGGACGACGCGAGTGCGGCCAGCACCGACGCCGATGGCACCCGTAACGCGCCGGGGGCCCACGAACCGGATCGCTGCCTAGACATGGATGCCGCTTCCCTTCAGCAGGCGCTGCAATGCCGGCCCCGGTTCGAGGCTGCCCAGATGCAGCGTATGCACGCCGATGCGCGCGCCTTCGAGATCGAGACCGAACTGCGCATCGAGGCTCGCCTCGACGCGTGCGAGATAGCCGTCGACGCCGGCCGTATCGGTCGCCGGCATCAGATTCACGAGCACCGATTGCGTCGGCGTCTTCAGCGGCCATACGAGATCGAGCGAACGGCGCCCGCGCATCACGTGCTCGAACAGCGAATCGTCCGCCTCGTCGTGCTGGAACACGAGCGCGACCACCGACGACGCGATCCCCGATTCGCGCTGCAGGCGCGTCAGACGCGCGATGTCGAGCGCGAATTCGTACGGGCACGCCGGTACTGCCGCCACCACGTCGCGCACGCACGCCGCATGCTCGACGCCGTCCGCGTAATAGCCGAGCAGCACCAGCAGCAGTTGCAGATTGTCGAAGTTCAGCGACAGAAACGGCATGCGCTTGATCGCGAGCAACGCGATCATGCGACCGTCTGCGCACACGACCGGCGCGGCGACGAGCAGCGCCGTATTCGGCGCCACGTCGCCGCTGCTTTTCGGATGGGCGACGCATTTCGTCTTGAGCGCGCGAGCCACGAGGCTGTCGCGCGGATCGAAATCGAATGCATCGCCGAGCCGCGCAACCGGTTCGCACACGATTCCGGGCGAGTTCGTCGCGCCTTCGACCGGGTACAGCGCCGCCACCTCGATCTGACACGCCTGCGCGACGAATTCGAGCAACGCGTGCGCACCGGGTAGCCGTACCGTGCTCGCCGCACCCTGCGGCGGCGCATCGAATCCGTGCGCGAGCGACAGCCGGCGCAGTTCGGTGATCGAATCCCGCAGCGTGGTCGGCTTCGACAGCAGGTCCTTTTCCAGCCGCTCGTGCGACAGACGCATCAGGTAGTGGCTCTTCGTGATCGCGACGAGCCGGTCGTTCAGATAGTCGTTGAGCGCGTTCGCCCGAGTTGCGCGAGCGCCCCACGTGTCGCCGAAATGGCCGACGACGATCGTCTGCAGCAACCCGCCGGCGAAGCGCTGCAGCGGCCACGCTTCGCCGGCCGCGGCAGGATGCAGGTGGGCGACGCATTGCCATGCGCCGATCATCAACGCGTTCGCGAGCAGCCCGAGCAGCGTCCCGTAACGCAGCGCGACGATGAGCGGGCCGAACCACAGCCACGGAAAGTCCGTACGCAGCAGCAGCGGATCGCTCCGGTCGAAGTACCAAGCAAGCGCGAGCACGAGCAGCATGAACACGATCGTTTCCACGACCGAAACCGGCCGTGCAGCGGCAGGCGCGACGAGACGGCGTACCGTACTCAGGTGCCCGAACGGATTCGCCTGACGCGATCGAGGCGACGCCGGTGCAGGGCCGCTCCCGCCGTGCGGGTTGCCGGTAGCGTTCGCGGAGCTCATGGTCGCCGCCCGGTCCAGTCGTGTCGGGCACGCATCACGAGCGCGGCCGCAACGGCGCGAGCAGGCGGCCGACCAGCGCATTCGCGACGCTCGACAGGCTCGAACGGCTCCAGCCGCTGCGCGTGCCCGCCGCGCTCCAGACGACCCGGCCCGACTCGACGTCGACGAGTTCGAAGGTCAGCCCCGCGACCGGCTCGCCATCGACGCCCACCTTGTAGCGCCACTCCTCGACGGCGCCGGCCAGCACGTACTTCACGTGATGCTCGCGCGCCCACGCGAGCCGACGCTCGCCCGTGTCGCGCTGCGCGGTGTCGAACATCGCGTTGCCGTCTCCGTCGGCCGGCGCGAGACGCACGTCGGCCAGCCCGTTCGCGCGCAATACGGTCGCCGCGAGCGCCGCGGCGCTCCCGCCGGCCGCGGGCGTTTCGGTGAAGTTCGCAATCGGTGCGATCGCCACCGCATCGCTGGCCGCGAGCGTCGGCGCCGCGGTCTGTCGCATCGAGCCGCAGCCCGCCAGCACCGCCGCCGACATCGCGATCGCCGCGCCCCAGCGGACGAGCCGGGCTGCCTCCGCGCCGCGCAACCATCCGGACCGTACAGTCGCTTCGTTCATCTCGTTCATCGAACCACTCCCTACTCACTTCGTTGCATGCATCATCGTGTGCGTCGTTCCGTTCGCGCCGCGCAACGATGGAAACCGGAATCAATAAAACCAGCGGTATTGCGCGCCGACCACCGTCACGGGCGTACCGAGGCGTGATACACGCTGGTGCTGGATGAACAATGCGGCGTGATCCCCGCCGAACACCGAACCCGCCATGCCGGCATCGACGGCCGCTCCGCCGCCCTGAATCGAATCGTGCAGGACGCCGACCTCGAGAAACGGCCGCCACCGATGCGTGTACCGCTCGCGCAGATCGGTCCCGAACCCCGCGAACAATCCGTATTGCGTGTACGTGGCTGGCATGAAGTTTCCCGCGGAGCCCGACCGGCTCGCGGCAGGCAGAAGCGACGAAATCAGCGTGTCCGCCCGCCCCCCCGCACCGTAATCGCCGTGCGTGCCGACGACGCGGATCGTATAGTCCGGGTACGCCGTACGAATTCGATAGCTGACCTGCGCGGTCGACAGCACGCCGCTGCCGAGATAGGTGCGCGCCTGGCTGTAGAAACGGTCCATCTCGACACTGCCGGACACCGTCACGCGTTCGTTCGCCTGCCAGCTCCCATCGGCGATCAGGTTGTCCTTCATCCCGCCGATGCGCAACGTCGGCAGCTCGTCGGCGACCTGATCGCGGCCCGCACGTATTCCGAACTGCAACGGTCCGTTGCGTCCGAATTCCGCGCCCAGTCCGATCGTATAGAAGGCGTCGAGCCCTTCGCGGCGGCCCGCACTCACCGTGAACGCATCGTCGCGCGTCTGCCGCCTGGCATGGACCACCAGCGAGCGGTCCGCCGACGGCACGTTGACCAGTTGCGATGCGTCCGTCGATCGCTGGAGGTCCAGCGTGGCGGTCATGCCGATCAGGTAATGCCCGGCGATCTTGCGGCTTGCCGCGATCGTCTGCTCGCTGTAATCGAGCGGATGTTCGGCGTAGCGCGTCACGGTCGCGTCGAGCGACTGCGGCCACGCGAGCGCGGTTTCGACGAAACGCCGATGCATTTCGCTGTCGTCGGGCGCGCCATCGAGGCCGTCGAACGCGAGCGTTTGTGCTTGCCCCGGACGGTCGACGGCTTCGGCCGCATCGATCCGGTCGTAGCGCGGCAGGCGCACGCCCTGATCGAGCAGACGCTCCATCGTTCCGATGTCGCCGTCGGCGAGCGCGACGGTCAATTGCGCGGACGCCGGCCGCGCGAACAGGTTCGCCGCCTGCAACGCGAGCCACCGCTTCGCAAGCGGATTCGCCTCGTGCGACAGCGCCCACGTGATCGCCACCTCCTGCGCGACTGCCTCGTACGCACGGCGATCTTTTTTCAGCATGTCCTGCATCGATTTCGCGCTACCCCGCGCCGACGATTCGAGTGGCGAAAGACCGCGTGCATCGCCGAGCAAGGTACGGCGTTCGCTGATGAAATCGGCAGCCGCCGAGCCGTCCTTCAGCAGTGCGTCGAGCAGCGCGACCGCGTGGTCGGCGTTCGAATATTGCGCAGCCAGATCGACGCCGCGGCTGCGCAGCGCCAGGCGCGTCTCGACGTCCTGCGACGTACGCGCCGGAACACCGCGTTGCATGGGTTGAGCGGCTTGCGGCGCCTGCGTCGTCCGTCGCGGCGGCGAGGACGATGCATCCCGTTCCTGCGGCGCCTGCCGGGCCTGCTTCCGGCCGAATGCGCCGATCTGCAGCCACACCTTGCGGCGAATCGACCACGCGAGATCCGGACGTCCCGCCATTTCCTGCGCGTCGGCGTACGTAAGCAGCCACAGCGGATCGTGCGACATCATCACGGCCTGACGGCGCAGATATTCGAGTGCATCGACGGGCCGGTTCAGGCGCAGTTCGGCCGCGGCATACGGTCCCCACAGCCGCGCGTCAGCCGAAGCCTTGTCGCGCCAGCGCTTGAGCGCCGCACGCAACTCGGCATCCGTGCCGTAATCGACCAGCGTCCACAATAGCGCCGCATTCAGATCCGCCGATGCGCCAGGCAGATCGACCGCACGCTGCAGATCGCGCAACGCATCGAGCGGACGCCCCGCTTGCCGCTCGTACTCGGCGCGCACGCCGAGAAAACCCGGCGACGCCTCGGCTGCCTCGCGCTCCTGCGGCGTGAGGCTCGCGAGCAGCGCGTCGATGCGTTCCATCGCGCCGGCCGCGGTGTAGTAGTAGACCGCCTGCTGCAGCGCGCGCACGCTATGGTCGCGCCGGTAGTGCAGCGCCGAGATGCGGCCGGCGTCGATCGGGTACGCATCGTAGAAGTACGACATGTCGGCCAGATCCTCGGGTGTCGCCGCATCGCTCGCCAGCAGGTGACGGTACGCGTCGTGCGCCGCGTCGTCGCGTTGCAGCAGGCGCGCGAGTTCGCCGTAGTTGCGCCAGAACACCACATCGCCGTCCTGCGCGTAACGGCTCGCGTTCGTCATGGCTTCGAGTGCGCCCGCGTAGTCTCCGTCGCGATACAGGACATTGGCGGTGTGCAGCGCGTAGCGCGGATTGCGCGGCTCGCGCCGTTGCAGCCGACGGTAAATCGCCAGCGCCTCGTCGTCGTGGCCGGCGCGTTCCGCGAGCGCACCGGCGCGTTCGTCGAGCGCGTTCGCTTCACGGCCGTGCGGCAGACCGTCGAGGAACGCGATCGCGTCGTCCGGCCGCCCGAGGCGCTCATACGTTGCCGTGATGGAATCGACGAGCTTGAGATCGTCGGGCGTCGCACGTGCCGCCTGCAGCAAAGCGGCCAGGTAGGCGTCGTCGTCGTCCAGCATCGGGGCGATGCGCCGAACGTTCCGCCAGCCGACGGGGTCGCCCGTTTGTCGCGCATAGTCGAGCCAGGACTTCAGCGCGAGCTGCGACGACCCGTTCCATTCGGCCACCTGCGCCAGGCGCTTGCGCCACAGCGCCGAATGCGGTTCCTTTGCGAGCTGCGCGAGCGCGACCTTCTGCGCATTGGCGGGATCGGCGGATTCCAGGAACGACTGATAGAGGAGATCGGCAATGTCCGCCCCATCGGCAGCCGGCGGCGACGGAAGCTGCACCGCTCCCGCATGCTTCGATACCTGCGTCGCGGCGTCGAAGCGCATCATTGCGTCGCGTCGTTGCAACGAGACCTTGACGATGTGCGCCTGCGGTTGCGTCTGTGCGATGGCTTGCGCTCGCGCTGCATCGATGAACGGGCCGTGGCCGTCCTGGCCTGCCAGGAACTGTCGCGCGACGCTACCGCGACGTGCGCGGCCTCGTACGACCGGACCGTCCAGATATGCGTACGCCTGCGGGGTGGAATCCGACAGGTAAACCGCCGGCATGGCGAGCACGCGCCCCGCGCGCCTGCTCCGATAGGCAATCCCGCCGATCCCCGCGCGCCGCGCCAACGCCTTCGCATACCGCTCGATCAGGTCCGGCCGCTGCGCCGCCCGTGCAAGATCGAGCAACGCGACGAGCGTCGGCTGATCGTCGACGAACGCGTCGTTCTGGCGCTGCGCAACCGCGATTGCATCGGCGGTCAGATTGCCGGCCTGCAGCACACGAATGCCTGCGATGAAACAGCGTCGCTGCGCGTCGAGCGTCGTCGCGTTCTGCTGACGCCGGAACCAGCTGTCGGCCGCCTCCTTGTAGTCGCCGATCTGCAGTGCGTAGCGCGACACGTAGCCGTCCCACGTATCGCGATGCGTGGTGTCGCGTCGCGCGAGGCGCGTATAGA
The DNA here is from genome assembly GCF_017815045.1 of Burkholderia sp. CpTa8-5. NCBI lineage: Bacteria > Pseudomonadati > Pseudomonadota > Betaproteobacteria > Burkholderiales > Burkholderiaceae > Burkholderia > Burkholderia sp. CpTa8-5. The sequence continues at coordinate 62,545 of NZ_JAGIQD010000027.1, forward strand.
AACGCAGCGCGAGCGCGGGGGCGCCGACCGAGGCCGCGGATTGTGCGAACCATTCGAGATCGCGATCGGACCAGTCGAGCGTGGCCGCGTCGGCGATCTGCCCGCGCAGCGCGGCAAGCGCAGCGGAACGGCGCGGATCGTCGGCTTGCATCTCGTTCGTGCGTTGCTGCGCGATCGCGAGCCGCAGCTTCATCGCGGCCTGTCGCAGCGGTGGGGAAACGGCTTCGTCCATCCGTTGAGCGACCTGCCCCGCATCCGCGAGCCGGCCCAGCGACACATATTGCTCGCCGAGCATCGACAGCAGCGCTTCGTCGTGCGGCCGCACTTTCAGCCACGCTTCGAGATACGCCGCGCTCAGGTCGCTCGGGCCGCCAACCGCGGCCATCCGCTCACGCAGCCCGTCATGCGGCGCCACCGCATAGCCGGCCAGCAGCACGACGCCGGCCAGCACCAGCACGAGCCATGGCGGCGCGATACGCGAGCGATTACCGGTCACACGCAATCTCGACCGACTGGTAACGCATCGGCTGACGGACGTCGGCCGCCGTTTCGAAACGAAGAACCGTTCCGTCGCGCCGTGCGTCGATCGGACGGCCCGCGATGCGCACGCGGCAGCGCTGCGCGTCGGCGAGCTCGACGAACGGCTGGGAGTAGCCGCCGAATTCGAACGACATTCCGTCGACGGTACGGTGAAAATTTCGGACGAATCCGTTCGCCTGAGCGATGTACGGCGTCCCGCTCGGGCCATGCGATTGCGCTCCGCCGCGCAACCCGCTCTCCGTGTCGCGCTCGAACACGACACGCGCCGCCCCGTCGGCAATATGGATATAGAGGCCGTCCGGGCCGGGCGCATAACCGGTCACGCCCTGCGACGCACGCAGGTCCGGCACGTCGCTGCGCGGCCAGTGCAACTCGCGCACGTCGCCGTTGCCGCGCACGACCCATGCGCCGCCGGCTATTTCGCGCGCGACCGCGAAACCGCGCCAGTCCAGCACCTTGTGCGTGTAATCGGTGATGTAGACGGGCAGCACCGGCTGCTTCAGCACGGTCGAGTAGATCTGGTCCAGCGCGCGCAGCGACGCGAGCTTCGTGCCGCTGTACATGTGGTAGTACACGTCGATCGGTTTGAAGCGATACGGATGCTCCGTCATGTCGTAGGTTTCGAGTACCTGCGTGAAACCATAGAACGGGCCCTGCCAGTCGTTCGTGTAAACGTTCTCGTCCTGGTTCGGCGCGTATACCTGGTACGCGCCGGGCCCCTTGTCGATGCCGAGCGGCGCGATATGGGTCCAGCTGTTCACCGACTTGCGGATGATCGTGTCGCCGCCGTTGATGTTCTGCACGCCGGCCGCATAGGCCTTGCGCACGGCGATCGCGGGCGGCTCGCAGTCGCCCGGCCATTGCAGCACTTCGGTACGCTTGCCCGGCGGCGCGAGGCGCGAGTCGATGTAGGCAATCGAGCCGGCGATCTCGCGGTCGAGATCGAACGTGTAGCCCGGGATATCCAGCGAGAACGCCGTGTCGCCGCCGTTGCCGCGCTCGACGTTGCTCCGGTGGTCGACGCGTGCGCCCGTCGTCGCATCGAGGTCGGCCATCTGGAACGGATGCGAGTAGGTATGCGAACCGATCTGCACCCACGGCAGCGCGAACATCTGCCGCGCGAGCGCTTCGAGGCGCGGCGACAGTTTCGGATACAGGCCGGTCGGCCCCACTTCGCCTTCGATGACCGACAACGTCATCGGCACCTTGTAGCGCGTGAAGATCCGTCGATAGAGCGCGTCTCCCGAATAATCGGCACCGGGGAATTCCGCGCGCGACGCATAGCCGTCGCCGTCGACGTGCGTCATGAACAGGCGCCGGCCGTTCTCGGTCGTGACGCTCGGCGATGGCATCCGCACGAGACGCAACGCGTCGGTCACGAACGAGATCGGCTGAATCGCCCAACGCGTCTGCCCGATGCCGTTCAGCGAAACGACCGTGTACGGACTCAGCGTATAGCCGCCCCACGGCGTGATCGCGGCCGCGTCGACGTTCGTGCCTGCCGCCGCGAGCCGCAACAGCACACGGCTGTGCGATCCGACGCGCATCCCGACGAGATCGCGCGCATCCGGCCTCGGATCGATCTCGAAGTGCATCATCGGATCGCGCGTCACGACGCTGAGCGGCGCCGTGAACGGGCCGGGGACCGGCTGCAGATCGAGTGCCGCGCCCTCTTCCTGCGCGGCGTCGAAGCCGAACTGTCCCATGAAGGCGACCGGCACGTGATCCGCGATGCGCGCATCGATCCAGCGCCGCCATCTCGCCGGGTCGGCGGGCTCAGCGCCTTCGATCCAGGCGACGACGCCCGCGTAACGGTCCGGTGTGATATCGGTCGGCAGCGGCGCGTCGAGATCCGCGTATTCGACGTCGTAGCCGATATAATTGAGCGGCATCGCAAGGTCGCGCACGCCGCGCGTTTCATCCACTGGCGTATCGGTGTCGCGGTTCTGTACGATCAGCACCTTGCGCGGCAGCACTTCGATCGCACCGATGCCGACGACGTCACGGCCGGCGTCCGTCACGTACGGCGTCACGCCGGTCGCGACGACCTGGGCGGCCGTCGCGCGGCCACATGCCCGGTCGGTGCGCTCGCAGATCTCGAGCGACAACACCGGCACGTGCGTCTCACGCATGAAAATCCGCGCCGCGTCGACGCGCGCGGTGCGATCTGCGGTGGCGACGTCGCGTACCGCACGCATGTCGTCGCCGTCCATGAAACCGCGCACCAGCGGCGGGCCGAGCACCGCGTAAAGCCCATTCGCATGCGATTGCGCAGCGCGCAACGCATCGTTGCCGCCGACGATCAGACGAGCGTCAGGATAGGCCGCATGAATTGCCTCGCTCGAGGCGATTGCCTCCGGCGTGTCGAGCAGGAAGCCGCGATAACCGCGCGCCCACAGCGGCTCGATGCGCTGCGAGACAAACGCCGCCGGCCCGAGTGCCGGGCCCGACGCGCCGTGCGGTACGCGTGCGACCCAAACGGTATGCGCGAGCGGGTGCGCCGCCGGATCGAAGCCCCGGGCGGGATCGAGCACCACGGCGTCGAACGCTTGCAGCAAGCCCTCGGGCGGCTGGGCGCCGTCGAAAAACGCGACGTTTGCACGTGGCCCGGCCGGCGGGGATGGATGTTCCGGGGTATCGGCCGCCAGGGCGTGCAGCGAAACGAACGCAAGCGCCGCGATGCACAGGATCGCGGCAACGCTGCCGCGGACAGCAAGCACGGAAGCCGTGCTCGCTCTGGATTGATGATTCAATTCGTGTCGTTCCGGACGTCAAGCCATGCCGGCGCACGCCGCCCCGGCACAGGTAAGATCTAGGGGATGGTGTCTACAGTCGGGAGACGTCCTTACATACGCACGGGACCGTCGCGCCCCATCGGCGCACGCGCATGCAGCAACCACGATGCAGGGGAGGTCGTTTGCGCACTCATCGTTTGCCGGCGCCCATGCCTGCCGCGGCCCGCATCAGTGATACGCGGCATCTGCAAACGCGTGGCGACTCTGAAACCGGCGGCCTTGTCGGCAGCCAGTACGAGGGCGGCTTGAAGTGCGCCCATGCCGTGTATGTCCGAGCAATATTCGAAGCGATCCATGCTCTCGGTCTTCTCCCCGGACGGCATTTCGCGTGGATAGACGACGAAAAAACAGCACGTGATCGCCAACACGCACAAGACCCGCACCGCAATTGGCTGCAAGCGCAGCGCATTGCAGCCATCGATCGCGGAAGAGCCGATGAAACCAGCGACAAGCATCAACCCGGATGCTTTTTCCGACTTGGCCATACTTATTTACTTCCCCGTTTGTTCTTCTTTTTAAAATTACCACGCCCACTGGTAAATTTTATGTTCTTACATAACTTTATGTTTTGATGCGGCATCGTAAAGATGGTGAAGGCATTTCGACGGAAATTCGCAGCGTGGTGGGATAACGCCGCCGCCCAATCGGGCCATGGCCATCCAGCGAGAACGAAATCACCGGCGGAGTTTTTGGATTATCCCGACCCAGGATGACCTGCGTATGGCATTCGACTCCTGCGATACGTCGCGACAGGCGGGACGCGCGTCATGGCCGCACACGTTTGCGGCGCCGTGCTGCCATGGGTATCGATTGCTCTGAATATCGCATTCAATTGCCGTACAGCCTGCCTTTAACCTGGATTTACCCATGCCGCTGCACGTTCGATCGGCGTGCATACGCGCGAGCACGCCCGCATTCGCTTCGGTCGATAAAATCGCCGGCCGGGCGCGACCTGGCCATCTTGTCATCACGTATCACGCATATCGATGCCGTCGGCGGCCCTCGGCCCTCGGCATCGCCGCGGCAACACTATCGGCCGACGCGGTCGACCCAGCCCCGGTAGAACGCGCGGTACTTCAGCACGAGCTTGTCGTACTTGCTGTACGCGCCGCCGCCGTCCGGCTTCATCCCGTTCCAGATCTTGACGTCGTACCCCGCGGCCTGCCTGGTCTGGAGCCCGAACAACACGTAGTCGGTCGCGCGGCGCAGGACGCCGCCCACCTTCCTGATCGAGATCAGCATGTGCATGACGTTCTTGCCGTCGCTCACCGGCGTCACGCACTGGAGCAGCTTGTACTTGACGTCTCCGTCCAGCGCGACGGTCATCACGCACCCGCCGGGGTAGCCGTCGAAGTGCAGGTTCATCTGCGACATGTTTAGGCCCAGCGCGCGCGACAGCATGCCGAGGGGCCCGAAGTACCGGTTTACGGTGAAGTCGATCCCGGCGCCGAACCACGCGCCCGCCCGCGCCAGCGACTCGACCTCCGGCCACGCGCGCCAGTCGTCGAAGAGCTTGAGCTCGAAGGCCGAGACCGGGAGCGCGTGGACGGGCGTCGCGTGCTGCGCGTCGTAGAAGTTCTCGACGATCCGCAAGACCGCCGTCGTCGTCTCGAACGCGAAGTGCAGGTGCATGAAGTCGCCGTTGTCGACGTCGGCCGCGGCGATCTCGGGCAGCGGGTGCAGCGGCTGCGGGGAGCCGTACCAGACCCACACGTAACCGTACCGTTCCACGGTGACCCACGTCGGCTGGCGCGCCCCGCGCGGCACCGGCTCCAGCCGGTGCACCGCCGCGCTGTGGCCGGGAATATGCACGCACTGGCCGTGCTCGTCGTACCGCCAGTGGTGAAACGGGCACTGGATGCACCCATCCTTGATCTGCCCGTCGGCCAGGTTCGCGCCAAGATGCGCGCAGTGGCGGTCCATCACCACGGCCCGGCCCGTCGTGCCGCGCCACGCGACGCACGGGCGGCCGAACAGCGTCAACGCGGTCGGCTTGTCCTTGAGGTCGTCCGAGCGCATCGCGACGTACCAGCTCGCGGCCACGCGCGTGGTCGCGTCATACGCCGCCGACGGATGCTCGCTGGCGCGCACTTGATTCAATTGAACGTCGTCTATCATTTTCATTCCGGGGTCGGTCGACTACTTCAGCGCCAGGCCGATGCGGGTCGTGACGTACGCCCTGAGCAGCGCGAACATCGGGTTGTAGTCGAAGTACCGCTTCACCTCCGCCGGCGCGCTGGTCTGCGTCCAGTGCAGCAGCTTCATCGCCGGCAGCAGGCTGTACTTCGAGTTGTTGAGCTGCGGTTTGGCACCGGTGATGCAGTATCCGAAGCCGAACATCGGCTTCGCGAATTCGCGTTCGTCGATGAGGGCGTGAATCCGCGCCGCGGCCTCCCCGGCCGGCTTCAGCCCCGCGCTCACGGCCTCGACCTCGGCTTTGGCGTCGTTGAACAACTGGTAGTACCCCTCCATGTCCGCGCACAGGTACCCGAGGTACGGGGGATCGTCGTCGAGATGATCGAGGGCGCGCTCGTCGCGCGACGCGCGGAACCTCGCGTGCGCCTGCACGAGCCGGAACTGCCCGAGGATCGTGCCGACCGCCCACAGCCTGTGGAACGCGTCCCACAGGCGGAAGTCCGAGAACGCCGTGTAGCAGCAGCTGACGAAGTCGTCGTTGTGGTCCAGCAGCTTCTGCTGCAGGCGCTCGATGTACTCGAAGCGTTCGGGGGAGAAGTCGTCGTCGCGCAGCGCCTTGATCAGGCGCGCCGCGAGCGCGTGGATGGTCACTGCGGTGTTCTCGAGCCCGCGGGAGAACAGCGGATCGATGAACCCGTTCGCGTGCAGCATCAGGCAGTAGCGGTCGCCGACGCACGCGCGCGACGAGAACTGCAGGCGGTCGGTCTTGACCCAGTCGCGCACCGGCACGGCATCCCGGAACTGCGCCGCGATGCTCGGGAACCGCGCGAGGAATTCGTCGAATTCCTGCTGCGCGGAGATGTCCGTTTTCGGGTAGACACGCGGGTCGAGCTGCAGGCCGACGCTCACCAGGTTGTTGGTCGATCGTGGGTGGTTGTTGAACGGGATCACCCAGAGCCATCCGCCCTCGAACATGTGGTGCAAGGTTCCCTCGTGCCAACGCCAGCGCTGCCCCTTGACCTTGAAGATGTCGTCGAACGGCTTGACCCCGAGCATGTGCGTGTAGAGGCTGCGCGAGTGCGTCTTGAAACGGCACGGCTCTTCGCGCAGCCCGAACTTGGTCGCGAGCGGCGCGCGCGGCCCGCCGCAGTCGATCATGTAGCGGCCGGTGAAGCGTTCGCCCTGGGCGGTGGCCACCGCGACGCCGTCCTGGTCGGCGTGGTATTCGGTCACGCTCGTCTTCTGGCGAACCGTGCAGCCGTACTTGATGGCGGCTTGCAACAGGTACGCGTCGACGTCCTGCCGGTAATAGTGGCTCTCCGGCCCCCACGGCAGCTCGGGAATCACGCACTGCGTGAACTCCTTCGGGTCGTGCTCCTCGCCGGGCTTGTGGAACACGAAGCCGAAGTTGCGCTTGATGCCCGTGCTCGACGCGACGTAACGCTGCGTCGCATAGAACGACGTGATGTGGTCGAGCTCCGGAATGCCGTAGCGATCGGCGATGATGCGGTTCATCAGCGACGTCTCGGGGATCGACGATTCGCCGATCGTGAAGCGCGGATGCGACGATTCCTCGATGATCAACACGCGAAACCGTTGCTTGGCCAAGATGGCCCCCATCTGGGTGCCCGACATGCCCGAGCCGAGAATGATCACGTCGTAGTGGTTGCTGTCGCGCCCGTTCGCGGGGCTCTGCTGAGTCATGGGGCAAACTCTCCTGGTGAGATGGAACACATGGCCGCCGCCCGCGTCGCGCCGTCAGCGCGCGTCGAGCGCGGCGCGAACGCGTGACCGTGCCGCGCGCGTAAGCGTGAGCAGATCGCCGAGCATGCTCGGTGCGTACCCGCCGCTGCCGATCGTGGGGCCGCTTCGCCCGACTTCGTACGCACGCTCGGCCAATTTGCCGTGCGGCGCGCGAAAACGCAGCAGGACCTCGAATACGCGGTCGAGGGCCGCCAACCCGGCCTCGACCGGCTCGCCGCGCGCACGGGCCGCTTGCGCTTCGCCGAGCACGCGGTCGACGAGCGCCGGCCGCCCGGCGAACCGCGCGTAGATCGCCCTGAACGCGGGAAGCACGTAGGGCAGGTACGTCTCCTTGAATTCCCGATAACCCTGGTGGTCCGATCGCGCCCCCCACAACACGTGCTCCAGCACGAAAAGGGGCATTTCGACCGCACCGGGGCCGAGGTAGTTCTGGCCGCCAACTCGAATCGGTTCGTAGTACGGACGAAGCTCGTCGTAGAACACCTGCACCGAGATGAAGCGATACGCGTAGACGATCGAGTCGACCATTTTCTGCAGATAGTCCGCCAGCGCGTCGCACCCTTGCGCGAACGCGGGCGAACGCAGCGGCACGTCGGTCAGCTCGACGGTCAACGCGATGGCCGCCTCGAGCGCGGCCATCGAGATGCGCACGCTCTCGAGCAGGTGCGCTTCGTCGCGCAGCCCCGTGTAGCTGCGCTGCGCGTCGGCCGCCGCGGGGTTCCAGACCGTCACGTGCAACAGCGTCTCGCGCGGCGGCAGGCCGGTCGCGCGCGCCAGGTCGAGCAACACCGGCTCGAGCCCGGGCACCGCATCCACGGGCTCGTGTCCGTGCCGCTTGAGCGATCCCAGAAAGAACCCGATGTCGCGCATCGCGGCGGCGGCTTCGACCAAGCCCCAGCCCGAGGGCACGCCGCGCGCCGGGAGGAACTCGCGCAACAGCCCGACGATGCCCGGCACATCCTGTCGACGGTTCAGGCCCGGCAGCCGCAGGACGAGCGCGCGCGCCTGCAGCGGGTCGCAGGCCGCCACCGCAGCGTGCGTGGCCGCGATCGCGCGTACCCGGTCCGGGGCGCGGTCCACTACAGGATCTCCGGCGTCGCGAGCGTCGGCCCGGGCTGGCTGCGGGACAGTCCCGCATCGCCCGCGCGCAGCGAGCGCAGGTAATCGTAGTTCGTCGGCAGGGTCGCTCGCAGACGCTCCGCCTCGCGCCGGATCCGCGCGAACATCGCGTCGGCCTTGTCGATCGACTCCGGCCGGTGCCGCAAGAGCGGCAGCGACTGGTCGGGCAGCAGTCCCAGGCCGGCAAAAATGCAGTAGTAGTTTCCGTTCAACCAGAAGTTCTTGAATTCGTAATCGAAGGTGTCGTAGTACGTGGAATCGTCGAACGACGTGGTGGTCAGCGGCAGCCCCGCCTTGTAGCGTTCGACCTTCTCCTTGATCGCGTCCGACAGCCGCAGGTCGTGCCGGTTCGCGCGCCAGAACGCGGTGTCGTCGCGCGACGTGGTGAAATAGTGCGCCTGCACGAAATCCCGGCAGTCATCGAACATGTAGACGATTTCGGCGTTGAATGCGTCGGCCAACCGCGGGTCGAACGACGTATCGGGGAAGTGCTTCACGAGCTGGTAAAGCGCCGCGTAGATGAAGTAGATGCCCGTCGATTCCAGCGGCTCCAGAAAGCACGACGACAGCCCGATCGCGACGCAGTTGTTGACCCACGCGCGCCGGTTGCGCCCGACCCGGAACTTGATCTGGTTGAGCGGCTGCTTGTCCGAGAGCCCCCAAAGGTCGAGGAAGTCGGCGGTGGCCTGATCGCGCGACGTGAACTTGCTCGAGAACACATAGCCGCTGCCGAACCGGCCGAGCATCGGGATCTTCCAGGTCCACCCCGAGTTCATCGCGATCGCCGACGTGTACGGCTCGATCCCGTCGCGCGCGTCGTCGGCGGGCACGGCGCTGGCGACCGCGCTGTCGCACAGCAGGTGGTCTGACATGTCGATGAAGGGCTCCTTCAGCGCCTGGTTGATCAGGAGCCCGCGCATGCCGGAGCAGTCGATGAACAGGTCCGCTTCCAGCGTGCGCCCTTCCTTGGTGGACAGGCTGGCGATGTAGCCGCGATCGTTCAGGTGAACCTGCTCGACCTCGTCGACCACGCGCTTCACCCCGCGTTCGGTGGCCCAGCGCTTCAGGAAGTCGGCCACCAGGTGCGCATCGAAGTGCCACGCGTGGGACATCTGGCGGGTGCCGTCGGCCAGGCACGGCGCCAGCTTCGCGTCGAGCGCGTCGGTCTGCGGATAGCACGCGTATTCCATCGGCTGCTGGAAGCCGTGTTCGCGCTTGCGCAGCCAGTAGTGGGTCAGCGGCACGCCGTCGCAGTTCGGCACGTTGCCGAACAAATGGTAGAAGTGATCGCCGCGCGAACCATCGGGCGACTTCCGCCAGTTCACGAACCTGATCGCGGATTTGAACGCGCCGTTCACCTGGGGCATCCACTCGCGCTCCGGTATCCCGAGGAAGTCGAAGAACACCTTCTGCAAACTCGGGATGGTCGCCTCGCCCACGCCGATCCGGGGGATCGCCGCGGATTCGACGAGCGTGATGTTCGCGTGGTGCTGGAGCGCCCGGACGAGGTACGACGCGGACATCCAGCCCGCCGTGCCGCCGCCCACGATGACGATATTCTTGATCGGATTACTCATGAACGCTTCCCATGGGATTTGAAACCTGAATGGATAGTGCCGCCTTGTCGAATTGAACCCGCCACTCGTCCGGTAACGCGCAATGACGCGCCCGGTCCATCACGACAAATGACACCGAAAAGGCGTAGTGAATCGCAGCGAAGTCAGGCGACAACGCGAAGCCTCCATCGCACGCGGAGGCACACCGCGGAATGGATTCTGCTTCGACAAATTGAATTTACGATACGGTGATTGCCATTAGTGCATTTACAAATTCAGTCTACCTAATTGTTTCCGGGATCGTCGTACCGTGCGCTTGACTGTCCGACACACAATAGCAGCGTTCATGATGGCACATCTCGAAAAATTTCATATCAATCCCCGGCTGTTCAGAGAAATTCTAAATACCTGAAAATATCGACCAAATACCTCACAACGGCCGATTCAATTTTTTCGAAACAACAAAATTAATTTTTTCATTTTGCGTGCATGACTCTAGAATCATTTCTTCAAAAAAATATGCAAAATGACAGACGTAATTCACATGAAAGAAACAAATAATTCACCACTTCAAATATAAAGCTTCTGACCTTTTCGCATTTCGACGATCGTGATCTCGACCCAAAAATAATCCGACTCGTCGGCAGAGAAATTCGTCATCATGTGCCCGGGCGGACACGAAGGCCATGCGATGAAAACGGGCAAGCTCACGGAAGCGCAGATCGAACGGTCTGTGCATGAAGGTCAACCGCTATTTCAGCGGCGCGCCGCTTCGGCCGGACGCGAACCGCGACACTGACGAATCGAGGAGGCCGCGTGCCCATCCAGGAAACGTTGCTGAAAATGTCGATGTACGTCTCGCTGGTGCTGATCGTGCCGGGGCCGACCAATACGCTGCTGCTGTCGTCCGGGTTGAAGGTCGGCCTGCGCGGCACGTGGCCGCTGGTCGTCGCGGAGGCGCTCGGCTATGCGATCGCGATTGCCGTATGGGGATTCTTTCTGTCCACGTTCGCTGCCGGCCGGCCCTGGCTGTATGACGGGGTCAAGCTCGCGAGTTCCGTCTACATCTTTTTCCTCGCGCTCAGGATGTGGACGCATAGCCGCGTGCTGCAGGACGTATCGGTCGCGCCGGTGCGCTTTCGCGACGTGTTCGTCGCGACGATGATGAACCCGAAGGCGCTGCTGTTCTCGAGCACGCTGTTTCCGCTGGAGGCGTTCAGGTCCGCGCACTATTTCGCATGGGCGCTCGTCGTATTTCTGGTCGTGCTCGCGCCGATCGGGGTGGGCTGGTCGTCGCTCGGCGGGCTGCTCACGTCGCAACGCGCGTGGGCCGCCCGTACGTCGACGCTGCTACGCGGCGCGTCGCTCGTGCTGTTGATGTTCTCCGGCACGCTCGTGTACTCGGTCGTGAACCGCTGATTGACGCGGCGCTTCGCGGCGAAAACGCATTTCGCTCCGCAAGCGAGTTATTCAAGCGCTTGCTTGCCGCGTATTTAGGTTGTCACTATCCACCGCGTTGCGAAGACCGGCGTCGACTCTTTCGCGATACCGTTGTAGCGCTGGCCGTCGCGGCCGTGCGTTGTTCGAGAGCCGTTCAATTCCCCCCGGCGGTGGTCGGCACTCGCACGTTCAGTCCCGGCAGGTCCGCGAAATCCGCCACGTTCAGCGTCATCAGTGCGTAGCCGTGCTCGATCGCCTGCGCCGCGATCCATAGATCGTTGTAGCGCGGGCGCGGCGAGCGGCCGGCCTGCTTGACCGCGGCGGCCAGCACGCCGAACGCGGCCGCGGTGTGGCGCGTGACCTCGAGCACGGGGCGCAGCTCGAGCTGACGCAGATGGGCTCCCCGCCGCGCCCGCTCGGCGGCATCAGCACAGGACTGCACGCCGAACGCCAGTTCGCCCAGCGAGATCGTCGAGATGAACACGGGCGCGTCGCCGGCGGTATCGATCACGGCGCGCGCGTCGACGGTGCCGCCGGCGAGACCGACCCAGACGCAGCTGTCGATGATCACGCCCACGGGTCACGCACTCCGTCGTCGAAGCCGGCGCGGCTGTCGCGCAACCAGCGGGCCGCATCGTCGGCGCCGAGGCTCTGCTGCAGGCCCTCGAGCGCCTGCACGGCGTTCATGACGGGGTCGGCGGGCACCAGGCGCGCGATCACGGTCTGATTGCGCTCGACCACGACGGTCTCGCGGCGCTGGGCGACTTGATCGAGGATCTGGCGGGTGTGACGCGCCAGCTCGGTGGCGGTAATGGTGGGCATGGTGGCCTCCTCGGAGCAACGAATGCGTATTATACGTATTTTACGCATTCGAACACAGATCGGGGCTTCGCCCCTGACGATGAAGTCGGTGACGCGCCGCGCGTTACGCTCGCCCGGGCGCGGCACCACGCGGTAGCAGTGGGAATCTCGGTAACCGCGGAATCCTGCCGCCCCCTAATCCTCTCCGCACCGCGGAGAGAATTCAGCCACCTTCCCGGCGAGGCTCTCGCCTCTCCCCGCGCTCGATCTGAGCGCTCGCAATTGTGCATCAGCACCGCCTGACGTGAAGCCGTCTCTCCGGCACGCATGGGGGAATTCCCCACCCTCCCGCCAGCCCTAAAGTGACCATCCTAACATCATAGGATTGCATTTTCACACTCTATGTGATTTTATTATCACCTATCGCGACCCGCTGCCACCCACGCATACGGCCGCCCCCATACCAAGGAAGAGACCCAGATGGAGACAATCGCCGTCATCGGCAGCAACATGGTCGACCTCGTGACCTACGTCGCGCGCATGCCCGCCCGGGGCGAAACGCTCGAGGCGCCGAACTTCGAGCTCGGCTGCGGCGGCAAGGGCGCGAACCAGGCCGTCGCGGCCGCACGCCTCGGCGCGCGCGTCGTGATGGTCACCAAGGTCGGCGACGACGTGTTCGCCGACAACACGATTCGCAACTTCGAGCGCGAAGGGATCGACACCACGCACGTGCGCAAGGTCGCCGGCGTGCCGAGCGGCGTCGCGCCGATCTTCGTCGAGCCCGATTCGAGCAACAGCATCCTGATCGTCAAGGGCGCGAACCGCCACCTGCGGCCGGCCGACGTCGACGCGGCCGCGCCGATGCTCGCCGAATGCGCGCTGATCGTGCTGCAACTCGAAATCGAGCTCGACACCGTCTATCACGCGATCGAATTCGGCGCGCGGCACGGCATTCCCGTGTTGCTGAACCCAGCGCCCGCCGTGGCCGATCTCGATTTCGAACGCATCCGTTCCGTCGAATTCTTCGTGCCGAACGAAACCGAGCTCGCGATCGTGTCGGGCATGCCGGTCGATTCGCGCGAGAGCGCTACGCGCGCCGCCCAAGCGCTGGTCGCACGCGGGCTCCAGCACGTGCTCGTCACGCTCGGCAGCAACGGTTCGCTGCTGGTGTCGCGCGACGGCGTGCACCACGTGCCGGGCGTCCCCGTCGACCCACGCGACACGACGGGCGCCGGCGACGCCTATATCGGCTGCTTCGCACGCTGCTACGCGGCGTCGCGCGACGCGGTCGACGCGATGCGTTACGCGTCCGCGTACGCCGCGCATTCGGTCACGGGCCTCGGCACGCAGAAGTCGTACGCCGACGCCGCGACGTTCGAACGCTTCCTCCGCGACGCCGGCTTCTGACCGGCGCCTTCATCGACGAGACATTGGGAAGGAGACACCCATGAGCCGGACCCCGATCGAACACACGCCTGACGGCTATTACCTGAATCGCACGCCGCTCTTCGCGTTCACGCTGCTGTGCTGCCTGTTCGCGCTGTGGGGCACCGCCGCGAACCTGAACGACGTGCTGATCGCGCAGTTCAAGAAATCGTTCTTCCTGTCCGATTTCGAATCGGCGTTCGTGCAGTCCGCGTTCTATCTCGGCTACTTCTTCCTCGCGATTCCGGCCGCGACCGTCGTGAAGAAGTTCAGCTACAAGACGACGATCCTGGTCGGCCTGCTGCTCTACACGACCGGCTGCCTGCTGTTCTTCCCAGCCGCGTCGATGGCGAAGTACGGGATGTTCCTCGTCGCGCTGTTCGTGATCGCCGCCGGCCTGTCGTTTCTCGAAACGGCGTCCAACTCGTATTCGACGCTGATGGGCCCGCGCGACACCAGCACGCGGCGGCTGAACATCTCGCAGACGTTCTACCCGTTCGGCGCGATGGCCGGCGTCTACATGGGCAGCTTCCTGATCTTCAAGGAAGGCGATGCGTCGCATGCGCAGCTCGCGGCGATGTCGGCCGCCGACGCGCACACGCACCAGCTCGCGATGATCCAGGCCACGCTCGAGCCGTACAAATGGCTGATCGTCGTGCTCGTCGCCGTGTTCATCGTGTTCGCGCTCACGCCGTATCCGGCCTGCAAGGGCAACGGCGCGAGTACGGTCGCGCACCGGATCGACGCGCGCGGCACGCTCGCGCGGCTGTTCGGCAACCGGCGCTTCGTCGCGGGCGTCGTCGCGCAATTTCTGTATGTGGGCGCGCAGGTCGGCGTGTGGAGCTTCACGATCCGGCTCGCGATGCAGATCGGCGGCCTCACCGAGCGCGGCGCATCGCGCTATCTGCTCGCGACGTTCTTCGCGTTCTTCGTCGGCAAGCTGGTCGCGACGCTCGTGATGAAACGCGTCGGCCCGGCCAAGGTGCTGATCGTGTACGGCATCCTGTGCATCGCGCTGCTGGCGTACACGATCAGCGTACACAACATCACCGCCGTGTATGCGGCCGTGTGCGTGAGCATCTTCCTCGGCCCGTGCTGGCCGACGATCTACGGGCTGACGATCGACGGCCTCGGCAAGGACACCGAATACGGCGGCTCGATCCTCGTGATGAGCATCGTCGGCGGCGCGGTCGTGCCGCTGATCCAGGGGCTGATCTCCGATCACACCGGCGGCAACATGCAGCTCGCGTTCGTCGTGCCGCTGCTGTGCTTCGTCGTGATCGTGTACTACGGCTTCTACTGCCTGCGTCACCTGCCGGCAGCGACGCCCGACGCTGCGACCGACGGTCATGCGTCCGCGCGCTACGCCGCGACGCGCAACACGTCGGGAGCCTGACCATGCGCGGCGAGATCGAACTGCGGCGCGACGACTTCCGCGAAGCGCCGCGCACGCTGTACCGCACCGACAGCCTCACCGTCACCGCGTTCGCGTATCCGTCCGGCGTCGAGGCGCTGAAGCTCGAGAACCGCCGTGGTCATCTGGTCGTGCTGCCGTATCTCGGTCAGATGATCTGGGCCGCCGAATTCGACGGCCGCGACCTGACGATGAAGCACATGTTCCGGCAGCCGAAGCGCGCGGCGTCGATCATCGATACCTACGGCTGCTTCATGTTCCATAGCGGGTTGCTGCGCAACGGCTGCCCGGGGCCGGACGACACGCACGCGCTGCACGGCGAGATGCCCTGCGCGCCGATGGACCGCGCGAGCCTCGTCGTCGGCATGGACGCGCGCGGCGCGACGGTCGAAGTGACAGGCGAATACGAATACGTGCAAGGCTTCGGCAGCCACTACGTCGCGCGGCCGTCGGTGCGGCTGGCCGAGCACGAGGCGCGGATGACGATCGCGATGGACGTGACGAACCTCGGCGGCGCGCCGATGGACCTGATGTACATGGCCCACCTGAACTACGCATACGTGCCGGGCGGCCGCTTCGTGCAGTCGCTGCCGCGCGGCGGCATGCGGCTGCGCGACAGCGTGCCCGCGCACGTGAAGCCCACCGCCGCATGGCGCGACTACACGGCCATGCTCGCGCACGAACCGGCCCGGCTCGCGACGCTCGATGCGCCCGCGCTGTACGACCCCGAGATCGTGTTCTTCATGAACGACGTGGCAACGGATGCCGACGGCGTCGCGCATTTCCGGCTCGCGCATCCGGACGGCGGCGCGTTCCACACCGCGTATCGCCCCGCGCAATTCCCGCATGCGACGCGCTGGATCCTGCACAACGCGGATCAGCAGGTGGCCGCGTTCGCGTTGCCGTCGACCTGCGAGCCGGAGGGTTACGAAGCGGAACGCCGCAAGGGCCACGTCGCGGCGCTGGCGCCCGGCGCATCGCGCCGCTTCGAGGTGCTTACCGGCTACCTCAGCGCGGCGGAAGCGCGCGATGCGTGACGTGCTGAAAAGCGCGATGCACGGCGCCGCATCAGGTCACGAGCGCAATCCCGTGCTCGCGGATCGCCGTTTCGTAGCGGCGGCTCAGTTGCCCGTCGGAGATCACGTAGTTGAAATCGGTCAATTCGGCGAAATAGGCTGCGCGCACTTCGTCGAACTTCGTGTGGTCGACCAGCAGGAAGCGGTTCTGCGCGCGCGCCATCACCTGCTTCTTCGCATCGACTTCGTGGAAGTTGAAGCACGTGACGCCGCAGCGTTCGCTCACGCCGGCCGCCGAGATGAACGCCTTCGACACGCGTACCGAATCGAGAATGCCCGTTTCGGCGACCGATTCGAACACCATGTTCTGCCGGTGATACGCGCCGCCGCACAGGATCACGTTGCAATGCGGCTTCTGCTGCAGCTTCGCGAACACGTTCAGCGAATTGCAGACCGCGGTGAATTCGAGGTCGTCGGCAATGAAGTCGACGATGAACGGCGTGGTCGACCCGCAGTCGACGAAGATCGTGTCGCCGGTCGTCACGAACTGCGCGGCCAGCTTGCCGATGCGGCGCTTTTCCTCGGTCTGCCGGTTGTTCTCGGCACTGATCAGATATTCGCCGATGTCGCTGCGCTGCGCGGCGAAATGGCGCGTCACGTAGCCGCCGATCAGGCTGAGGCCGTGCGGGTTGTCCGCGAGATCGCGGCGGATCGTCATTTCGGACACGCCGAACAGCTCGGCGACTTCCCTCAGATGAATCGCGTTCTGCCCTTGCAGCACGTTCATCAATGTCTTGATCCGTTCGCCCTTCTTTGTTTCCATGCCTGTATCCTGCGTGACCGCCGCGTGAGTCGCTCGTCGTGCCGGGCCCGCGGGCCCGGCCGGAATGTCGTATTTGTAACAAACCGATGTGAAAACATCAACTTTCCGTGTGCGCTTTCCGCACACGATCCGTGGAGTCCTGACACATGCCGCTTTCCAACGCCCAACTCGCCCAAACCATCGATCACACGCTGCTCGCGCCCGACGCGAGCGACGCGCAGATCCGCGAACTCTGCCGTCAGGCGGCCGAGCATCGCTTTTACTCGGTCTGCGTGAATTCGGCGAACGTGCCGCTCGCCGCGCGCGAGCTGGTCGATACCGGCGTGCTCGTCTGCGCCGTGGTCGGCTTCCCGCTCGGCGCGGGGCTGTCCGCCGCGAAGGCGTTCGAAGCCACCGCCGCGATCGCGGCGGGCGCCGGCGAGATCGACATGGTGATCAACATCGGCGCGCTGAAAAGCGGCCGCACCGACGACGTGAAGGCCGACATCGACGCCGTGCATCGCGCTTGCGGCCCGGTGCCGCTCAAGGTGATCCTTGAAACGGGGCTGCTGACCGACGACGAGAAGGTGCGCGTGTGCGGGATGTGCCGCGATCTCGGCGTCGCGTTCGTGAAGACGTCGACCGGATTCGGCCACGGCGGCGCGACGCTGGCCGATGTCGCGCTGATGCGGCGTACGGTCGGGCCGACGCTCGGCGTGAAGGCGTCGGGCGGCGTGCGCGATCGCGCAGCCGCGCTGGCGATGCTCGAAGCCGGCGCGACGCGGCTCGGCACGAGTTCGGGGGTGGCGATCGTGACCGATCAGGGCGGCGGCGGGTCGGGGTATTGACGCGCGAAGCCCGGCCGTCGCCATGCGTCGCGCGAGCAGCACCGCGCGGGGTCGCCGGCGGATGTGCGCCCGCTCGGCTCAAGACACTTGCCGCGCATCTTCCCCGTATGCGACAACCCCGGCACAATGCCGCCCATGCGCCACGACAACGCCTTCGTCCATCCGTCCTCCGGCATCGCCGGCCGACTCGCCAACCGGATCGTCGCGAGTGGCCCGCTGCTGCGCGCACGTCGCGCGCTGCTGTCGCGGCTACCGTTCCTGCAGCTCGCAAGCGACGTCGAGCACGTCGTGTATTGCACGTGGGTCGTCGATGTCGCGGCCGTCGCGCACCTCGTGCCGCGCGGCGTCACGCTCGCGAGCCGCGGCGGCCGCACACCGTTCACAACGCTCACCTACCGGCACCGGCATTTCGGCCCGCGTCTCGCCGGCCCGCTGCGGCGCGCGTTTCCGTCGCCGCTGCAAAGCAACTGGCGGCTCTACGTCGATGCGCTGCCGGGCGGCGCGCCGGCCGAGCGCACCGTGCTGTTCGTGAAGAACGTGTTCGATCACCCGCTCTATGCGCTCGGCAGCCGGCTGTTCAGCGACGCGCTGCCGTCGCATCTCGCGCGGCCCTTTACGCACGAGGCACACGACGGACGCTATGACACGCGGCTGGCTGGCAGCGGCGGCAGCGCGCCCGACTTCCGCTGCACGGCCGAAGCGTCGCACGACCGGACGTTGCCCGACACATTCGCGCCGTTCTTCGACGACTGGCGCGCGGCCGTCGCCGCGCTGTCGCTGCAGCACGCGGCCGTCGCCCATGTCGAGGACTGCGACCGCCTCGCATATGCGTCGATCGACTTGCCGATCGACGTCGATGCGGTGCGGCCGCTGAAGACGGTCGGGCCCGCGGGCGGCGACTTCCTCGCCCGCATCGGCGCGACCGGCGAACCGCTGTGCTTCGTCGTGCCCGACGTCGCATTCCGCGTACTGTCCGAGCGGCTGCTGTAGCGCGATGTTCAAGCACGCGTTGCCGCGCGACCTGTCGGTACTCGACGCGTCATCCCGCCGCACAAAACACACGGCCGCCCGAAGGCGGCCGCGCGAAACACCGTGGACGACCGGCTTACTTGCTGTAGTCGTACACCCCACGCCCGGTCTTGCGCCCGAGCCTGCCTGCCGACACCATCTCGCGCAGCAGCGGACACGCGCGATACTTCGGGTCGCCGAAGTCCTTCAGGAACACGTCCATCACCGCGAGGCACACGTCGAGGCCCACGAGGTCGGCCAGCGCGAGCGGCCCGATCGGGTGGTTCGCGCCGAGCTTCATCCCCGCGTCGATTTCCTCGGCCGACGCGATGCCTTCAGCCAGCACGAAGAACGCCTCGTTGATCATCGGCACCAGGATCCGGTTCACGACGAAGCCCGGCGAGTTGCGCACGCCGATCGGCGACTTGTCGAAACGCTCGGTCAGCGCGCGCACGGCCGACGCGGTCGCGTCGCTCGTCTGCAGCCCGCGGATGATCTCGACGAGCGGCATCAGCGGCACCGGGTTGAAGAAGTGCATGCCGAGAAAACGCGACGGATCGGCGAGCGGCGCCGCGAGCGCGGTGATCGAAATCGACGACGTGTTGGTCGCGATGATCGCGTCCGGGCGCGCGACGGCCTCGATCTGCTTCAGGATGCGGCCCTTCAGCTCGACGTTCTCGGTCGCGGCCTCGATCACGATGTCGACCGAAGCGAGCGTCGCGTAGTCGGTCGACGTCGTGATGCGCGCGAGCGCCGCATCTCGGGCGTCGGCCGCGAGCTTGTCCTTCGACACGAGCCGCTCGAGGCTGCCCTTCAACGTCGCGAGGCCCTTGTCGAGCGCGGCGTCGCTGACGTCGATCATCACGACGTTCAGTCCTGCAACGGCGGCGGTTTGCGCAATGCCGTTACCCATGGTTCCGGCGCCCACGACGCCGACGGTTTCGATGGCCATGACGATTCCTGTGTATTCGGAGGCTGAGCGGTCGATTATCAGATGTTCTCGAAGATCGCGGCAATCCCCTGGCCGCCGCCGATACACATCGTCACGAGCGCGTAACGCCCGCCGATGCGCTTCAGCTCGTACAGCGCCTTCACCGTGATCAGCGCGCCGGTCGCGCCGATCGGGTGACCGAGCGAGATGCCGGAGCCGTTCGGGTTGACCTTGGCCGGATCGAGGCCGAGCTCCTGCGTGACCGCGCACGCCTGCGCGGCGAACGCTTCGTTCGCTTCGATCACGTCGAGATCGGTGATCTTCAGGCCCGCGCGTTCGAGCGCCTTCTGCGTGGCCGGCACCGGGCCGATGCCCATGTACGCCGGATCGACGCCCGCATGCGCATACGCGACGAGGCGCGCGAGCGGCTTCACGCCCTGCGCGCGCGCGGCGTCCGCGCTCATCATCAGCACGGCGGCGGCCGCATCGTTGATGCCCGATGCGTTGCCGGCCGTCACGGTGCCGTTCTCCTTCGCGAACACCGGCTTCAGCTTCGAGAAGTCGTCCGGGCCCGCGTCGTGCCGCACGTGCTCGTCGGTGTCGAACGCGACTTCGCCCTTCTTCGTGCGAATCGAGATCGGCAGGATCTGGTCCTTGAAGCGGCCTTCGGCGATCGCGCGCGCCGCGCGACGATGCGATTCGAGCGCCAGCGCATCCTGCGCGTCACGCGAGATGTCGTATTTTTTGGCGACGTTCTCGGCCGTCACGCCCATGTGGATCGTCTGGAACGGGTCGTGCAGCGCGCCGAGCATCATGTCGACGAGCTTCGCGTCACCCATGCGCTGGCCGAAGCGCGCGGCCGGCACCGTGTACGGCGCGCGGCTCATGCTCTCCGAGCCGCCGCCGATCGCGATGTCGGCATCGCCGAGCATGATCGTCTGCGCGGCCGACACGATCGCCTGCAGGCCCGAGCCGCACAGGCGGTTCACGGTCAGCGCCGGCGTGTGCTGCGCGACGCCGCCGTTGATCGCCGCGACGCGTGCGAGATACATGTCCTTCGGCTCGGTGTTCACGACGTGGCCGAACACGACATGGCCGACCGCATCGCCCGGCACGTTCGCGCGCGACAGCACTTCGGCGACCACCTTCGCGCCGAGGTCGGTCGGCGAGAAATCCTTCAGGCTGCCGCCGAAATCACCAATCGCGGTACGGACACCGCTCACCACCACGACTTCCTTCGCTGCATTGCTCATCGTCTCACTCCGGTTCGTTCGCGCCCGCGGGCGCGGGGATGCGTTGCGTTACATGTTCGGGTAGTTCGGCCCGCCGCCGCCTTCGGGCGTGACCCACACGATGTTCTGCGTCGGGTCCTTGATGTCGCAGGTCTTGCAGTGCACGCAGTTCTGCGCGTTGATCACGAGGCGCTCGCCGCCGTCGTCGTTCTTCACGAACTCGTACACGGCCGCCGGGCAGAAGCGCGCCTCCGGCCCCGCATACGTGCG